>JAKASW010000053.1 GCA_021818875.1 Bacteroidota bacterium
TTTCTCTTTTTTCTTCGGGTAGAACGGGCCATACCAGTCGGCATAACTCCATCCTGCTGTGCCTGCGAAGATTTCCATTAAGTTCTCTTCATTCTTAATTCTCTGCTCAAGAGTAAACATCCAGTACTTTGAAAGTCAAGTCAGCAGGCTCTTTTCTGCACGAGCATCATCTCGTTGTGGAATACCGTTTCTTGAGTTCCAAACTACCGTTCCCTATATTTCTAAAAATGAATTTCAGCAAATCAACCAGGGTAATCAGATGAAAATCCATGAGTATCAGGCAAAAGATATTCTTAAGAAATTCAACGTTTCAGTTCCAAAAGGAAAAGTGGCGTTCAACGTGGACGAGGCCGTCCAGGCAGCTCAAGAAATAGGTGGTGAGGTCTGGGTGGTGAAGGCACAGATACACGCCGGCGGCCGCGGAAAGGGCGGCGGTGTGAAGCTGGCTAAAAGCATTGGAGAAGTCGGACAACTTGCAGCTCAGATGCTCGGGATGACGCTGGTTACACACCAAACGGGGCCGGAAGGGAAAGTGGTTAAACGACTCCTGATTGAGCAGGGAATAAACATCGCAAAGGAATTATATGCCGGCATAGTCCTCGACAGAGCTACCTCGAAGAACGTCGTCATGGTTTCCACGGAAGGTGGAGTCGAGATCGAGAAGGTGGCGGCCGAATCTCCCGAGAAAATATTGAAAGAAACAATCGACCCTGGAATCGGACTGATGGCGAACCAGGCGAGAAAGCTCGCGTTTGGATTGGGACTGGAAGGTGAGGCTCACAAGAGCGCAGTAAAATTCCTGACTGCACTCTACAAAGCTTATGAATCATCTGACGCCAGCCTCGCAGAGATCAACCCGCTTGTTCTTACGAAGAAAGGTTCGGTAATTGCCCTCGATGCTAAAATGAATTTCGATGACAGTGCACTTTTCCGCCATCCCGAAATTGTAGAGATGAGAGACTTAGACGAAGAGTCTCCTTTGGAAGTCGAGGCATCGAAGTCGCATCTGAATTACATCAAGCTTGATGGAAACGTCGGCTGCATGGTGAACGGTGCTGGACTTGCGATGGCGACGATGGACATCATTAAGCTCAGCGGGGGCGAGCCCGCAAACTTTCTGGATGTCGGCGGCGGTGCTAATGTAGACACCGTCTCTAGCGGTTTCAAGATTATTCTGTCGGATCCAAATGTGAAGGCCATCCTTATAAACATCTTCGGCGGAATTGTCCGATGTGACCGCGTTGCACAAGGTGTTATAGATGCGGCGAAAATCGTCTCAGTAAATTTACCGGTGGTTGTCAGACTTGAAGGTACGAATGCGAAGGAAGGAGCAGATCTCCTCAAAAATTCCGGACTCAACTTCGCAGTGGCGAACGGCCTGAAAGACGCAGCGGAGAAGGTTGTGGCGGCACTGAATTAAAGGTCCGCGAAATCACAGAACTAATTGAAGCCTGCGGGTGGTATCATGTTGAAACGAGAGGGAGTCATCGACAGTATAAACACCCGATGAAGCGCGGAAGAGTAACAATTGCCGGACATTCAAATGATGATCTGGCTCCCGGAATGTTGAATAGCGTACCAAAGCAAGCAAAGTCGAAAGAGGAGAAGAAATAATATGAACCGTTTCCTTGTGGTAATTGAGAAGGCTGACGGTAATTATTCCGCGTACTCGCCCGATCTACCACGCTGCATAGCAACCGGCTCCACTCGCGAAGAGACGGAGAGAAATATGCAGGAAGCTATCGAACTCCATGTGCACGGTTTGTTGGAAGATGGAATGCCGGTTCCAGAGTCGAGTTCTTTTGCCGAGTATGTCGCAATTGAGACAAAATAGATTTTATGACCGATGGGTAGATTTGAGGTCTAATGGATTGGAATAAGTACGAAGCTGTAATCGGACTTGAAGTTCACTCGCAAATGCTGACGGAGACGAAAGCGTTCTGCGGGTGTTCCACGAAATTCGGCAACCCGCCGAACTCGAACGTGTGTCCCGTATGTCTTGGAATGCCGGGCGTCCTGCCGGTTCTGAACAAGAAGCTCGTCGAGTTCGCGATCAAAATGGGCTTGGCGACTCATTCGGCGGTCGCTCCCTACTCAATATTTGCACGCAAGAATTATTTCTATCCCGATCTTCCGAAAGGCTATCAGATCTCCCAGTTTGAGGAGCCGATCTGCTCCGACGGTTATATAGAGATTGAAAAAAAAGATGGGACACAAAAGAAGATTGGACTTGTGAGGATCCACATGGAGGAAGACGCCGGAAAGCTCATCCATGACCAGGACGTCGACACACTCGTGGACCTGAACCGCTGCGGTGTACCACTACTCGAAATTGTCAGTCAGCCCGATATTCGATCCGGCGAAGAAGCTTACCTTTACCTGCAACAGATAAAACAAATCGTCACTTATCTGGGCGTCTGTGACGGAAACATGGAAGAAGGCTCGCTTCGCTGCGATGCAAACGTGTCGATCAGGCTTCGAGGAGAGACGAAATTGGGCACGAAGGTGGAAATCAAGAACATGAATTCATTCCGGAATGTCGAGCGTGCCGTCGATGTGGAAATTGAGAGGCAGTACCTCCTTCTCGAATCCGGCGGTCACATCATCCAGCAGACTCTTCTTTACGACGCCGACACTAACGAAGTGCGTCCCATGCGTTCGAAGGAAGAGGCGAACGATTACAGGTACTATCCCGATCCTGATCTTGTACCGGTTGTGATCGATCAGGAATGGATCAGCGAGATAAAATCGGCTCAGCCCGAGCTTCCGGTGGAGAAGCGAAGCAGGTTCGTGCAGGACTACTCACTGCCGAAATATGATGCGGAAATTCTCACGGCTGAAAAGGAAGTCGGCGACTATTACGAAAGTGTTGTCACGAGTCTCAAAACCCGGTCGAGGGAATCTTTCAAGCAGGCGAGCAATTATATAATGACCGATGTCCTGCGGGAAGTAAACGAAAGGTCTGCCAAGATTCGCAATTTTTCCGTGAAACCGCAGAGCCTTTCACGGATGATCGATTTGATAAATGATGGTACGATCTCGACTAAGATTGCCAAAGTGGTATTTGAAGGTATGCTGGAGTCCGGAGAATCGCCTGATTCAATAATTGAAAGGAAAGGTCTCAAACAAGTCTCGGACGAATCTGAAATTGAAAAGGCGGTGAATGAAGTTCTCCAGTCAAACCCGGAAGAACTGAAACGCTACCTCGGCGGTAAAGACAAACTATTTGGTTTCTTTGTTGGCGAGATTATGAAGAAGACGAGAGGGAAAGCGAATCCCAAAATATTGAATCAACTTTTGAAACAGAAATTGGAAAAATTTAAAAACTAAACGACTGTCGACTGTAGCGGCTGCGGCTTTTTGCTGATTGCCGAATGCTGAGGGCTGGGCGCTAATCAAAAGAGGAAATATGAGAAAGAAAATTATTGCAGCTAATTGGAAAATGAACAAAGATATCAACGAGACTTCCGAATTCATTTCGGCATTTCAGAAAGAGATGCAGGGGAGTGATTGCCCGGCTGAAGTTGTGATCTGCCCACCGTTCACGGCGCTTCACGTTGCCGCGAAGAATCTCCAGGGGAGCGACTTCAAGCTCGGAGCACAGAACCTGCACTTCGAGGATAATGGAGCATTCACCGGCGAAATATCTGCCAGGATGCTGAAGTCGCTCGAAGTGGTGTACGTGATTGTAGGTCATTCTGAACGTCGCCAGTTTTTTGCGGAGACCGATGAGATCGTTGCGAAGAAGGTGAAGAAGGCATTGATCTCGGATTTGAAGGTCATACTATGTGTGGGGGAAAGTCTTTCGGAACGCGACGGCGGCGTAACGGAAAAAGTATTAGAGCGGCAGGTGAAGGCTCCTCTTGGTGGTTTGACGGCGCAAGACATGGCGAACCTCGTCATCGCATATGAGCCGATCTGGGCGATAGGGACCGGAAGAAATGCAACTCCGCAGCAGGCAGAAGAAGCTCATGCATTCATTAGGTCGGTGGTTGCGGAAATGTTTGACCGGGATGTCGCTGCTTCTCTGACGATTCAGTACGGCGGGAGCGTAAAACCGGACAACGCGGCGCAACTGCTCTCGCAACCGGATGTCGATGGAGCGCTCGTCGGCGGTGCAAGCCTAAAGGCGGATTCGTTCGCAAAGATTGTAAGAAGCTGCCCCTTCGGCAAAACTGCCTGAGACGCAAGCGAGGGTCTTGATTTGCGAGTATGTCCCCTCAAATTGTACCCAAAAACAATTATGTCTCAGTCTCATGGGATTCTCCTTCACGTTCGGTTGAGGTGCCTGTTGCACCTTTGAGACGATGCGTAGCGCCAAGTCCGTATTTTTCCTTGCTTTTAGCATCTTGTCGTGCTGCATTCTCATCTTTCCGCGAACATCACAGGCTCAGCTAGACTCCGCTAGAATTCCGCGAGCCGTGAACTTCACCGGTGAGGAAAAATTCATCATTTTGCGGATCTCAAACCCCGATACTTCTGTACGACTCCCACACAGGTTCATAATCCAGAAATCGGAAAGAGTGTCTTCCGATTCGACCACGCTAAAACGGGGAATCGACTATGAGATCGATTACACTGCCGGTATTATCAGTTTCAACAAGAAGGGTAATTTCTTCCAGAGTAGAAAAGACTCTGTTTACTCCATTAGAATATCTTACAGGAACTTCCCCTTCAATTTGCCGACAGAATACACGAGCCATGTGACGATAGCAAGATACGACACTACACTCAAGAAGAACATCACCATGATAGCCCCGAGTGCGCCGATAACTCCGGCGGAGCTCTTCGGACGCAATATTCAAAAAAGTGGCAGCATCGTTCGCGGTTTCACTATTGGTTCGAATCAGGACCTCACTCTCAACTCCGGGTTCAGAATGCAGCTGTCGGGCAATCTCACTAAAGATGTCAGTGTGACTGCGGCGTTGACCGACCAGTCGAGTCCAATCCAGCCGGAGGGAAACACCAGGACTTTACAGGAATTCGACAACGTCTTCGTGACGATAAAGTCTCCTCACATCGTTGGCACGTTAGGTGATTTTCAATTGTCTGAGAAGGGAACCGAGTTCGGTATTATCGACCGCAAGCTGGAGGGGGCGATGGGAACCGCGCACTACGGGCAGACGTCTGTCATGGCCAGCGGGGCCGTAAGCAGAGGCATGTTCACTACTCAACAGGTCGCGCCAATCGACGGCAGTCAGGGGCCGTACCAGCTTGTTGGAGAGAACGGAAATCCGAACATCGTTGTCATTGCCGGGTCCGAGAAAGTCTATCTTGACGGCATCGCCATGGTTCGCGGCGAGACGAATGACTACACAATCGATTATTCTAATGCCCAGATCACTTTCACACCGAAGCATCTCATCACGAACCTGAGCCGGATCTTCGTTACCTTCGAATACACCAACGGAAATTTCCAACGGACGTTCGCAGGCGGAGCAGTCTCCACTAAGCTTGTCAACAACAAACTTCGACTTGGAATATCATACTACCAGGAAGGCGACGAGCCAAACAGTGCGCTGGGAGTTTCATTGGCGGATTCCGACAAAGCACTTCTTGCCGCTGCCGGAAGCAATCGACTCGCCGCATCGACAAGTGGAGTGACCTACGTCGGGCGCGATTCAGTGTCCGGAATCGGAAAGGGTCAATATAGTTTGGACTCCCTCATGGTCAACGGCAAACCTTATTACATCTACAGGTTTGTTCAACCGACCGACACGGCTGGTCTGGTTAACGCAGTCTATGATGTTTCCTTTTCATTGGTTGGAAACGGAAAAGGAGATTACCAGTCGGTCGGCTTCGGTCAGTACAATTTCGTCGGAATCGACCAGGGGGACTACGCACCTATCGTTATTCTTCCGATGCCTCAGTTCCAGCAGCTTGCCGATGTCAATGCGCAATACCGTTTCAACAAAGACGGAGCGGTGAGCCTGGAGTATGCTGCAAGCAGTCTCGATGTGAACAGGTTTTCTTCATTGCCTGGGGTAACTAGGTACGGTTCTGGAATGAAATTCGGCCTCGCTTATGCTCCCAGGCATGTGACAATCGGCAACGCCGACATCGGGGCACTCAATTTCAATGAGATGACACGGTACGAAAGTGCCGATTTTACTCCGATGGATCTAACAAACAATGTCGAGTTCAATCGAGAATGGGGCATCGACACGCTGGTCGCCGGAAACGAATTGTTAAACCAGGCTCATCTCGACTTTTCGCCTTCGATCAAGACCATGAATCTGACGATCGGAGGGGATGTGGGAAGGATTACACGCGGCACCGGCTTCAGCTCGGGAAGATATTCGGGGACTCTGAGCTTCGGCGGCAAGCCCGGATCGGACTCAACGGTAAGCTTGATCCCTACCGTCAATTACCAGGCGACTTTAGTTGACAGTAGAGACAATGTTTTCTCGAATTTTGGAAACTGGTTCAGGCAAAGTGGGACCTTCCAGTTACAACTCGGCAAGTTCGTGCCGGGCTTTGAATTTCAGTCGGAGGACCGCAGGCTCGCTACGACCGGGACGGACTCGATGTGGGCCGCATCGTATCGCTACATCCAATTCGGCCCGACGCTCTCGATTTCTCAGTTCCATAACCTGGATATAAACGCCAGCCTTTACGAAAGAGACGAAAGCGGCGTGGTCGGCGGCGAGCTTGTACCATCTTCGAAATCGCTCGTGGGTCAGGTGGGACTTCAACTCTCCGAGTGGAACGATTTCAATTCGAACCTTCTTCTCACATATAGGAAGCAAACATATTCCGACAGCTTTCAGACACTCGGTAACACAAACACCGAATCCTTCTTGTCGAAATGGCAGACGACTTATTCTCCGCTTAACCGCGGGATTGAAACCAATCTCTTCTACCAGGTAACGACCGACCGCGCTGCACGCCTCCAGCAAATTTTCTGGAAAGTCCAGCCGGGACAGGGACAGTACGTCTGGGTGGATACCCACCACAACGGTCAGGTCGATCTGACAGACCCGACCGAATTTCAGCAGGTGAACTTCAATGGAGATTATATCCTGCTCACAAGACCAACCACGCAGCTTTATCCGGTCGTCGATCTGAAAACTAATATCAGGGTTGCTTTGACGCCCGACAGGTTCATAAAAGGTAACGGCAGTCCAGTGTCCGCAGTTCTACGCTCGCTCTCGTCGGTCACTTTATGGGAGGTGTCCGAGAATAACCAGACGAGCAACTTGAGCGAGATATATCTCATGGACCTCTCGAAATTCTTGAACGACAGCCTGACAATCAGCGGGGCACAGGTGTTCCAGCAGGATTTATACATTCTTCAAAATGATCGAGACTTTTCTTTGCGTCTCAGATTCCTCGAGAACAAGTCTCTCAGTCAATACTCTATCGCGACTGAACGTGACTATACTCGGCAACAAAGTGTCAGAGTGCGAACCAAGCTGTCGGACACTTTCTATGAGCAGCTGGACGTCAATTTGGGCAGAGACAACGTCTATACTACCTATACGGACAGAGCTCATCTTATCACTTCGAGCACTGTCACTTCTGAACTTTCATATCGCCCGAACATAAATGTGGAATCGTCGTTCAAGCTTCAGTTCTCCAAAGCGGTCGATGCACTACGTTCAGGTTTGACCGCATCGATGAATACTGAAGAGTTGAAGGTTGCATATTCCATACTCACTAAAGGTAGGTTGACGTCTAGTATCGAGCGTGACGAAGTATCAATGTCGGGCGTAGCACCAAATGTCTATATCCCATATTCACTGACGCAAGGCTTCCTGCCGGGCCAGAATTACATCTGGGAAATAGGATTTCAATACAGGATTAACTCTTTCATTCAGGCGAACGCGGACTACACGGGGAGGATTGAAGGAGGCGGCTCACCAATTCACACGATGACTGCGGAGGTAAGAGCTTTCTTCTGAGGTCTCGTCGCATAGATCGTTGGAATCTGTTTGATATTCAGATTCGAGTAGTTAAAAATCTTTAATCTTCGGCCATCTTGTTGACTCGGTCCGTAATCTCTCTATATTGGATAGAGTAGCGATGATGAAGATACGAGAAGGTGATAATACGAGGAGGCAGGGATGAGACAGCCCTTTACTGCTTTGACTTAAGTACCTTCACTTTGAGTTCAGGTTCGGCCCAAATACTCTACATCATCAGTTGCGGTAAAACTTCCGGCAAAGACGGAGTTGACCCCAAAAAGGTTTACGTTACCGTCACGCCTAAAAGCGTAACCGTGACTGATCTGAACTGAGTCATCCAATTCGGCTTCCGGCCGAAAAGCTCAATCGGACAGCCGGTCAGCGGCAAAGTCATGTCGCTGACCGGCTGTCCGATGATAGGCTTGAAAATTCTTTTTGCATTGTCTGCAGTCCTTATCACGACGACATTAGATTAAATCCAAATTAATTCTTTTTCACTCCTCTGCGAACGCCTCAATTTCGCCGTTTTTGCCAAACTATGGTGTCCGGGCAGTAAACCAACCAGGTGTTGCTGTAGTCTATCATATTGTCGCCAAGATGCCGGGAGTGAAGCTCAAGCGACGAAGACAGCGAAGCGACAAAGATAAAAGACCATGGAGGTCATTTATGAAAACGAGAAGATCCATTTCGTGGCTGGCTGTGCTTTCAACGCTCACAGCAATCATGATCGCATGTTCCGCAACTAATTCATGGGCAGGCACAGTCGGGCAGTCTGACAGTCAAGTCAAAATATCCGTTCAGTACAAGTTAATTAAGTCCGGAATCATGAACGGCAACAACGTTGACGTTGCCGTAGCTAACAAGAAAATAACGCTTGCGGGTACTGTTCCGACAATCTACGACATAGCTCGCGCAAAGAAGATCGCAGAAAACGTTGAAAAGAATTTTGAGGTGATAAACAACCTGACGGTGTTGGCCCCGGCTGTCCCCGATTCGGTTGTTTCGAAAGAAGTAATGCACCAAATCGAGACACATACATTTTATACTGCCTTTGATTGGGTGACTACCAATGTACACCACGGGGTCGTCACACTAAATGGCTGGGTTGATGCACCATGGTACATCAAACAATATCAGGATCAGGCAAACAGAGTAGTCGGTGTGAAAAGAGTTGTCAACAATCTCAAGACTGCGATCGGTTCGGTTGGGCTGAAGTACCGAGCGTATCGTCTCATCTACAGCGATCCGTTTTATCAACCCTACGCGCTCGAGATAAATCCGCCGATTCATATCATCGTAAATGGCCCGGACCTGATCCTCGAAGGGAATGTGCAGACTTCAGGAGAAAGGGGTTATCTAAGCGATCTGATGTTGTTCCACACGAATGCGCCGAACGTCGTTGACAACATACAGGTTGCCTCCGATTAGGTGACTTGATCGCAAGGTGGGAGAATGGGATTTGGAAAGGTGAGCTGACAAGCTCACCTTTTTATTGGTATCGTTCCAGAGGGCTATTCGGTTGCGATCTTCAAAGATCACTTAAGACAAGCTTCCCTGATAAAGGTCCGTGTATTGTTTGTTGAAGTTATACAATTCATCATGCTTTCCGCTAACTATGATCTTCCCGTTGTCCATTAATACCATTCTGTCAACACTCGTTATGGACGATAGTCGGTGACTGATAATTATCGTGGTTTTGTTCTCCATGATTCTTTCTGTGGCATCCCTGATCAGGCTTTCGGACTGGAGATCAATTGATGATGTAGCTTCATCCAGTACAAGAATCTTCGGATCGAGCAGGAAAACCAACAGCACTTATTATGGAACTATTGATGGACTCAGCTACGGGCGACTTCGCAATTGAATTGACTTTTACTGAGCTCAATTGCATTCTATTCTGTGTTTTCTTTATACTATGCTGAATTTCCCACCGAAGCCGCTCGGCCCTTTCGATATTTTGTTGAATGACATTCTTGTACTCAGCCAGAGGCAGGTGGTGTATCACGGCGCGACTCTTTTCAAAATATAAGATGGCTCTTTGTAGTTGCTGATCGGTGATTCCTGAAAGGAATAACAACTTGTATTTAAGCAGAATGTCCTCCCCTCCAATTTTCAGGGAATTCTTAGCAATAAAGTAGTCAACCAGAAATCCACAGTAGGTCCTTTGGCCACTGACGATGTCTCTTTTGAAATCGTCGATATCATCGAAAAGCTGAAAGCCGATATGGAAACTCATCATCGATTCCTCTAGCGCATTTCGGTTGCGAAAGTCATCGCGCAAGTAGCATAGGGCGGCAACGGCTGCCAGACAAAAGATTCACTTGCTTGCTGCAATTTTTTTGAAGAGTTCCTCGGTAAATTCGGAATCGCCCCGGGAAAGTTTTCTTTCTGCCATAATGCCCGCAAAATGCGCCTGCTTAATTGTGTTGAATTTCTTCCAGAAGACATCCCGTTCAAGGCTTTACCTACCCTGAATGCTTCAATGAGTTTTTGCGGACTGGTTCCGCATACTATCCGGAGCTTCTCTTCCAAATGCGACTCACACGGTTCCACAGCCTTTGCCAATTGGGAGACAGTGAATTGGTAATCGCCGTGCTTCTCTTTGATAATGTCAACCAGTGATTTCAGAAATCCGTCATCTATCCGTCTTTTTCGTTCGGATTCCACCCTCTTCGCCATGCCCGTTAGCTCCCTTTCCTATTTACTACTTATCCTTTCACCCGGTTTCAGACTTGAATATTGAGTCTATATGTGTCTTCTGGCCTTTCCTTCCAACACGCTGCGCACCTTTCCCAACAGCTCGTTCGTCTGGTATGGCTTCGACAGGAACTCTGATGCCCCGATCTCATAGGCGTCAATCTTAACTTCCGGTTCGATGTAGCCGCTTGCCGCAATCACCTTCACTTTCGAGTTCAGTTTGACAGGTTCTTTGAGAACTTCACCGCCGCCCATTTCCGGAAGCCCCATGTCGAGAAGCACAAGATCGATCTCTTCCATGTGGTCGCGATAAGTCTGGAGTCCTCTTATCCCGTCAGGCGCCGCCAGCACGCGGTATCCGCTTTCCTCCAGAATCATCTTGAGAAAATCTCTCAGCGATTCCTCGTCCTCAATCACGAGGAGGACTTCGTCTTTCCCAGCCGGCGAGTCCATCACTGTTACTTCTTTAGCCAGGGATTTCGCCGGAAACGCGAGTACAGGAAAATAGAGAGAAAACTTTGTGCCCTTGCCGACCTTGCTCTCCACATCTATGAACCCGTTGTGCGCTTTTATGATCCCGTAGACAACTGAAAGGCCAAGACCCGTGCCGCGTCCTTCCGGTTTTGTTGTGAAGAAAGGCTCGAAGATGTGGTGAAGCGTCTTGTCGTCCATCCCGGATCCCGTATCCGAAACTGTCAACTGAATATACCGGTCGGCTTTGGCTTCGAGGAAATGCCGGCTCACGTGACCATGGGCGGCACTCCTTGCGATGATGCTTATCGTTCCACCTTCGGCCATGGCATCCCGTGCGTTCATACAAAGATTCACGAGCGCCTGATGGATCTGGTTCGAATCGGCAGTGATCGCGGGAATGCTTTCTTCGATTTCTACGTTGAACGAGATCTTCTCAGGAAAAGCTACTTTGAGAAGGGTTACGATTTCCTTCACGACATCGCCGACCATGACCGGACCCGCCGTCACATCAACCTTCCGGGCAAAAGTCAAGAGCTGCCTGGCGATGCTTCCACCCCGCTCCGTCGCCTTCTTTACGGCTTCGTAGCTTCTTCTGAACCGCTCCGGGTCGGTCCGCCATCTCTCCATCAGCGACACGTGCCCGGTTATTACGTTCAAAATATTGTTGAAGTCATGGGCAATCCCTCCGACAAGAGTGCCCAGCGTCTCCAGCCTTTGTGATTGAAAGAGCTGTTCCTCCAACTGCCGCTCTGATTTCTCGGATGAAAGGTGCTTGCTTACATTTCTTGAATTATCCTCAGGATTTAAACTGCCGTCGGCGCTCTCCTTTACGTAAATTCTCCTGCCATCATGGCTCATGAGTTTTTCTTTCCGCTCATCCGCTCTCTTACTCCCTCCTTCGAGACGATCATGAGGAAGACAAAGCGAGGGTAGAGCTGCGGTTTATATGGTTAACGGCAGACGCCGATTTTTACATACGCAACCTCAAATTCAACACGTCCAACATTCTTAAAAGAATACACTAGATTTCTCCGATTCATTTGGTAATCGAAAAGAGTTAAGTGTTTCCGCAGATCACGCGGCCATACTCAACTTGGGCCGGCGCAACCTGCGGAAATCAACCGTTGCCCGAGGGGCTTTGCGAAAAAAATGTTCCCTCCACCTGCCGCCGATTCAGTCCGGCCAACAAAGCAACATGTTACTGCCACTGCACAACTCGTCAACTGTTCTTTCCGTCTCTTCATCTACTTTCGGACTCACAATTATCTTCATCTAATTCACCTCCTTTCTTTTGCCCTGACTTACCAGGCGTCTATTTAAACAACAAGAATTCTTTAATTCCTTAAACCTTTTCTTCCTGGAGCGCACTTTCAACGAGCGCCTTAATTTCATCCTTGTATGGAGGGCAAACCGGGCGGCTGTGCGGGGTTCCCCTTCTCGTCACCTCGATCTTCGGGCAATGGCCCGAGTTGCAGATCGGCAGCACCGGACACCGCCGGCACTCGGGATACTTCTCTATGCTCGATTCGACCCAAAGGCTGAGCCTGTCCTGGATGAGTTCTATTTTCCCATCAGGCGTCAGCTTGCCGACTAAGTTCTCCGGAAGCTCGAATGCGGAAGTGCACTTGTAGATGCTTCCGTCGGGACCGATGACTAAGTTTCGTGGATCGGCGGCATAACACATTCCGAGTCCGGGTTGAAGGATAAGGTCGCTGTCATATAAGTAAAGTCCGACTTCGGCGCATATATCCACTATCTGTTTCCGTAAGCTCCTTTGTTCGAAACCCGTAAGGAGCGGGAACTTGCTCTTTCCCCATGTCGGTCTTACGTAGAACCGCGCCCTCTTATCGTCACGTACGATGTCTTTGACGATGCGAGCCATTTCCGGGACAGTTTTGAGATTCTCCTTATCCACATTCATTCTAATGATGTAGAAGAGTCCGGGGTAATCAGACTTCGTCATGTACTGTATATTGGATATGATTCTGTCGTACGTGCCCTCTCCGTTCTGGAGGACGCGGCGCTGGTTATGGTATTCTCTCGGACCATCCAGCGTAATCTGGTATCGTGCGACCTTCCAGTCGTTGATGGCCTCCTCGAAGACCTCCGGAGTAAGGAGGTAAGCGTTGGTCGTCATCGATGCGCCAAAAAAGATATTGTTCTCTTTCGCGGTCTGAACGGCATGCCTCGAAATATTCCTTATAGCATCCATCCCCTCCAGGGGCTCTCCCCCAAACCACTCGATGCTCAGACCATGGATGCGCGGCATCGTCTTTGTGAGAAAGGTCTTCAAGCCTGTCTGTACTTCTCCCTTCATCTGCGGTTTCAGAAATTTCTCGTAGCAATACACGCATCTGAAGTTGCATTGCTCCGTCGGCATGACTATCAGGCTCAACTGTTCTGTGCTTGCCATTCGTTTGTTGAATGACGCTATATAATCCGGGATTTCATTCAGCTCCTCCGGGATAATGAACTTCCCATCCTTCAATGGGGGAAGCCACTCGTGATCTTCAAGACGCAAGGTCTCGTGTTTCCAGGCTTCCTGAAACGCGAGAAACTGTGGGTCTGATTCCGACAACTCGACAACCGCGCCCGTCCTGGCGTTGAACAGTCGTACTCCGACTTCAGTCTTGACCGTCACATTATATCGGCTCTTCTTATAGTTCATGCTGGCACTCCGGTATTTTTCATTAATTCTATAATTGCCAATACCGTGCCGGCAAGTACGGGTCTTTCTTGAATGTTTTAGAGAGATGAGAAAACGATTTTCCCAGAATTGGGAAAAGGCATTAAGAGGTTTTCCCAGATTTGGGAAAAACAGTGTCGGATGGTCACAGGCAGAGGTGCGACAAAGATGCGAAAGCTTATTACCCGCACTCAATTTTCCCCCTCCCTTTCTTTCATCGAAAAGAAGGAGGGGAACAAAGAGGGGTGGATTCGAAAATTATGTGTATCCTCCATCCTAAAGATTGTCGCAGACCCGTGCCCCTCTCTACGCTTGCATTTCCTACAGCCCCTCAATAATTTCATACCAACAACCGTTAGGGTATGTAGTGGAACAAGCATACAAAGCTGTAAAGAAACTGGCAGAAGATTTCAGGGCGCACGAGCGGGATTATCTCGCTCCGACCTATCAGGAAGCCAAAGTCCGTGGAGATTTCATCGACAAATTCTTCAAAGCGTTGGGGTGGGATGTTTACCACAATGATCAGAAGAACCCTCACGAGCAAGAAGTACAGATAGAAAACCCCGTGTCAACTGGCGGGACGCAGCAGCGAGCTGACTACGCCTTCTTCCTCGCACCGAACTTCCGCGATCCGAAATTCTTTGTCGAGGCCAAGAAACCAGCACGTCAATTGAAGAACGCCGATTTTTTTACCAGACCATCCGCTACGGATGGAACGGGAATACTCCGATTGCCATCCTCACCGACTTTGAAGAATTCTATGTAATCGATTGCCGGCTCAAGCCGAATATCAAAGATGCTCTCGACAGGGAAATAAGATCGTTTCATTATACTGACTATGCCGACGAGGACAAATTCAAATGGATATACTGGCTCTTCTTGCACGAGGCGGTTGCAGGCGGGTCGATAGAAAAGTTCGTAGCCGAAAAGCTTTTGAAGCCAAAGGGGAAAGCCGCTCGCGGTGCGGCGAAGTCGCAGCCGGTAGATGAAGTCTTTCTTGCCGAGCTTGACGGCTACCGTGAAAGTCTCGCGAAAGGATTCAAGAAATCGAACCAGGAATTGCAGGGCGAAGAGCTCACGGAGGCGGTGCAGCGAACCATCGACAGACTCGTGTTCATCAGGTTCCTTGAAGATAAGCTGATCGAAGAGAAGGAAATCGCGAATCTCATAGACAGGCAGATGACGTGGGATCTCTTCGCCTCTTACTGCAAGAAACTTGAGCCCCGGTATAACGGACTGATCTTCAAGCCCCATCCGGTCATTGACAGTGAGAAGTTCAATGCGCCTGATGAAAAAGTCTTTCGCGAGATTTGCGAGGGACTCGCCGGGCGGGAGTCGCCGTACAATTTCGACCAGATTCCGATTTCGATATTAGGAAGCATCTACGAGCGGTTCCTCGGCAAAGTGGTACACGCGACAGATAAGCGCGTCAAGGTTGAATGGAAACCAGAGGCAAGGAAAGATCGCGGAGTCTATTACACGCCCGACTACATCGTCAGGTACATTGTAAAGGAGACCGTCGGAAAGCTAATCCATGAGAAGACGCCTGAAGAAATTTCGAAGATGGCGTTTGCCGACATTGCCTGCGGCTCAGGCTCGTTCCTCATCGAAGTATATGATACGCTCCTGAAGTATCACGAGCGGTATTACGCCGAGCATCCTGACAAAACGAAGAAAGGCGACACAGACCAGCGCGACGGGCGAAAAGTTTTGTCTCTGAAAAAGCGGCAGGAGATATTGGTCAACAACATTTACGGCGTTGACATCGACTACCAGGCAACCGAGGTCACGCAGCTTTCTCTTTACCTGAAGCTTCTCGAAGACGTCACGACGAACGAGGCGTACCAGTTTTCGCTCCTGAAGCAGAAGATACTTCCGAACCTGAACAGGAACATCGTCTGCGGGAATTCGCTCATCGGGACTGACATCATGGATGGCGAGCTTTTCTCCAGCGTTGACGAAAGCAAGTTGAAGCCGATGAACCTCGAGGACGCATTCCCCGAAGTGATGAAGCGCGGTGGTTTTGATGCGGTGGTGGGGAATCCACCGTATGTGAGGAGCCAGAAATTAGAAGAATCTATTAAAGACTACTTAACACAAAGTTTCAAATCGGCTTCTTATCAACCTGACACTTTTGCATTTTTTATTGAGAGAGCCATTGGACTGCTCTGCCAGAAAGGCCGATTTGGCTATATAATTCCCAACGGAATTCTGACAAATTACTATTATGAGCCGTTGAGGAAACATATCCTTGATACGTGCCGTGCCCAAACAATTGTCAACCTTCGAAGCGGAGTTTTCCAAGGAGTTGGGGTTGACACTTCGATTCTCATTTTAGCCAAAGAGTTCAACTCAAAAGAGAGATCAGAGAACTTTGTCCATATTGGTGAATGCAACTCTGCTTTATCTAAAGTGGAAACACCATCAAACGTTATACTACAGAAGGAAATCGATTCTCTTCAGGGTACACCGTTCAATACGAATCTCGACATGGTTGCGCTGCCTTTGATTGCCAAGGTGAGCAAACGATCAGTTCCGCTTAGGAGGTTTGTCGAAGTAAAAGCAGGAATGAAAGTGAGGAAAGATTTTGTCGTTGGGAAACCCAAAAGCGGAAAGTTCAAAAAGTTCATCTTGGGATCTTCTATAAGTCCCTATGGACTAATCTGGAAAGACAAGTGGGTACATTATGATAAGTCTCTCGAGTCCCGTTTCACAAACTAAGCGTTCAGGGACGAGGCTGTCTTCTTGGCGGACGAAAAGATCCTTATCCGACAAGTGATGGGTGTCGGCCGCATTTTTGCAACCATTGACACTCATAGATACTACTGTGATCAGACTATCTACTGTTTGATCTCCGAGACCGATACCCCAAACATCAAATACCTTCTTGGCTTGATCAGTTCTAAACTGCTCGCTTTCTACTTTGAGAAGAAGATGTCTGATAGAAAAGAGACATTCCCCAAAATCAAAGGGGTTCAGATTGAGGAACTACCTATTTGTGCGATCGATGTTTCAGTTGAATCGGACAAAGCTCTCCACGACCACGTTGTCAAACTTGTCGAGCGGATGCTGGCGGCGAAAGAGGAGCTGAGCAAGGCCAAGACTGAAGCCGAAACAACTCGTCTTGAGCGCGAGTGCGAATCGTTGGACCGCCAGATCGATGAGGCGGTGTACCAGCTTTATGGGTTGACGGAGGAAGAGATAAAGATAATGACGTCTGAACCATGATTTACACGATTAATAGATTACCATGATTAGAAGAGGATCCTGCCAATCATGAGAATCAAGTTAATCAAGGTTCAGACTATGGAGGAAATTAGAGGATTACCATGATTAGGACAGCCATCATGGAAATCGTTAAATCAAGAAAATCATGGTGCGGACCAGTTGAGGAGGTAAGCGATGACTGATGAGAAGATGAAATTTGAAGACATTACTCGAAGGATAATCGGTTGTGCCATGAAGGTGCACTCCACGCTTGGGAACGGTTTTCAGGAGGTCGTTTATCAGCGTGCTCTGGCACTTGAGATGTCTTACGATGGGCTGTCATTTGAGCGCGAAAAGGAAATGGAAATCTTTTATCGCGGGGAGAGTATCGGGACGAGAAGAGCTGATTTCTTCGTCGAAGGTTGTATTATGGTGGAACTAAAAGCTCTTACTGAGCTTCAGGACGTTCACCTTGCACAGGCTATGAATTACTTAGAAGCTAATAATATGGAAGTCGGATTACTGATAAATTTCGGAGCCACAAGCCTCCAATTTAAGAGAGTCCATAATAAGAAATATTCTGAAGAGATGAATAATTGATAAGCAAGATGCGTCTCACAAGACCTATTGATCATGGCAATCCATAAATCAAGGAAATCATGGTTCTGACAGTGGAGGAGGTAAAGGTGGTGAAAGAGGTCTGAGCCATGATTTATGAGATTTAAATGTTTGTGGCCCGGAAGACCCGCAACACCAGTTCATCCTTTGATTTTCCCTTGATAAAGCTCAGGGTCGCTCATCCTTCGATTCACTTCGTTCGCTCGGGATGACTCTGCTTTTCTATCCCACCCCTACGCGTGTCACCCTGAGCGAGGAACTTTAGTCCCGAGCCTGCCTGACCGGTAGGCCGAACGGCGAAGGGCGATGGGCTGCCGATTGTCAACGTCTCCTCAAGTTGCCCGTCAATGTGTGGAGGACCACCCGCGCCGGCGGGACAGACGACGCGGCAATCCCAAACACCAAGCCTGCAGACCGTACCACCATGCAGGGGATCGTCACGTCGTGGTGCCTTCGGCCCCACTCCTACTGATGAACCACCTCGATGGGAGCAAGGAGCCATCCAAGC
>JAKASW010000398.1 GCA_021818875.1 Bacteroidota bacterium
TTCGACGAAGGGGTCATGTCTTTTATGTCGCCCAACCAGGTTTTCGGAATTGCGCCGCGCGATGAAGAAGGACCGCGACAAACCGGCTGGATCATGCTCATCCATCCCGACTTTTTGTGGAATACGCCTTTGGCTAAAGCCATTAGACAATATGAATTCTTCGACTACTCGGTGAATGAGGCGCTGTTCCTTTCGGAGAGAGAAGAAGCGACAATAATAGGTATCATACAAAACATCAGAGACGAATATCACTCCAGCATCGACAAGTTCAGCCAGGACATTATTGTTTCCCAGATTGAAGTGCTGCTGAACTATTCGGACAGGTTCTATCATCGCCAGTTCATTACACGAAAAGTAACCAACCACAAGATCCTCGACAGGCTGGAAGATATTCTCAACGAGTATTTCAGCGGAGAAGATCTGATGGAGAAAGGACTGCCGTCGGTTCAATACATCGCGGAAGCGTTGAACGTTTCGCCGAACTATCTCAGCAGCTTGCTAAAAGTTTTGACCGGCCAGAGCACACAGCAGCATATACACGAGAAGCTGATCGAGAAGGCGAAAGAAAAATTATCGACCACCGATTTGTCGGTGAGTGAAATTGCATACGCGCTCGGCTTCGAGCATCCGCAGTCGTTCAGCAAGTTGTTCAAGTTGAAGACGAATCTATCGCCTTTGGAGTTCAGGCGGTCGTTCAACTAGTCTGCGTCTTTCAGGAGAAAATGCTACGGTGATGAATTTCCTCGCCGGTGCCTTTATGCTGCGGTATTCATTAAGACGGGACGGGTGCGGTCGGCGTCCTGGTTATGGGTCTGTTTCACGCGGGACACGGAGCCTTCCGACGGACACCTGAAAAGGGGGGAATAAAGCGAAGGCCAATCAGGCGGCGACCAAGATTTTTTTATTTTGACTGGCAATATTTGGCTCCCTATTTCGTTTATATAGAGGAGGAAGTGTGAGTGGTGACTATGTTTCCTCCTCACTAACACCGGAGGATGTATGTCGCCGGTCAATCGGAGCGAATCGGTCTGATGACCTGTGCAGAGCTCCGTCGACAACGAATAGAAGAAGAGGCGCTCGGACGCCTCTTCATTTCAAATAAACGAGGAGTACGGAATGTTATACCTGATAGCTTTATTCCTGCATGTCACCGGCGCGCTTATGCTTGCCGCCGGGGTGGCGATCGAGTGGTTAAGCGTTATCGGTCTGCGGAAGGCCGCGAGCCTTGACCGCGCGCGCGAGTCACTTGCCATTTATTCAAAGTTAAGCATGGTAGGCGGGATCGGGATGTTCCTGATCCTGATCCCCGGAATATATTTGGCGATGATAGCATGGCCCAACGCGGCCTGGGTTGCCGTCGGGTTCGTCGGCATTATACTTACGGGAGCCATCGGTGGTATCATGACCGGAAAGAAGATGAGTGGAATGAAAAACGACGCGGCCGGGGCGGTCGATATGACTCCCGAGTTCAGGAAACGCACGCTCGACAACTCGCTGGTCCTATCCATCAGGTTGAGAACTCTTCTTGTTCTCGGGATTGTTTGCATCATGACCGTCAAGCCGACGATGTCCGGCTCCATCATCGTCATGGTAATATCCATTGTCCTCGGCTTCCTCCCGATCGGGCCGCGCGCGGCTTCCGAGAGAAGCTAAGGTTTCGAGCTCCGGAAACGCAGATGACAAATTAATGCTGACAAGGAGAATTGTTGATGCAGATAGTATCGATTGACTTGTTCATTGTCCCGAAAGAATCCGTGGAGGAATTTCTTGAACAGTCTTTTATTGTACAGGGTTTTATCAAGACCGTACCGGGGTTTATTGAAGGTTTCGCTTATGAAAAGACAAACGGAGACATCGAATACAATTACATGACAACCGCTGTCTGGGAAAGTGAAGCCGCATTTCAGAATGCAGGCAGGGCGATAGGTGCCGAGTTTCAGCGGCGGGGTTTCAACCCGCAGGCGCTGTTTGAGAGGCTGCGTGTGAAACGGATCCGGTCGGAATACACGAGAAGCGCGTATTAAGGCAGCGACCGGAAAGAAATTCTAAACCCGAAGCACGAAATTCTAAATGAGCGCCTTGCGCCATGGCGGATACCTATTTTCGCAATAGTCGGACGCCACAAATTCTAAAGTTCCCAATTCCAATCTCTATGCCATCAGGAGCGGCGTGGATCACGCATCGACGGAGTTTGAGATTTTCAGTGATTGCTCTTCCAATGGCATTGTTCAAATGACGGTGAATTTGCTCGACTCTCCGCCTCGTCACAAAGGGATTGAGTATGAAGGTCTCATTATGGCTTACACCTTTCACTTCGGCTTCCCGCCCATATCGATCGGCCTGCCCTGGGAAAGCGATGTAATGTAACTTATCAGAGCGTTCATCTCAGGGTTGCCGTAGGCGGGCGGCTTGCCATGGAACGCACCAACAATACAATTCCTGATCTGATCTTCCAAAGTGACCACCTTCTTAAACCTCGGGTTGAAGCGGGGGTAAATGGCGGCAGCATTGGAGAGGCTCGGAATTGCCTTACCGTTTGGCATCTTGCCCGGTACTGTACCACCGCCAGTGTGACAGGTTTCGCACGTCCTGCCGTTGCCGCCGAAAGTGTCATGCATGAAGAGGTACTTCCCTCTCTGGATCGCCTTATCCAACTGGGGTTCGCCGGCGCAGAGCATCGAAGCAAAGAGTACGACGATAGCGCCGCTGAACAATAACGTAATGTGTCTCATCGTTGGTTTCCTCCTGGTTTTCTCGGGTGTTTCGTTCACTTCTTTTTACATAACCCCTTTGTGCATGGTGCAGTTCCGTTCCTATCAGGATCGAGCAACCAGAATTTCCCAGTTCTGTCAAACTTCAGTGAAAGCCAGCGATGGCGTTGCAACATTTTGTCCTCAGTGTCGTAAGATTCGCCTTTCGAATACGCGGGATTATCTCTCCACATCTTGCAGGCTTGCCCCGTGCCCTGTTGGGCGCACGGCCTACGCAGCCGGGAACTTAGTATGGCGGCTCCGCTGGCCCTTCATAACCGCATAAGCCCAGGCGTGGTGAGTTAACTAACGGTATCGGCTCACCATAATTGTCGTGAGGATGATTCCGCGCATGTTCATCGCACAAAAGAGCGG
>JAKASW010000054.1 GCA_021818875.1 Bacteroidota bacterium
GCAACATCTATCTCAGAATCCCTCTGCTGTACCATCATATCAAACAACCGGGCTCGCAAGATCTTCATCGCCTTCTGTCTGTTCTTATACTGACTCCTTTCATCCTGGCATTGAACGACAATTCCTGAAGGGAGATGGGTAATCCTTATGGCAGTCTCGACCTTGTTGACATTCTGCCCGCCGTGGCCGCCGGCACGATATACGTCTATTCGAAGATCATCGGGATCGATGTTCACCTCCACATCTTCGACTTCCGGGAGAACCACCACGCTTGCTGCTGAAGTGTGGATTCGTCCGCTGGACTCAGTGACTGGCACACGCTGGACCCTGTGGACACCGCTTTCGTACTTGAGATCGGCATAAACGTCCTCTCCGCTGACGCCGAGGACTATCTCCTTGAAACCTCCGATTCCCGTCTCGTTAAAATCCAACATCTCGACTTCCCAGCCGCGCTTGTCCGCAAATTTGGAATACATCCGGTATAGGTCTGCAGCAAACAGTGATGCCTCCTCTCCGCCTGTACCTGAGCGTATCTCAAGTATCACATCCTTACTATCGCTTGGATCCTTGGGGATCAACAGAGACTTAAGTGTTTCTTCTTTTTCAGCAAGCTTTGTTTCCAGCACACTCACTTCTTCTTTTGCAAGCTGTCTGATATCATTGTCGTCAGCAGAATCGACCAGTTGCCGAGTCTCGTCGAGTTGCCGCTCAATTTCCGCCAGCTCGCGATTGGATCTCACGATCTCCGACAACTCGCTGTGTTCTTTGCTGAGCTCACGATAGGTTTCCTGGTTGGATATGACGGAGGATTCCGAAAGAAGACGGGTAAGCTCTTCGTAACGTTCGTTTATCTTGTCAAGCTTTTCCCGCATGTTTCACTCTCTTTATTATTGTGCGCACCTTATGAATAAAATAGATCGCAATTATCAAGCTTATGGCGGACCAGACTATCGACAGTGATGTCAAGAGGATCCTGAACCCGGGATGGCTTTGAGCTATCACGGGTTCCAGAACCGTCCCAAAGATTATCCATAGTGACCCGATGATCAAATAGATCGACATCACCAGCATGACCGTAGCGGCGACAAAGTTCTTCGCAGTATGAACGTGCATTAAATCTTTCATTAGCGGCGAGTCAGTGTAACTCTACCGCTTCTTTGTAAAGATATTGAAATCGGGAGTAAATGCAAAGAGTGACATTCCCCTGATAATGCGGTGAGATTCTCTCGAAGGTCTACAACTCTTACGAGCTGAAGACTCATGGAGGATCCCTCACGAATCGTTCCGGTTCGAGAGGGAGAACTCACGACCTTGGCGAGAAGCGCGTCACGCTCTTACCGGGCTGACCCAGAAAATCATCCAAATACCACTTTGCCCCTCGCAACTTAATTTGCCGTTCCCTCCTCAAGGCTTCTGTCCAAGTTGCAAATTCTCAATATGAACCACCCTCCATGGAATTCCCGCTGATGTTGACTTCGTCTCCCCACCATTGTGACTTTCCAATCGCCTCTGAACATTGCCCGTGCCACCCGAATAATACTTTCCTGTCTTCTGGCTTTGATGAATATACACAAGATAGGTGTCGGGGCGGTGAGATTCGAACTCACGACCTCTTGGTCCCAAACCAAGCGCTCTAACCGGGCTGAGCCACGCCCCGAAAACTTTTTGTTTCAACGAACTTTCCTGCATGCATCGTGCATACACATCGTTCTCAGTCGGAAGCTGATGCTCGTTCGGCGCAGAACTCATCAACTTGAACCGCTTCGCTCCACGCTCTGGTCCGGCTGAGCCAGGCCCCAAACGTTTGGCCCACTTGTATATTAATATAAGAGCCGGAGGCCGTTAACAGCAAATTGCAATTGAGCTTATCAAGTTATAACTTTTTCCATTGGTTAACGGCGCGCCCAGGAACAATCCAGCAGGACTACTTTACTCATGTTGCGAAACTTTTTCAACCGGTTCGAAGCATTTGTCAATAAGCACGAACTCATCACCCAGGGCGACCGGGTCCTCATCGGAGTGTCAGGAGGAATCGATTCGGTAGTTCTTCTTGATTTACTCATGGAACTGAAAGGCAGGGCGAGAATCGAAGTGGCCGTCGCTCACATTAATCACAGGCTTAGAGGTGAGGAATCAGAAGGAGATGAGAAGTTTGTAAGAGAGCTCGCAGACGCTTACAGTGCGGAGTGCTTTGTGCAGGGTGCCGAAACGAGAGAATACGTGATCGAGCACCGGACTTCGCTTCAGGTTGGCGCTCGCGAAATAAGATATAAGTTCTTCGATACGGTCAGGATCCTTAAGAATTTTACAAAGATCGCGACCGCCCATAATGCAAATGACAATGCCGAAACTGTTTTCTTCAATCTGCTGAGGGGATCGGGCGCTAACGGTCTTGGCGGTATACCAATAAAGCGAGGAGAGGTCATCAGACCCCTCCTCTTTGCACAGCGAGACGAAATTTCCCAGTACGCCAGAGTGAAAAGCTTGAAATACAGAGAGGACTCCTCGAATACAAAGAACTACTATACCCGGAACTACATACGCCATTCGCTGTTGCCGGAGATAAAGGATAAGATAAATCCCGGCATCGTAAGCACGTTGAACAGGTCTGCCGAGATTTTCCAGGAGCTTGAGGCCTTTATCAGAGACGAAGCCAAGTCAATATATAAAAATGTGGCAAGGATACTTGACGACAACAAATTGGTCCTCGACATCTCGAAGCTTCGCTCCTGTCTCCTCTTTCTGCAGGAAAGAATTATTATCGACTCGCTCAGAAGTTTTGTTCATGGAGAAATCCAGTTTTCAAAAGTGCATGCAATCATGAATCTAATTGACTCCGAAACCGGAAGCTCAATTGAAATCGGGAATAATATTACTGTTTACAGAGATAGACAATCGCTTGTTTTTGTCAGAGGCCCTGTCGACCAGACAGAATTCGTGGCAGAAATAGTTCCCGGAAGAAAGTATGAGTTCGAGGATTTCTATTTCGATAGCGAAGAAGTCAGTTCGGACCAGGTGCATTTCCCTCTTTCTCCAGTTGTCGAATTTGTAAATGCGGAGCGTGCAGGCAAAGCGCTTACTCTCCGGCAGTGGCATCCTGGAGATTGGTTCGTTCCGCTGGGTATGGCTGGCAGAAAGAAGATTAGCGACTTCCTCGTAGATCGGAAGATGCCGATCTATCAGAAGAAGAACGTCCTCGTGCTCACCAATCGAGACAATGTGATCTGGGTTTGCGGTCTCAGGCTGGACGACAGGTTTAAAATCACTGGAGACACAAGGAGTATATTGAAGATTGAATTCGGATACAAATAGTCCTGCAGACAATGTTACGGTAAACGGTGAACGATTCCGAATCTTCATTTCCGAGGAAGAAATCAGCAATCGGGTCAATGAGCTAGCCAC
Organism: Bacteroidota bacterium; assembly: GCA_021818875.1. Taxonomy (GTDB): domain Bacteria; phylum Bacteroidota; class Ignavibacteria; order Kryptoniales; family JAKASW01; genus JAKASW01. Next base: position 3,403 of record JAKASW010000054.1, read on the forward strand.
TAAGTTAAACCACGATTATGCTGGAAGGACTCCGACTTTTATCGGGATCTTGAACGGCTCCTTTATCTTCTTCTCCGACCTGATCCGTCGAATTGATGTGGATTGCGAGATCGACTTCCTGAAGCTTTCGAGCTATGGAGATGCCAAAATTTCCAGCGGAAACGTGAAACTTTTGAAGGATTTAAATTGTCAGGTAACAGAGAGGGACATAATCATCGTAGAAGACATCATAGATTCGGGCTTGTCAATAGAATTCATAAAGAAGCTGATCACGAGACAAATGCCGCGTTCATTCTCGGTTGTCACCCTCCTCTATAAGAGCGATTGCGTTAAAATTGATTTTAAAGTAGATTATATAGGATTCCAGATTCCAAACCGTTTTGTGGTAGGTTATGGTCTAGACTACGCGCAGAAAGCGAGGAATCTGAGATCGGTTTATGTCCTCGATAAGTAGGTGGTAGGAGTTTTTGATGCCCAATTCACAGACCGATAGAAACAAGAACAATCCTCCGAAGAGAAAGGTCGGACCTCCCGGACTTAAGCGCCGGCCAAATCAACCTCCTGAGGAAGATTTCAACTGGAGGACAGGTAGAATCATAATCGCGTGGGCGGCGATAATACTCGCTGTCTTCCTGGTCATGACTCTTTTCCGCGGAAACAATAATCAGGAAGCGGAGATTACCTATACACAATATGAGACTCTTCTCGATTCGGGATTGATCAAAGAGGCGGTAATAAAAAAGTCCGACATAAATAACTACGAGTTCCATGGTGTACTGAAAGAGCCAACACAAATAACGACCGATTCCGGGAAGAGGATCACCATAGACAAGTTTGCGGTTTTCCTGCCGCAGGCAACGGATCCGTCGGTGATTAGCCAGTGGAAGAAGGACGGATTGAAGTTTAATTTCGTGAAGGAAAGCGATCAATGGGTAAACGGGCTCATTAATTTCCTTCCATGGGTCGTACTGTTAGGCGTGTGGCTGATATTCATGAGGAGAATGCAGGGCAACAACACCAAAGGAATATTCAGTTTCGGAAAAAGCCGGGCAAAGTTGACAACGGAAAGCCAGGTCAAAGTAACCTTCAATGATGTCGCCGGTGCGGACGAAGCAAAGGAAGAACTGGGGGAAATCATAGAGTTTTTGAAGGAGCCAACAAAGTTCCAGAGGCTAGGGGGCAAGATACCGCGCGGTGTTTTGTTACTCGGCCCTCCGGGAGTCGGAAAGACGCTTCTTGCAAGGGCTGTTGCTGGTGAAGCAGGTGTACCATTTTTCTCAATAAGCGGCGCAGACTTCGTCGAAATGTTCGTCGGTGTCGGTGCGAGCCGCGTCCGCGATCTTTTCGAAACGGCGAAGAAAAACGCACCGTGCATAGTTTTCATCGATGAGATAGACGCGGTCGGAAGACATCGCGGCGCCGGATTGGGCGGAGGCCATGATGAACGCGAACAAACACTGAACCAGCTTCTCGTTGAAATGGATGGCTTTGAGCAAAACAGCGGTGTGATCATAATTGCCGCGACAAACCGGCCTGACGTCCTTGATCCGGCACTTCTTCGTCCCGGAAGATTCGACAGACAGGTCGTTGTGGATCGACCAGATGTCAAAGGAAGAGAGGGAATTCTGAAGGTCCACACGAAGAGCGTTCCCCTGGCTGCTGATGTAGATTTGAGCATGTTAGCGAAGGAGACTCCAGGCTTCGCGGGCGCAGAGCTCGCAAACCTTGTCAACGAAGCTGCCCTTCTCGCGGCAAGAAAGAACACGCCGTCCGTGTCCATGTCAGATATGGAGGAAGCTAAGGATAAAGTCATGATGGGGCCCGAAAGAAAGAGTACCATCATCTCGGATGAGGAAAAGAAAGTAACTGCATTTCACGAGTCCGGACATGTTCTTGTGGCAAAGAGGGTTCCTGAAGCAGACCCGGTGCACAAAGTCACTATAATTCCCCGCGGGCGAGCGCTTGGTGTAACCACTTACCTTCCCATTGATGAGAAGCACACTTATTCGAGAGAATATCTACTCGCGATGATCACTTATGCTCTCGGCGGACGCGCCGCTGAGAAGATTGTGTTCGGAAAGTTTACAACAGGTGCGGGAAACGACATAGAGAAAGCAACAACGATTGCAAGAAAGATGGTTTGTGAGTGGGGAATGAGCGAGAAGCTCGGACCACTCACGTGGGGAGAGAATGAGCAGGAGTTATTCCTCGGTCGCGAAATCACCAAGCACAGAAACTACAGTGAGAAAACTGCAATCGACATTGACGAGGAAATCAGGTCGATTGTCAGCAAGTGCATGATGCGATCTGAAGAAATAATTGTTGCGCACCGTGATGCGCTGGACAGGCTTGCGAGTGCTCTTCTTGAACGCGAAATACTCGACGCTGACGAAATAGACAAAGCAATAAAAGGCGAAGAACTGCCCCCATTTGTGAAACCTAACGGGAACGGGAAAAGTCAGGATGTTGCTGCTGCAACACAGATGAAGAGTTAGAAGCTCAAAAAAAATTGTCGACAACCGGTGATGGTTTGCGGGAATACAGCCGGGGTCAGGAAGATGGATTGATACAAGAAATTGCCGCACAGGATGCGGTGGATTTCAGAAGCGAAGTGATTAGAAAATTGATCCACTTGTTGTCTCTTGCTATTCCTATCGCGTATTATTTTATCCCAAGATGGCTGGGATTGGAGATAATTATTCCGCTCGCCGTAGGTTTCGTGATCGTTGATCTCAGCAGGTACGAAGTTCCAATAGTCTCCGGGCTCTTCTACAAATTTTTCGGCTTCCTTCTCCGGAAACGTGAGGTCGATGAGAAACGACACGCACTGAACGGAGCTACGTTCATGCTTTTATCGGGTGCGCTGTGTATTGCCATCTTTCCGAAATTCATTGCGATAAACAGTTTCACAGTTCTGATACTTGCCGACGCTGCTTCAGCCGTCTTCGGAAAAAGGTTTGGGAGGCACAAGATATTTCCCAATCGTGGAACACCTCGAAGTTACGAGGGAAGCATTGCGTTCGTGATTGCCGGTGTTGTGGCGATGGCATTAACACCAAAGATTCATTACCTGTTTGGCGAGTATCTGATCGGCTTTGTAGCCTGCTTGACCGGGGCAGCGGCGGAAGTACTCTCCTTCGGAATAATTGATGACAACATCGCTATTCCAGTTACCTACGCTTTGACGATGTGGGCACTGTATGTAGTCTTCTATCCGCATTTGAAAGTGTACTTTATGGGCTAGTTTTTTACCGAGTCTATCTTGTCTTACCGGGTTTCTCCGATCTGCTCAGGAACTGATTCCCTTTCAAGTAGAACCTCCATTTCCGTTTCGTAGCCGAAGCGATTCCCACTCTCGGTGAGCTTCCTATCCGGTCACTCGCGAGATCAAATCCATCATCCGCGATAAACAGTTCTTCGCCGTCCAACCTAGCTCCGTTCAATCTGCGATCTATTTTCATCGCCTGGCAGAGCTTTGCCGGACCATTCGCAAGATTGCGGATGTCGCCCATTCCACGGAAACTCGACATGTCTTCGACTCCGAAAACCGGCTCTGCCGCACGAACAAGTAGTGCTGCGGGGAAGTCTTTCCTATCGGTCACAACGTTGAAGCAAAAGTGCATACCGTAAGTAAAGTAAACGTATGCCACACCACCTGCCTCGAACATTACCCGGTTTCTTTCGGTCATCCCGTTTGCGGCGTGGCTTGCAGGATCGTTGCCGACGTATGCCTCAACTTCCACCAGCCTTCCAGCAACTGTCTTGTTGTGGATTCTTCGCACTAAGATCTTGCCGAGGATCTGGGGGACGATCTCGAAAGTGTCTCTCTGATAAAACTCCAGTGGAAGTGGCTGAAGCCCAGCGCAAACTTCGGCACTCAACGGGATGGGTGGTCTATTGTGAGTCAAGCGAAATTAAGACCGCAGTTCGTGAAACATTGTCGTAACCGGTCATGCTTCACCTGAAGGTGTCTCTGTTGTTCCCTCTCCTTCCTTGCCAAAAAGAGTTGGTGGATCTGGGCCAATTCCTTTCCTCTTTTTTCCGAGAAGCTCATACGTCTTCTCCGTGGCTTCGCGCCCCCTCAACGTCCTTCGTAAATAGCCTTTTTGCAGAAGAAATGGCTCATACACTTCTTCGATAGTACCAGGATCTTCGCTCACAACTGCTGCCACAGCACTTAATCCGACCGGGCCTCCTTTATAAGAATCCACGATCGTAGAAAGTATCTTCTTGTCCATATCATCAAGGCCCGACTTGTCGACTTCGAGCTGATCCAGCGCGTGTTTGGCAACTTCCAGATTTATCTTACCTCGTCGCGGAGATTGCCCTTTTGATATACCGTCTTTTGGTCTCGGCACTTCGGCATAATCGCGCGTTCTCCGGAGCAAACGATTTGCGATGCGGGGAGTACCGCGGCTCCGGCAAGCTATCTCGAACGCTGCTGCGTCATCGATCTCGACCCCCAGAATAGAAGCTGATCTCTTGACAATCTCATCAAGAAAATTATCATCATAGTACTCAAGTCTTTCTATGATGCCGAACCGCGACCGGAAAGGGTTGCTTAGCAGTCCTGCCCTCGTTGTTGCCGCAACAAGAGTGAACGGATTCAGATCCAGTTGAACGTTGCGAGCACCAGGGCCTCGGTCAACGACAATCGACAATCTATAATCTTCCATCGCTCCATAAAGGATTTCTTCGACTGCCGCCGGCATCCTGTGGACTTCGTCGATAAAAATGACTGAGTCGGAGGGAACAGAGGTGAGTATCCCCGCCAGGTCGCCCGCCTTTTCCAATGAAGGGCCCGTGGTCGAGATGATTTCACACCCGAGTTCGTTGGCGATGATGTTGGCGAGAGTCGTTTTGCCAAGGCCCGGCGGCCCCATTAACAGCACGTGGTCAAGCGCCTCTTTCCGGTTTATTGCAGCCTCTACGAAGACGCTTAGCTTATCCACTACTTTTTTCTGACCGATAAAATCGGAAAGCCTCCTGGGACGCAGTGCGCGATCAAATTTCTGATCATCACCAACTTGCACAGGGCTGATTCCTCGCGTTTTCTCTAAAGTGGTACGCTTACTTGATTCTTTCTTACTCATGTGCGATCTGCAGAAAATTGGATGAAGAACACGATGGTGGTACAATGTTTCCGGATAGGTGTGCCATTATTATAATTCATTATCTGCAACAAAATTAGCTCCGGTTTCATGAAAACACAAATATGCAAATTCCCTATTCTCTCACCGGCACAAGCAAAATCGGTAGCTCACTCGACCTGATTACTCTCGGTGTGACGCTTCCCTCCCAGAACGGCTTGGCTCCTCTCTTTCCGTGAGTGGCGAGAATTATCAAATCTGATTTCGAAGTTCTGGCGATCTTGAAAATAGCTTTAGAGGGATCACTCCGCGAGATGGTCGTGGAAATAGTCTGTCCGAGATCCTCGAACTTTGACCCGAGCTTCCTTAAGTACGCGCGCGCATCCGGAACTACCATGTCCATCATACGCGCGGTAGTTCCAGGTAAGTATCTCGTGATTGTCGTGAGCTCGCCCGACATCGTCCCTAACCGTGGAACGGCAATCATGAGGTGTATCTTTGCCTGACACAGTTCGGCTAAGTTCAGTGCATATTCAAGTCCATGCTCATGATCCGGATTCCCATCCAGAGGGACGAGAAAGCTCTGGAAATTCGGCTCCGCCTTCGACTTTTCGAGAGAAGGATTCACAAGCATCACCGGCGTCTTGCTCAAAGAGACCACCTGTTGAGCGATCGATCCGACAAACAAGTCATGAAGTCCACTGCTGCCGTGGGTGCACATTATTACCATATCTTGCTTCAACTCTTCGATGTGATCCGAAATGCTCTGAGAGACATCTCTGACACCGACCAGGTGCACATGAAATTTGACATCGATCCCTTTGAATATCCTTGACTCCGCCGTTGCCCGCAGGTACTCTTCCGCCTGATTAGCGGTTGTCAGGTGCATCTGTCCATGCACCTTATCCGGCGGATCTTTTTCCAGCACATGAAGAAGATTGACTGCAGCATGCGTCTTTCTCGCAAGTTGAGCCGCAGCGGTAAGCACTCTTTCAGCGAGCGGTGATCCGTCGAGCGGAATTAGTAATTTCATTCTGGAGGTCTTATCCAAATGCCACCTGATAGATTAAATAGAGATTCAGGAAGACTATTAGGGCAGCCACCACGGAGACAAGCAGCGTTGTCGTTTTTCTATTGACGAGTATTCCCATCACTTTCTTGTTTCTAGTGAACATGATAAGTGGTATGATTGCAAATGGAAGTCCGAAGCTGAGAATCACCTGGCTCATCACCAACGTGCGGGTCGGATCAAGTCCCAATGCGATCACGGTTATCGAAGGAATCATCGTGAGAAGCCTCCTCAACCAAACAGGAATATGCCTGTGAAGAAAGCCTTGCATTATGATTTGGCCGGCACTCGTGCCGACAGTGGACGACGATAATCCCGATGCGAGCAGTGATACCGCAAATATCCAGCTTGCGGCTTTACCCAGGAGTGGCTCCAGAGTGATATGAGCATCTTCAATTGTCGCAACATTCGTCAGACCATGGCTGTGAAATGTAGCCGCCGCCATAATAAGCATCGCCATGTTAACAAGACTGGCGATTCCCATGGCTATCGTTACGTCGAGAATCTCAAACCTGAAGAGCCTCTTCAATTTGTCAGGCTCCTTCACAACTATCCGGTCTTGTGTAAGCGCCGAATGGAGAAAGATAGCGTGCGGCATGACGGTGGCGCCTAATATGCCGGTGGCAAGAAGCACACTTTCGGCTCCGGAGAACTCCGGCACGAAAGTATGATAAACGAGCACGCCGAAGTCCGGCCTGATGATTAGAGTCTCGACGAGATAGCTGACGGCAATGACGCTGACCAGCAAAGTGATGACTATTTCAAGCGGGCGGAAGCCATAACGTTGCAGTCCGAGAATCAGGAAGGTGCAGACGGCAGTCATCAAGCCGCCCACGATGAGCGGGAAACCAAAGAGAAGATTGAAACCGATAGCGGCTCCAAGAAATTCCGCGAGATCGGTCGCCATGGCGACAACTTCCATCAGGGCCCACATTCCGTCAGCGACGTTCTTGCTGAAATGATTCCGGCAATGTTCTGCAAGATTTGTCCCGGTTGCGATCCCCAGCTTGGCGGAGAGAGTCTGGATGAGCATCGCCATCAGATTGCTGAGCAGGATGACCCACAACAGAGTATACCCAAACTCCGATCCTCCCTGGATATTAGTCGCGAAGTTTCCTGGATCGACATAGGCGACGCTCGCTATGAATGCTGGGCCGAGAAACGGCAGGAGGCGTGCAAAAATATTTTTCTCGGAAGCACCTGCCAAAGTTGTTTCGGCCGAGTCCCGCGTCTTCAAATCGGAATAAGTTATGGCCGATATAAAAGATTTGCTCATAATCTGTTTGGCAATTTAACTCCACTTGCAGGTATTTTCACATGAATAACCATGATTAGTTCACCGCGGCTCCTGGAGACTAATTCCCAATTTTTGCGAGTGGATTCATCCATGTTGCCTCAGGAGAACGGCTCCCCGAAACCCACCAAGCTCGTCAGAGGGTGTACACAGGGCTAACGGGATTTGACGAGAATTTTTATTGTTTAAGCGGCAGCCCGGATAACGAAGGGACAGGCATCATTCCCCAATAATCTTGACGACCACCCTTTTTCTTCTTTGACCATCAAACTCTGCATAGAACACTTGTTCCCACGGTCCCAGATCAAGACGGCCTTTCGTGATCGGCAGAACAACCTGGTGATGAAGAATCGATCTCTTGAGGTGCGCGTCGGCATTGTCCTCGCCGGTGCGGTGATGCCGGTACTCCGGCTTGAATGGCGCAAGCTTATCGAGAAATTCCATCAGATCTTCTTTAAGCCCCGGCTCTTCATCGTTAACCCAGATTCCACTTGTAATGTGCATCGCACTGACCAAGCAGAACCCTTCTTGCACACCGCTTTGCTTGACATGCTTCTCTACCTCTGCACTGATGTTGACTAACTCTTTCCTGTTCTTTGTATTGAACCAAAGATACTCGGTATAGGCCTTCATTACGATCCTCCCCGTCAACGAGTTAGTCGTGTCGTTCAGACAAAACAGTGAATATACTCTACTTGTGTCAGCGATACTGCTTCAGGAATTCGAGACGATCTTCGAGTTGCGACCTTGGAATGAGAAGTTTGTCTTTGCCAAATATCGCATCTTTCGGCTCGGAAAATGTGAGCTCGAAGTCTTTGCTCATTATGATCGCTTCTTCCGGGCAGACTTCTTCACAGAAACCGCAGAAGATGCACCTCAGCATATTTATCTCAAAGAGTTCAGGATACCTCTCTTTGTCAAGCTCCGTCTCTGCAGCCTGCACCTGAATGGCCAGCGATGGACACACTCGTGCGCAAAGACCGCAGGCCACACAGCGCTCCACTCCTGTCTCGTCTTCGACAACCAAAACTGGCCGTCCCCGGAATACCGGCGGCGGATTCCAGCGCTCCTCCGGATATTGCCGTGTGAACTTCGGCCTGAACATAGCTTTCATCGTTATCGTCATGCCGTGTATTATCTCCGGGAAATAGAGCTTCTCCCAGAAAGTCATCTTAGGTTTTATCTTACCATTGCCATTGTTTGTCATTTCTTACCTCATATCACTTCACCGCGAGCAGGACAGCACCGGTGCCGAGCAAATTCACGATCGCAAGCGGCAGCATAATCTTCCAACCGACGTTCATAAGCTGGTCGTACCTGAATCGCGGGAGAGTCCATCTTACCCACATGTATATGAATATAAAAATACCGGTCTTCGCAAGGAAGGTCACGATTTCGATAATAGCTGCGATATTTGGAAACATCGCCGCATAGTCGACGTAAGGAAGCGACCATCCACCGAAGTAGAGCGTAACGATAAGCGCGCTCGATACTATCATGCTGGTGTACTCCGATAGGAAGAACAGCCCCCACCGCATACCGCTATATTCAGTGTGGTAGCCGCCGACCAGTTCCGGCTCTGCTTCAGGTAGATCAAAGGGAAGTCTGTTCGTCTCCGCGAACGCTGCTGTAATGAAAACCAGAAAACCGAGCGGCTGGTAAACAATATTCCAGAGTCCGCTTCCCTGCGCCGTAACAATCCTATCGAGTCGAAGAGTACCGTCGATCATCAGAACTCCAATGATGCTCAGGCCGAGCGACAATTCATAGCTGATCATTTGCGCTGAAGACCGGAGCCCGCCGAGAAGAGAATACTTGCTGTTAGACGACCACCCGCTAAGTGTTATTCCATAGACTCCGAGCGACGACATAGCCAGAATATAGAGAACACCGATATTGACGTTCGCTATCATGAGACTGATTTTCTGCCCGCCAATGACGATATAATTTCCGAATGGAATCACTGCCAATGCCGAGAGCGCCACGGTAATTGAAATCACAGGAGCCAGCGCATGCACGAAGCCGTTTGCCTGCTCGGGTACTATCAACTCCTTTAAAACAAGCTTCAGGATATCCGCAAAAGGCTGGAACATTCCTTTTGGTCCGACGCGGTTGGGTCCGATCCTGTCCTGCATATATGCGCTTATCTTCCGTTCCAAGAGGACAAGGTATGCTACGGCCCCGAGAACTACTAAAACAACAACTATGATCTTAATCAGCGCTACAACTGCAATCATCCGCCTTCAGTTCCTTCCAAAAATTGTCGGATTGCCGGAGTCACCATGGTGACTCAACGTTATTTGACTGCTACTTCTTCTTTCGACTTCTTTCCAACTGGCCCCTTTGACAACGGAGCACCACGATATCCGATCTTAGCATAGGACAGCCCCTTGAAAGCCGGGATTGCCTGTGCCACTTCCTCAAACACTTTCTCAGAAGACTGATACCGCATTTTGCCGCCCAGCAAATTCCCGATCGCGGAGACAATTTCCCAGGACGACCGGACGTTCCTGCGAGGACCTTTGTTCCATCTATCGAATGTACTTCCAAAATTATCGAGTCTGCTCATCCTGAATCTTCCCGGTACTCGCTCTCGTTCGAGAGTTGAAACTGCCGGCCGAGAAATTTGCACCCTGCCGGCGAAGTTTACATACGTTCCAAACTTCTCCGCATAGGTCGCACTCGGGAAGATTACATCGGCAAGGTCCGTCGTGCGTGTTTTCATCCAATGATTTACCATCAGTACATCAAGCTTCGCAAGAGCTTCTTCATTTTCTTTCGAAGCCGCTAAATCATCATCCATAACATAGAGCGCTTTGATCTTACCGGAGGCGATGAGCTCGAAGATTCGGCTTACATCAATACCTTTCGGTGAAACGACTCCAACTTCACGCGCCCCGTAAGCATTCGGAGTCTTATCGGCTCGAATAAGGAAATTGTCCTCATCGCCATCGATCGCGTGAGAAAGGAAACTCAAATTCGGAGTCCCGATAACCTGTCTTGCGAACTTCTGAAGGATGTAATTATCCTCGACTGAGGCATAGGCAGATCCGATTATTGCCACTTCGTCTTTTGAAAACGGCTTCAGGGCATCGGCAGCATGAGCAAGTGCCTCGTCCCATCCGACCTCCTGAAGAACTCCGTCCTTCCGAATCATCGGAGAATTCAACCGCTGTTCCGAGTTGACATGCTTATATGAATCCAAGCGCCCGTTGTCGCAGATCCAGTAATTGTTGACCTCAGGGTTCAATCTCGGATTAAGACGAACTATTTCATTATTCCTGACCCAAATGTTCGTGTTGCAGCCGCGCGAGCAGCCGACACAAATGCCTTCCGTCGAGGATGTTTCCCAAACTCTCGCTTTGAACCTATATTCGCGGTTAGTCAAAGCTCCGACTGGGCAAATGTCGATCACATTCATTGAATAAGGGTCATCAAGCTCTTTTCCCGGGAAAGTGTCAATATACACCCTGTCGCCGCGTTCCACGAAAGTAAGAGTCGGATTCTTGGCAATCTCGTCCATAAATCTGATGCAGCGAGAACACAGGATACATCTTTCTGCATCGTACACCACGTTCGGTCCGAGGGAGACTCTTTTGGATTTCTTATTCTTCGCTTCTTCAAGTGCGCTGTGACCCGGTCCATGGCTGTATGTGTAATCCTGCAAATTGCATTCGCCTGCTTCATCGCAGATGGGACAATCGAGCGGGTGGTTGATCAATATGAACTCGAGCACCGCCTTTCTTGCCTCGACTGCCTTCTGAGAATTGACGTGTACCACCATGCCGTCCGCGACCTGCGTAGAGCAGGCAATCGCAAGCTTCGGCATTTTCTCGATCTCGACCAGACACATTCTGCAATTGCCGGCGATTGACAGCCCGGGATGCCAACAGAAGTGCGGTATCTCCACACCCACCTCCGCTGCGGCTCTGATTACAGTCGTGCCGTTTTCTACTTCGACCGTTTTCCCTTTCCCGCCGATGGGATCATCTACTATTGTTAATCTTGCCATTTCACATTCGCTCTTTATCTAAAACAAAGTAAGGAATTGTCGCGTTTCAAAGAAATCTTGACAACAACAGAATAACGATGGGAGCCGAATTTATCAAGCGTAGAAGAGTACCGGTCTGTCGAAGGTCTTCAGCATGTAGATTCCTCACGGCTCCCCCACAATGGCATCGGGATTTTTAGTCCAGCACCTCTTCCATCGGTGTGTACTCAAGACCAAATGCCTCGGCAACATTCTTATACGTTATCTTGCCGTGTGCCATGTTAAGACCGAGACCGATTTCCTTGTTGATTCTCACCGCTTTCTCCCAACCGCTCCCCGCAATCTGAAGCGCATACGGCAGAGTCGCGTTGGTAAGCGCTATCGTGGATGTGAAAGGCACCGCTCCAGGCATGTTGGCAACACAATAATGGATGACGCCGTCGACGACGTAAGTAGGATTCTCGTGAGTCGTCGGGTGGCATGTCTCGATGCAGCCACCCTGGTCGACAGAGACGTCGACAATCACAGAGCCTTCTTTCATATCTTTCAGCAAATCTTTGGTGACAAGCTTAGGTGCCTTCGCGCCCGGGATCAATACCGCGCCGATCAGAACGTCTGCACGGGCGATGGACTTTCTGATGTTGTGAGGATTCGATGCCAGCGTAAGCACATTCTTCGGCATAACATCGTCGAGATAACGAAGCTTCTGCAGATTGCTGTCGAGTATCGTGACGCGAGCACCCAAACCGGCGGCGATGCGTGCCGCATTCTGACCTACGATTCCGCCACCGAGCACAATGACATCGGCAGGCTCAACTCCGGGAACGCCGCCGAGAAGGATTCCTCTTCCACCCATTTCCTTTTCCAGGTGCTTCGCACCTTCCTGGGGAGCCATCCTTCCTGCAACCTCGCTCATCGGTATCAGTAGAGGCAACGAGCCATCTCCCTTTTGCACAGTCTCGTAGGCTATGCAAACAGCCTCGGATTTGATCATCGCATCGGTCAGATCTTTGCTCGCCGCAAAGTGAAAGTACGTGAATAGTACCTGACCCTTTCTAATCAACTTGTATTCAGGTTTTATCGGCTCTTTGACTTTCATAATCATGTCAGCAGAAGCATAAATGTCGGACGCATTGTCAATGATTTTTGCGCCCGCTTTCTTATAGAGTTCGTCCGGAAAACCGCTCGCAAGTCCCGCATTCTTTTCTACAATTACTTTATGTCCCTGCGAGGCCAGCAGCTCCACACCAGCAGGCAAAAGTGCCACTCTGTTTTCATTAGGTTTTATTTCTTTCAGTAGACCAACTAACATATTGATTTCTCCTTTTTCTCGAAGCGGGATCACCGCCGTGGTTTCAATTTTCTTCGATTGGTTATTTTTCTCGCAACCGTATTCTCCGGCAGAATGATGAGAGATGTAATTCGCTCCCTCATAAAATATTTCCGAGCCGCCTCCACAATCTCCGACGGTTTTACGTTTTCAATCGACTGGAGCGACTCTGCCAAATTAGCTTTATGTCCATAACAGAGCTCGTCTCTCGCAAAGAGGGATGCCCTGTCCCATGGATTTTCAAGAGAAAAAACGATTCCGGCTTTCAATTGCGCTTTCGCTCTCGAGACCTCTTCGGCAGTCGGCCCCTGTTGAGCAAATTCATCTATGGTCGAGAAGATTCTATCTTCGGCACGACCTGCGTCGCGAGAAGAAGTGCCTGCATACACTCCCATAACTCCAACATCCATATATGAAGATCCGTAGGAGTAAATGGAATAAGCCAGTCCTTCCTTCTCGCGGACATTCTTGTAAAGTCGGGAACTCGAACCATCACCGAGAATGACTCCGACCATAGCCGCGGCAAACCTGTCCCGGCTGTCGAGGCCAGGTGCAACAGCGCCGAGCAGGATGTGAGTTTGTTTTCCGCCTGATTGCCTGAGGGAAAATCTTCCCGCTCTGTTTTGAGTCGGCCTCTTTCGAATGTGAAATTTAATGCGTGAATCCAGATCAGAGAAATATTTCGAAGCCAATCTGATGAATTCAGACCTGTCAATATTCCCGGCAGCACTTATGACGATTCGATCTGCAGTGAAATTCTTCGAATGAAATCTGCGCAGGTCACCGGCACCGAAACTGACTATAGAAGAAGCTTTCCCAATGATAGTCATCGCCAAAGGATTTCCATTAAACATCTTCTCTTCTATGTGATCCATTCCCCAATCTTCCGGATCGTCCATCACTTCGTGCAATTCAGAAAGAACAACTTTTCTCTCGGTCAGCAGATCCTTTTCACCGAACTTCGGATATATTACAAGATCCGAAAGAACCTGGAGGGCGTGCTCGATGTCTTCTTTAAATACCTTCGCATAGTAGCAGGAAAACTCCTTGGTAGTAAATGCGTTGATGTATCCGCCGCGTCCTTCGATCAAGTCGACAATCTGGCTTCCTGTGAAATGCTCAGTCCCTTTGAACACCATGTGTTCGATCAGATGGGTAAGTCCATTTTCCTCAGGTTCTTCGTCGCGCGAACCAACGTTTATCCACACCCCGATCGCGGCGCTTTCGACAAATGGTAGATGTTCCCCGATTATGGTCACTGCGTTTGAAAGGACGACGCGAAATGGCTCAGTAAGACGAGAGGCTTCTAGCTTAAGACTTTCAGTGGTGGTACGTTTGCGGGTCCTGCTGCGTTTCTGCATTTTCTTTTGAAAAATATATCATGCTGGGGGCAAAAGTTAAAGGACAAAAGTCGGAAGCAGAGTGAAGGCGCGTCCAGTTGATCTGCGGCGAGCGAATGATTGTTTGATGTGCTTTTGAAAATTGGCGTCAGACTTTTAACTTTATGTATTCGCGCCCATAGCTCAACTGGATAGAGCAACGGCCCTCTAAGCCGTAGGTTGTTGGTTCGAGTCCAACTGGGCGTACTTCCCAGCTTGAATACCCGATGTTGTTGGTTCTCCCTCACGGATCAATAATGATTCGCGGGAGATCTCTGCCTTCGGCGGAGAGTCCAACTAGAAGTCAAGCCGAAAGGTGTAACCACTGCCAAAGGCATCACTTCGTGACAAGTCACCAACCTGCCGGCCGGCAGGCAGGGGCACTAAGTAGATC
>JAKASW010000399.1 GCA_021818875.1 Bacteroidota bacterium
TTTTTGGGACAGCTTCGCTTCAGAAAGACATCCGTCGAAGACGGACGCCTCACGAAAACCGGGAATCCGCCATCGGTCGATGACTCCCTACGGGATCGTAGATCGACTCGTCGAGCGGATTTTTGATCTCGACAGCCGTCTCCCAATGGGATAAACATTTCAAGGGATGGCTGCTAAATGGCGGAACCCAGCGAAGCTGTCTTCCCATTACCACCGCCAGACGCAGTGGGTTTCTAAGACGCACTCAGGTTACCTTCAACATCCAACCGATAAACAGGAGTAGGGAACTTGAGTTCATGCCCAAGTCCAGCACCGAGATCGAATGCCGTGCCACCTGCATCTGCAATACCTAATTGGTTTACCTGGCCACCGATAATCTCCGTCGTTGCACCGCTCATCCCGCAAACCTTGAAACCGATCTGAGGTGAAACGTATGACTACGTCATGGCACATCCGGCTCCCAATACAAGGAACAAAGCAGTAAGAATAAACTTCCGCATCACATAACTTCCTTCAAATGTTAATCGCGTATGCACTTTTGCACAATAACCTCTTCACCGACTCTCATTCCAAGAGTTGGTGAATGTTGGAGAAATGCTATTCCAGGCCCTGCAGTCATAAATCCCGTTACAATCAATCCGTCCTCCACAGAGGCTGAATTATGTATTATCGGAGGAAAAATGCAAATCATGAATGATGCGGATAAGCGAGTTGAAAAGAAGGAAAAGTAAATGCCCCAAAGCTCTTCGCAACTTACCACCCTGATCGTTAAAAGCCAATTAGACCGGCAATTCTATTGTGACGGATGTCCCGACTCCGACCTCACTTTCGATGGATATTTTTCCGCCGTGCTGTTCCACGATGCGTTTGGCTATCGAGAGTCCAAGGCCGCTGCCTTTTTCATCGCCGCTCCTGGCACTGCGCGTTCGGTAAAAGCGGTCGAAGACTCTTCCAAGCTCTTCGGCATCTATCCCCTGCCCTTTGTCGTGGACCTCGACGATTGCCTTAGCTCCGTTTGATACCATACGGGTTACAACCCGCACTTCCCCTCGCTCGCCGCTATACTTAATTGCATTGTCAATGATATTCGATAGCGCACGCTTCAACATCTCAGTGTCTCCCCGGACATTGCATTCGTTGGAAGGTTCGAACAGCAGTTTGATGGATCTGTGTTTTGCGAGGGAAGCATTTCTGGAAACTATGCTCTCTACCAATGAGTCAAGCGAGACCAACGAGAACTCATGCGGTCCCACCGACTCCAGCCTCGACAGATAAATCAAGTCGACTGCAAGTCCGGATGCGTATTCGGCTTCGGAAAGAAGCTGTTTTAAGTTTTCGCGTTCTGTCTCTGTCAGATCCCGTCTCATTAAGAGCATCTCTATCTCTGCCTGAATCACGGTAAGAGGAGTCTTCAATTGGTGAGATGCATCGAGAAGAAGACTTCTTTGAGTTTCAATAAGGGCATTGATTCTTCTTATCAGCGAGTTGAACGATTCAGAGAGTTTCTTTATTTCATCCTTAGACTCCGGGACGGCAAGTGTTGATAATGTTTTTCCATACCCTATTTCGTCTATGTCGGCTGCCATTTTCTCCAGCGGCCTGAGTGAACGTTTCGCTATCGTCACGGAGCCGATAGCGACAATCAGAATCGTCAACGGAGCCAGTATGAAAGCAAGCGCCTGTACCCTATCGATGGATTCGCGGGTCGCAGAAAGTGAAGCGATAACGACAACTGTCCCCTGTGATTCCCCGTGCGTCTCAAAGTTGGCAATGGCTGCTCTGTAAGGTTTGTCGTGCACTCTTATGGTAAGGAACTTCCTCCTGCGATCCCTCCTTGTGAAGCTTTCGGGCGTGGCCCGTTCTGCAATTAGACCTGGATCATTCAAGGAAAGTAACTGGCGGCCGAGCGAATCAAAAATCACAACACGGATAATGCCGATTTTCCTCTCGAAACTCATGAGCGATTCCCCAGCGTCCTCCTTAATGCCTGACTTGTCCTTCTGGAAAACCGTTTCTGAAAGTCCGTTGGCTACCGCACTTGCCGCAGCTTGCAAGGTTACGTCAAAGGCTCGGTAAGAATAGCCTTCATATAGTTCCGAAAGGACAGCAAAAAGAACGATAATTACGACTGCAAAGGTTGCGGTAACGTACAGCGCCACCCTTGTCCGTATCGGAAGACTTATGCCTCGTCGAAGATCGTGTAGCCAATTCCTCGCACGGTCCTTATAACCTTTTGTCCTGATCCTGCTTCCACCTTCTTTCTAAGTAGCTTAACGAAAGCGTCTATCACATTGCTTCGCGGGTCGAAGTTTAAATCCCAGACATGTTCCGCGATCTCTGAGCGGGTGACGATTCTTTTCCTGTTGAGTAAAAGAAATTCGAGAAGGGCGAATTCTTTGCCGGAAAGGCGAAGGTCCCTGCCTTTTCTAAATGCCTTTCGTGAGTTTGTGTCCACTTCGATATCAAAGGCTTTTATTACAGATGTTTTTTCTTCGACAGACCTTCGATACAGAGCCCTGATCCGGGCAAGCAGCTCACCCACATGGAAAGGTTTCGGCAGGTAATCATCGGCACCGGTGTCGAGACCTCTGATCTTACTCTCAACTTCATCGAGCGCAGTCAGCATCAGAATCGATGTGAGAATCTTTTCCTTCCGGATTTGCTTGCATGCTTCGAAACCGTCAATGTCAGGAAGCATGAGGTCCAAAACGATCACGTCATAATCGTTCGTCTTAGCGAGGAAGACAGCCTCCTTACCGGAAGACGTCGCATCGACTGCAAAGTTCTGAGTCTTGAATAATTTTAGCAGAGTTCTCTGAAGACTCTTGTCGTCTTCAACCAGAAGGATTCTCATGCTCCACCTTCACCTTTAGAGGCTGACCCAAAAGTACCTGTCATCGCAAGCCTGCCTGTCCCTGCCTATAGCAGGCAGGCGGTGGACAGGCGGCGTCCCCGCGCCGCGCGGCGATCCCCCTTCTTTGTGGTTTCTTGGAGGGGATTGCTTCGTCATTTTGTTCCTACTGATGAACCACCTCGATGGGAGCAAGGAGCCATCCAAGCTTCCGGGCTTCCTTGCTTAGATATTTTATTTTTTGGACTTCGTACCGCTCCTGATAT
>JAKASW010000400.1 GCA_021818875.1 Bacteroidota bacterium
AACCTAACCGAGAACTGGAAGATAGGATTCACCGGCGGTTATGACCTCATTCAGCACCAAGTAACGGTGCCGACCGTCACAGTCTACAGGGACTTGCACTGCTGGGAAATGTATCTTACCTGGAACCCGATTGGCTACTATCGCGGTTTTAATTTTGAGATAAGAATAAAGGCACCGCAACTTCAGGATATCAAGATTACAAAGAGAGAGAATGCAATTGTCGGATACTGATATAAGTGTTCGCCGCGCGAGAGTCGGCGATGTTCAACAAATAGTTTCCCTGATAAATTCTTACGCCGAAAAGGGAGAAATGCTTTACAGGTCACAGACCCAGGTGCTTCAGCAAGTCAGGGACTATTTTGTCGCGGTAAGCACAAGCGGAGAGTCCTCGAACGGTTCTTCTACAGAAAGAGTCCTGGCATGTGGCTCGCTGGACATAACCTGGAACAATCTTGCAGAGCTCCGATCTCTTGCCGTTCAATCGGACATGCAAGGGAAACGGCTCGGCACACTCGTAGTCGAGGCCTTGATGGACGATGCTGTTGAGATTGGATTGAAGCACGTGTTCGCTCTGACCTATAAGCCGCATTTTTTCGAAAAGTTGGGTTTCAAGATAATCGACAAGCAGCTGCTGCCGCACAAGGTCTGGAGCATCTGCATCGACTGTCTCAAGTTTCCCGTTTGCGACGAAGTCGCGATGCAGATAGATGTGGAAGATTGGGCAAAGAAACGGGCGGAGCCTGTAAAATAACAAAACTTACTTAGCTACCTCACTCACAGTAACTGCTTCAATCCTCCTCTTCCTTCCGCGATAAGCTTCCATCGCATATACCATTCCGAACATTAGCGACATCACAGCGGCGGCAAGCAAAATCGCAACTGCCGGATGCACGCCGCCCGGGAGAAGTTGTGCCAGTCCCGTATTAACCGGCGAGCCGTAGACGATCATCAGGTGTACCACGTAAATCGTGAGCGAACTTTTCCCGATCGCCGGAAGAATCTTCGGGAAGCGAGTGACCCGGAGACTGAGATAGCCGACAAGCGATGCGACTGCCGTTACGAGTCCAAACCTGAGAAAGTTCACCGCGGGGAGAGCTCTCCAGTAATCGACGTACGGGGATACGAATATCATCTGGATCGGAAAGAAGATGACAAAAAGAATCAACGACACAAACGATGCACGCATGAAGTTCTTCGACAAAAGTCTCGCACGCGATTGAACCGGGAATGAGAGTGCGGCTGCGCTGAAAGCAGCACCGGCAAAAAGATAACCGGAAAAAGGAAAGAACGTAAAGAACGATCCTGCTCTGAAAGTAAGGTAGGGATAAATCGCATGCGGCAGGAATGTCTCCCATCTTATCGGTTCGGTTAGAGGAGCGAGTATCAAGGACAATGACGCAGCAATCACGTAGGATTTGAAGAGGGCCTCTTTTCTTTTGGTAAAGAGAGCGACAAGTAGAATTACAAGAAGTGAGAGCGAGATTATCTGAAGGGCGTCGGCAATGAAGAATACATTCCATGCCTCCTGCGAAACACTCGACGGATCATAGAGCATCTGGAGCGGCATGTGCAATCCGTAACCGATCAGAAGCAGCGTAATGATCCGGCGCAAACGGCGGGGCCATGCCCTTCCCGGGACAGTGAGTTCCCCTCCATTATCTTTCACAGTTGCTATCACGAATGCAAAGCCTGCGGAGAAGAAGAAGAACGGGGCTGTCAAGCCACGGAAAAATGTCCAGAACTGAAATAAAAGACTTGAACCATCTTTGTACAACGGACTCATCACTGCATCGATAGTATGTCCTTCTATCATCAACATCACGCCGATGGCCCGTAAAATGTCGAGAAGAACTAATCTATTTTTGTTATCCACCTGCTCTGAACTTAGTTGTCTTGAGGATCGAAACTTGAATTTTCTATTCTGCGGAATAGCGATTATTAATTGGTTCAATATACCAGTTGCAATTCTTGGCTTCAATATCAGACGTTCGTCGCCGGGATAAGTAAAATCAGAAAATGTCGAACTGGTAGACAAACGGAGAGGGAGCACGAAAGAGTTCGTCGAGCACTCCAATGATAGAAGGCTCTGCTTCTGCAAAGCCATATCTGACGGCGTCGCTCGGCTTCAGAAAACCCGAATATATCTGGGAGAACACGCCTATGTCCGCTTGAAACTTGGCAGGCGACTTCGTTTCTTCTACAATCGTTTCACCGGAATGGAGATGAAGGTTAAGCGTCTTGGTATTTTGGGGGAGATTCCCATCGTCAATCCGTAAGGCGAAATCTGTCCGAACGTCCAGAGTGTGTCTCAATTTCGAGAGCGCCCGCTGGACGTCGACGACTCTCAGCATGAATCCCGACGCGACTGTAGAAAATGTTTTGTACTCGAAAAAGAGGCGCCTGAAAGCTAATTCCCGCGGTTCCTTCATGTAAAGATGAAATGGATAATCAGGAGGCGCAAGAAACTTAACATGATTAATCTGGTCGGCGAGGCTGCCGACAAAAGCCCAGAGCCCTTTGTTGGCGGCCGCATCGAGTGCCACAAACTCCTTTATGCTCATCACTGACTGCCCGAAGACACCGCTGTTTCCGGTGCTCTCTTTGTTCAAATCAAAAACGATGTAGCCTTTAGTCTCCCCATCGTCGTAAATGTACGCATCTTTGAATTTTGGAAATACGATCAGGTCCCAGAAGTTGTCGTTTCGAATCGGTGTAAAACTGCGGTCCAGCTGAATCTCCTGCTGCAAAATTTTCTTCAGTGTACTACGGTCGGATTTGCTGCAGGCGCGGACATGGAGCCGTTCGGGAAAATTCAACAAGTTCGCAGGAGAGAAATCATACTGGATGACGTTGCCGACATAGGCGTAGCCGAACTTTCTATAGAAATCATGCCGGAATGGAAAGAGCATCGAAACCGGATAACCCATCTCGTACATTCTCTGCAATGCATCCTCCATCAACGCATTTGCGGTTCCTCGTTTTCTCGCTTCGGGTTGAACTGCGACCGCTGCTATACCTCCCATCGGCATCTTCACGCCTCGCGAGAAAACTTCGAACGGTGTTATCCTGAGGCAGCCAATGATTCCCGGAAACATGTTCTTGTCCTCGAGAACATA
>JAKASW010000055.1 GCA_021818875.1 Bacteroidota bacterium
ATCTCGATAACGGTCCTCGACTCTCTTGTGTTAAGCGATTTTTTCGTCTGAGAAGTTATATTCTAAAACCGCATATCCCAAAATTGCATATTAGCACAACTGCCACTATATTAGTCGAAGGAAGCAAACTCGAACATGCAATACACCATCGAAAACAAATATGCAACCTATTACCCACCCAAGTTGCAGCTGCTCAAGTGGGTCGGCAATAAACAAAGGGTTGCGATAGAGATTACTCGGTGTTTTCCCGCTGAGTATGTAAGGTATTTCGAGCCATTCTTGGGAAGCGGAGCCATCATGGCCACCCTCGCGCCACATGCCGGTATTGGATCGGACACTTTCAAGCCATTGATGGAGATTTGGCTCATGCTGAAGAACAGACCTAAGCAGCTCATTGATTGGTACTCGTCACGAAGAAACAGGATAGGGAGAGAAACCAAGGAGCAAGTCTATGAAAGTGTGAGGAAATCTTACAACAAATCCCCCAATGGACCCGACTTTCTTTTCTTGAGCCGTGCGTGTTATGGAGGGATTGTCCGTTTCCGAAAAGAAGATGGCTACATGTCCACTCCATGTGGCGCTCACACTCCAATCTCTGTCGAAGGCTTTGCGAGGCGCGTTGAAGAGTGGAAAGCAAGATTAAAGAATGTTGACTTCGCTGTGCGGGATTACAGAGAAGCCTTTGCAGAGGCAAAATCCGGTGATCTAATCTATTGCGACCCGCCGTACTCCGACAGTCAGTCGATACTTTATGGGGCGCAAGGGTTCCAATTGAACGATCTTCTAAAGGAAATCGAATCCGCAAAAGAACGTGGGGTTAAAGTTGCACTCAGTATCGACGGCCAGAAAAAGTCCGGTACCTATACCGTCGGTTTGAAAATTCCATCGGGCCTTTTCAAACAAGAAGTCTATATAAATTGTGGCCAATCGATGCTAAGACGTTTCCAACTTGAAGGCAAAATCTTGTCGGATGAGAATGTGGCAGATCGGCTTTTACTTACCTACTGAGATTTAAAGCGGTCACCTTCCTTGCTGGATGTAGCTCAAGTTCCCTTCCGAAAACATGAAACTACGTCCACAATCGGGATGACGGCGTAAAGTATCTTTCCTTGAATCTCGCTCGCTCCCCTCGTACTTTGTGCTTCGGATGTAACTCCAAGCTCGTGCTTCCGTAGTCTCAACTGTTAATGATTGTTGTCAGGGCAGCTATTCACTCAGCCTCTGTTTGAGGGGAGTCTCAACAGAAATGGCACTCGGTGCTGGCCAAAGTCCCCAACAAGTCCGACGTGTGCTCAAACTGTCTCAAAAGTTAGGTCGTGCGAACTATGAGAAAAGTATACGGCAAGTTTATTTGCCTCGCGGTCGGTGTCGCCGCAGTTGTGTTGTGCTCGCGACCCGTGTTAAGTCAGGAAACTGAGAAATCTATCCTGACACTGGATAAAGCTGTCTCGATTGCGCTCCGGCAAAACCGTGACATTCTTATCTCGGATCAGGATCGATACAAAGCAGATGCACAGATTGCCGAGGCAAGGTCCGGCGCTTTCCCGCAGCTTACCGCCTCAGCCCAATATATGCGCAACGTCGAGCTGCCGGTGATCTTCCTGCCGGCTAACACGCCTCCCTTCAACCCCACGAGCTCGACGATCTCTTTCGCCATCGGGTCCAACAACTCTTACCAGGGCGGGCTCACTCTGACCCAGGCACTCTACAGCCGACAGGTGGGCGTCGCTCTCGATATCGCCAATACGTACAAAGATATGTCGAACGCCGGCTACGAGTCGGTTAGACAAAGCGTAGTCCTCCAGGTCAAGAAGGCATTCTACGCAGTGCTCCTGATGCAGAAGCTAGTGGAGGCGACCCGCCAGGGGCTCGATGTCGTGAAGGCAAATTATCAGAATGTGAAATCACTCTACGACCACGGGCAGGCAGCGGAATTCGATCTCTTGCGAGCAGAGGTGCAGGTGGCGAACACGGAACCTTCTCTGATCTCCTCAGAAAACAACCTGGTTCTCGCAGTAAATGGCCTAAAGAGCCTTCTGTCGATCCCGCTTGACAGCAACGTGGTGATTCAGGGCAGCTTCTCTTACACGGAAGTGCCGCAGGCGGTGCTCGACGAAGGTGGCAACGAAGCCTTGACAAGTAATCCATCCCTCCAGCAGCTCGAATTACAGGAATCGATGCTCCATAAGAACATAAGCGTTGAATCGTCAGGATACTTTCCTTCTCTCTATGCTTTCGGATCGTACCAGTGGCAATCGCAGGACAACACGTTCCAATTCGGCAATTACCTCTGGGCGAAGATAGTGAATGTCGGTGTGACTCTGTCATGGAACATCTTCGACGGCCTCCGAACTCCGGCCCGCGTCGAAGAGGCGAGAGTCGAGCTGAGAAAGGTCCAGTATACCCGCCTAAAAGCAGAGGAAGGAATTACCATCCAGGTGCAGTCAGCGCGTCTCAAAATGGATGAGGCAAACAGGCGCATACAGGGTCAGGAGAAGAATATCCAACAGGCGAAGAGAGCTGTGTCGATTGCTGAAACTCGATTCAAAAATGGCGTCGGCACCCAGCTTGAGCTCCTCGACGCGCAGGTTGCTATGACTCTCGCACAAACAAATTATGCCCAGGCAATTTACGACTACCTGGTCGCGAAGGCAGACTGGGATTATGCCGTCGGGAGAATAAGATGACCGCGGAGATGCGGAGGCGCAACGAGGGACGCAATACAGTATTTCACTTTGCGTCTCGGCGCCTTTGCGGTAAATCAAGAATAACAGGAGGTTGACTTTGGCAAGACAACACTATTGTATAGATAAAATGCTGATGGGAATATTCCTCGCATCCACACTTCTGGCAGGCTGTGCCAATTCACCGAACGCAAAGAAACAGGCTGCTGACCTCTCATATTCGTCAATTCCTGTCGAGATTGCTACTGCCCAAAGAGAGAGATTCTCAGTGATCAGACAATTCTCCGGCACGCTCGAGGGCGAGGAGCAGGCGAATATCGTGGCGAAGATTTCCGAGCGCATCACCACGCTCAATGTTAAAGTGGGCGATGAGGTCAAAGCGGGCCAGGTCCTTGTTGGACTCGACAAGAGCGGCGCGACATCGCAGTACTACCAGGCGCAGGCCGGTTTTAGCAATGCCGAAAAGACCTATGAGCGGATGAAAGCATTGTTCCAGGATGGCGCGATATCGCAACAGGCGCTCGACGGCACGCAAACAGCGTACGAAGTAGCGAAGGCCAATTTCGATGCGGCCAAAAGCGCAGTAGAGCTGACAACGCCAATCCCCGGCGTGGTGACTGCAGTGAATGCCAGCATAGGAGACCTGACCGTGCCAGGAAACGTCCTGATCACCGTGGCGAGAATAGGGAGGATGAAGGTCGACTTCGACGTCAACGAGATTGATCTTGCGATGCTGTCTGTCGGAAAGAGAGTCGGCGTCTACTCGGAGGCCCGGCCGGGGATGATCGTAAGTGGAGGAGTTATTCAGGTCTCGAAATCGGCAGACGTTCACTCACGCACATTTCAGATCAAGTCGCTGTTCAGCAATACTCGTGATAATTGGTTCAGGCCGGGAATGTTTTGCCGGGTCAACGTACCACAAAGCTCAGGATCCAATAGCCTCGTCGTACCGAGTGCGGCAATCGTAAGTGACGGAACCACGGACCGGGTCTTCCGAGTTCGAGGTGGACGGTCGTTCCAGGTTCCCGTCAAGCTCGGCATCACCGACGGGAATCATGCAGAAGTTTTGTCAGGACTCTTGGAGGGTGATACAGTCATTACCACCGGCGCCACAAGTGCCCGCGATAGCGGGTATGTCAGCATAGCTGCAGGCAAAAGATAACCGACAGAAATTCAATAATTCCTCTAGAGAGAATTGAGAGTTCGATTCTTTTAATCCGTGGACAGAAAGTCATGCTGGATCGAGATTTGGCTTCGCTTTATGGAGTGTCGGTGAAAGTATTGAATCAGGCCGTGAAAAGGAATATTGACCGCTTCCCGGAGAACTTCATGTTCCAACTCAGCATGGAGGAAGCCAGGATGTGGTGGAGACATGTCACCAGCAGCCGATTAAGGTCACAATTTGTGACCTTAAAGAAAGGCAATCTCGCCAAAGAATGAAAGGGAGCGAGGCAAGCCCCCTCTCCTTCGAGGAGAGGGGAGGGGTGAGGTCAATATCATGGCACAGTTGAAACCGAATGCTGTTTTCAGACCCCATCCTGTCCTTCCCCTAAGAGGGGAAGGAACTCCAAGCAGGGAGAGTGTCTAAGATCTTATCGACGATGAAACGACATTTGCCTGAATATTCAACGAGACTAATCCCTGCAGCCAGGATGCTAAGAAAGCGAATGACTGAAGCCGAGCGAAAATTGTGGTCTGTTCTCCGAGGGAACCACCTCGGCGTGAAGTTCCGCAGGCAGGTTCCATTTGGACCGTATATACTTGATTTCTATTGTGCAAGTGTGAAGCTGGATATTGAACTCGATGGCAGCCAACATGGCACACCACGCGGACTTCTCTCCGACATGGAACGAGACAATTACTTGAAGAGTTTGGGAAACAGAGTATTACGGTATCCGAACTCTGACGTGCTTCGCAATATTGAGGGAGTCGTTAGAGACATCACCGAACACTTGGGCCAACGTAGCAAGCCTGATGACGGTGACCGATGAAGGAGAATTCCTCGCCTCGCCGTCTTGCATCGTCGCGATCAAGCGAAGAAAGAAAGTAAACTAACATGAAACTAGCCGACACATCCATAGAACGTCCCGTATTTGCAACGATGATGATCCTTGCTCTCATCGTGCTCGGACTCTTTTCACTTTCCAAACTCAATATCGACCAGTGGCCCGATGTCGACTTCCCTTACGTAGTTATCACAAGCGTGCTACCCGGGGCAGGACCAGAACAAATGGAAACCGATGTCACGAAGAAAATCGAAGATGCAGTGAACACCATCGGCGGCATCGAGCACATAACATCCATCTCCCGGGAGGGTGTCTCTTTCGTGATCATTCAGTTCAAATTGGATGTCGAAGGACGACAGGCGGCACAGGAAGTCCGGGAAAAGATCGCTGCGGTCCGGGCAGACCTCCCTACCGACCTCGAGGATCCGGTGATCCAGCGAATCGACCCGGCCAGCGAACCGATGTTTACCATGACGGTTTCGGGTGCGAGGTCGGACAAAGAAATCACAACGTACACCAAGAACGTCATCAAGAAGCGCCTGGAGAATGTTCCCGGGGTCGGACGCGTTGACCTCGTCGGTGGAGCAGAAAGAGAAATTCAGATTTCGGTAGATGCAACCAAACTCAAGGCGTACGGACTATCTATCGACGACGTGATCCAGGCGGTAGCGTCTTCGAACATGGAAGTTCCGGCCGGCAATCTCATCGAGGGTCCAAGGCAGGTTCTGCTCCGAACGATGGGCAAGTACACGAACGTGAACGACTTCAACAAAGTGATTGTGGCGACACCCGGGGGCAAGCCGGTGTATTTGTCTGATGTGGCAGAAGTTGTCGACGGGGTGAAGGAACAAACGAGTCTCACGCGCGTGAACGGTAAGAGCGCGGTCGGCCTCAGCATACTTAAGCAGTCGGGGAGCAATACCGTTCGCGTTGCTGAAGGAATTCAGAAACAAATCGCCGAACTCGAAAAGGAGATCCCTCCGGACCTGAAGATTACCATCGCACAAGACAACAGCACGTTCATAGTCGAAGAGGTTAACGACGTTCTGTTTGACATCTTCTACGGCGGTCTCCTCGCAGTGATCGTGGTCTTTCTATTCCTCGCAAACGTTCGTTCGACGATGATCAGCGCGATCGCGCTTCCCACGTCCATCATCACAAGCTTTTTCATAATGTACGCTCTCAACTTCACGCTGAACATGGTTACCCTGCTCGCGCTTTCGCTTGCGGTGGGTTTACTTATCGATGACGCGATCGTTGTAATCGAGAATATCTACAGGCATATGCAGCATGGCGAGACGCCGATGGAAGCGGCAAAGGCAGCAACGGCAGAGATCGGACTCGCGGTCATGGCAACCACGTTCACAATCGTTGCCGTATTCGTACCGATCGCGTTTACTCCCGGACTCGTCGGAAGATTCTTCTTTCAATTCGGGATCACTGTCTCTGCGGCAGTTCTCGTATCACTTTTTGTCGCCTTTACGCTTACGCCGATGCTTTCTTCGCGGTGGCTCAACGAGGAACAGGAGAAACTAGAGAACAAAGGCTCGATTCTTCGCCGTGGACTTTACTACTTCAACCATTTTTTCCGGGTATTGAGCCAGATTTACAGAAAGGCGATCGCGTGGTCGCTCCATCACAGGAAGACTGTGATATTCGGATCTCTTGCGATATTCGTGTCCAGCTTCTTCCTGATGGGACTGTTGGGCACTTCCTTCTTCCCTGATACGGACGAAAGTCAATTCAACATCGGCATACACGCGGCGCCGGGAAGCTCGCTTGCGCAGACTGCCTCTATCGGTTCGTCCATCGAAGCTCTGCTTGAGAAACAGCCGGAAGTCAAGACGACTTTGCTCAAAATCGGTTCGGGAAACGATCCGGTCACGGCGGGGAACATACTGGTCAAACTGGTCAAGAAGAACGAACGCAAACGCAGCATCTGGCAGATAATGAATTATCTCCGTGCGGCATTGAAGAATACTCCCGGTGCTTACATTTCGTATGCAACCCAGGGCGGACCCGGTGGGAATCAGAAGCCTGTTTCGCTCAGCGTCCGCGGTGACAACATGGCAACTCTCAAGAAGATTGCCGACAAAGTCGAGGACATCGTTCGCTCGACGCCGGGGGCTGTCGATATCGAGAACAGTCTCGAGACTTCGAAACCCGAAGTCCGAATTACGATAGACCGGGAGAAGGCTTCAGATCTCGGCGTCAACGTTGCACAGATCGCCACGACGGCGAGAGCTATGGTCGATGGCTACGTCGCCTCGAAATACCAGGAGGGCGATGAGCAGTACGATGTCCGCGTAAGACTTCGCAAGGAAGACAGGAGTTCACTCGAGAACGTCGACGATATGACCATCAAGAGCAACAAAAACATGAGCGACGGCCGAGCTCTATTGGTGCCCGTTAGCTACGTTGCCGACATCCGTCAGAGCTCCGGCCCTTCGCAGATCAACAGGTTCGACAGGCAGCGGGAAATCCGTGTCGACGCAAACCTGTCCGGCCGGCTGCTGGGTGAAGTCCTCGGAGACGTGCAGAGCCGCACAAGCAAGCTCGTGCTGCCCGCCGGATACAATGTCGGAGTCGTGGGCGAGGGACAAATGCAATCGGAATCTTTCTTGAACATATTCCTCTCGCTTGCCCTCGCGATCATATTTGTCTACATCGTGCTGGCGGCGCAGTTCGAGAGCTTCACATATCCGTTTGCGATCATGCTTGCGCTGCCGATGTCGCTGATCGGAGCCGTGCTCGGCCTTCTGGCATTCGGAAGCTCGGTCTCCATGATGTCGATGATAGGAATAATTATGCTGATGGGACTGGTAACGAAGAACGGGATATTACTCGTCGATTATGCCAACGTGTTGCGTGACCGCGGTCAGGAAAGGACGGAAGCATTGATCAACGCAGGCGCCACGAGGCTTCGGCCGATCCTGATGACAACGTTCGCAATGGTCTTCGGGATGGTGCCGGTGGCGTTTGCGGTAAGCGAGGGAAGCGAGTTTCGCGCGCCGATGGGACAGGCGGTGATCGGTGGATTAATAACCTCCACATTGCTGACGTTGTTTGTCGTCCCGGTAGTGTATTCGATTCTCGATGACTTAGGAAGAGTAAGATTGTTCGGATTCATGAAGAAGATTCGAAAACAAAGCAAGGAACACGGATTAGCCGGATAAAGCGGATTTACACGGAGGATCGTTAGATGATCCATGAAGATATCACGGATAAAATAATCAAGGCGTTCTACAAAGTTTACAACGATCTTGGTTACGGATTCCTCGAAAAGGTTTACGGAAATGCCATGAATATAGAGATGACGGACATGGGCATGCGAGTGGAAAAGGAAAAAAACATTCAGGTCTTTTACAAAGGGATTATCGTCGGCGATTACTTTGCAGACTTGCTCGTCGACGATTTAGTCATAACGGAACTCAAAGTTGCGGAGAGACTTCGGGAAGAACATGAAGCCCAACTCCTGAACTATTTGCGGTCTACGGATATAGAGGTTGGACTGCTCCTTAATTTTGGAAAGAAAGCTGAGTTCAAGAGAAAGATCTTCACAAACGACAGGAAGAAAAGACAGAATATTCCGTGAAAATCCGTTCAGTCCGTGAAATCTGTGTTCTACTGTTTAGCAAAGGAAAGCCATGAAGATAACATTCCTCGTTTGCAACGATGTCGAGTCGCCGCGAGTGATGAAGCTGCTGCAAGAGGCAGACATCGACTACTACACTCGCTGGGAACACGTCATTGGAAAAGGCCATGGCACAGATCCGCACCTTGACATACGCAGCTTCCCCGGCACAAACGCCGTCTTTATGATCGCCTTCGAAAAAGAAGAATCACTTGACAGGCTTGTTCATGAAATCAACGAGGCAAACAAGGCGATCCTTAGAGCGGACGATCACATCAGGCTGTTCCAGGTTCCGCTGGAAAGGATCGTCTGAACACAGTTAAGAAAATGGGTTTGAAAGATTCCCGTCGCGCCAAAAAGCAACGCGCTACTTTTTGCCGATGAAATCCAGAACCGCGTTGATAATTGTCAGCGGGTGCGGCGGGCAGCCTGGGACGAAAAGATCGACCTTGACTTCATCCAGAAAACCGCGATTCGTTTCATCCGATCCCCCAAACACTCCTCCGCTTATCGCACACGCTCCGACCGCTATCACTATCTTCGGCTCGCTAATACTTCTATAAGCATCCATCAACGCCGGGGCCATGTTCCTGGTTACCGGTCCGGTGAGGACAATACCGTCCGCATGACGGGGCGACGCAACGAAATCTATCCCGAACCTTCCCATATCGAAGTTGACATTCCCGCATGCCGCCAGCTCCATCTCGCATCCGTTGCATCCGCCTGCAGAAACCTGTCTCAACTTCAACGACCGTCCGAAGAGTCTGTGGATTTCGGCCCTGGCTCGAATTGAACAGTCGCGGAAGCCTTCGTAACTCAAACTTGATGTAACCATCAGTTGCGTTCTGCCCGACGCGCCGAGCTTGTGACCGTTCGTGAACCTAATCGCACCTCCGGACATTCGCTCGCACTCGCCGCAGAAGATGCATTTTCCAAGATCGACTGACACGGGATCTTTCCTTATCGCACCGGTCGGACAAGCATTAACCAGCGTCTGACGATCTCCTTCGAACTTCCTTTCGTCGATGACCGGAAATCCACGATGACTTTCCATCAACACCGCACTTCTCAGGTCCGGAATTGCCTGGTGACCGTGCTTTCGTCTGAGCTTGAGCAAATTCAACATTTCAGTCGACCGTCATCCTATAAATCGAAGCCGCTGTAAGACAAATTGAAACTCTTGTTGCAGAGCGGGAAATCGGAAATCCCTTCTCCACGGACTGCAAGCGAAAGTGCGAACCAGTTATTGAAAGACGGATCCTTGACTTTCACTCTCGCAATCTCACCGTTCGCGTCCGTGATGACAGTATATGCGATCTCTCCTCGCCAAGCTTCCGTAAGGGAAGTCACGAGACTGTCGCGGCGGAGAGTGCCGACGTTTTTCTTCGACGCTTCATCTGACATTCCCATCAGCTGCTGCCTGATGATTCTCATCGACTGCTGGATTTCGACAAAGCGGATGTAAGCTCGTGCGAAAACGTCCCCTCCCTGCAAAGTCAGCTTGTGAACCGGGACGAACTCGAATCCGCCGAACGGATGATCGGAGCGAACATCAACCGCAATTCCGCTGGCCCTCGCGGCGGGCCCCACCATTCCGATAGACGCTGCAGCATCCCTGTCGACAACACCCGTCTTCTCGAACCTCTCCAGCACCGATGCCGAAGAGAAGAGAACTTCGGCGGCCAAAGCGACATCTATGTCCAGTCTGTCGACCATCGATAAAATGCTCTCCTGTAATTCCGGAGTGATGTCGAAATTCACTCCGCCCGCAGTTACCAGCCCGCGTCCGAACCTGTTTCCACATATCGACATAGTGGTGTTGATAACCCTGGTACGAAGTGCACCGAAGACGGAGTTGCCGGTCAGGTATGCGACGTCCCCGGAAAGCGCGGACAGGTCGCCGAGATGGACGGCGATTCTCTCAAGCTCCAACGCGACGGTGCGAATCGCCTTCGCTCTCCGCGAGACCGCCACATCGGCAAGCGACTCCACCGCTCGAATGAATCCGCCTGCGTGTCCTACTACGGTGTCGCCGGCAACGGACTCGGACAATTTCTCAAGATACAGTGGCCGGTTCCTGTTTTTGACGAACAATTCTTCAACTCCACGGTGCTGGAAACCGAGCTTGATCTCAAGATGGTACACCTTCTCGCCATGACACGAAAATCGGAAGTGGCCCGGCTCGATAACTCCGGCGTGTATCGGACCCACGCCGACCTCGTGCACCTCTTCTCCCTGCATACTGAAAAACTCGTATGGCGTCTCGCTTTCGTCAATACCCGGCGTTCCTTTCCGAACCGGTTTCAGCCAGGGGTGCCCATCCGGTAATATTCCGAACTCCTCGTAGAATTCTCTTTCATAAAGATGTGCCGACGGGAGATCTGGAGTCATCGCAGAGTAGCTCGCGATACCGTTGAAC
The DNA here is from genome assembly GCA_021818875.1 of Bacteroidota bacterium. Classification (GTDB taxonomy): domain Bacteria; phylum Bacteroidota; class Ignavibacteria; order Kryptoniales; family JAKASW01; genus JAKASW01. The sequence goes on from JAKASW010000055.1 coordinate 10,744, forward strand.
CTGGAGGAAGACACAAAAAGTCGCGAAGCGTTGTCGTCCGCGAGAACTGCATACAGCATCGTACCGTCAGATGTCTTGCTTCCGAAGAACTGGACAAGTCGTCCTCCCGACTTCACTCGTTCGATTACATCGCTTCTCAGTTCTTCAACCGGAATAACCGGAATATCTTCCAGTGCGACCGGCTGAAGATTCTTCATCTCGATCCAGTTCACGTCGGGCATCTTCTACCGGACCATGGAGATGACATTGTGGACTGAACCTGAAGAGAAGAAACCTGCGGCATTGTTGATCATGTCAAAGACCTGATGCGGCATGCCGATTCCAACTAACAGAAGCACCAGGAGGAACGCAACCTGAGGAAGGTAAGCGGACAGGCTGAGATGCGCACTGCCCTCATTCGAAGATGAAGCATCGCCAAAAGTCATGTTGAACACCGCTCTCCCCATCCCGAATGTCACGATGACGATGAAGAGGAAGAAAAGGAGCGCAAGCCATGGCTCTCCGTTCATCCAGAAGGCTTTGACTATGAAGAACTTGCTTATAAAAATCGGGAAGGGTGGTATGCCGAAGATGGAGAGTGCGGAGACGATCCAGATCCATCCTGTCACCGGGTCTTTCTCCAGCATTCCGCGCACCTCATCGATCTTCTTCGTCTTGTAATGATGAAGTATGTTACCCGACGTCAGGAACAACGAAGTCTTGGAGAGCGAATGTGCAAGAGCATGGAGCATTGCGGCGAAGATTCCGATCGGGCCGAGACCGACTCCGATGAACATTATCCCCATATTCTCGATCGAAGAATATGCGAGCATCCTCTTGTAATTTCTCACTCGCAGAATGAATACCGAGCTTATGAGGAGCGAGAGGAACCCCGTCAGTATCAGGATGAAGTTCGAAAACGTCTCCTGGTCCGCGCGTACCAGTATTTCCTGCACTCTCAACAGGCCGAGGAACGCCGAATTGAGAAGCGTCCCGGAAAGCAGAGCGGAAACCGGAGACGGCGCCTCGGAGTGCGCGTCGGGGAGCCATGCGTGGATAGGTGCAATGCCGATCTTGGTCCCGAGCCCCACAAACAGAAATGCGAACGAGACTCTCAACCAAAACGGATTTATCTCCGCGGCGTGCTGGTACAGGTCGCTGAAGAAAAGCGAGCCGATCTTCTCGCTGCCTATCGACAGGAGTATGATGCCCACGAACGCGAGCGCGATACCGATCGAACAGATGTACACGTATTTCCACGTCGCTTCGAGGGATGCTTTTCTCTTCTCGAAATAAATGAGGAGCGCACTGGAGAGAGTCGTCGCCTCGACGAACACCCACATGAGTGCGAGATGAGTGGCGAGAATTACCCCGCTCATCGCTTCCACAAAGAAAAGGATCTGCACGACGTAAACAGATTCCTGCCCGGCAGTGAGCCGGTGTTCCCTGAAGTAGGAGAGGCTGTAAACCGCAACTCCGGCGAAAACCAGTGCCATGATGATGAAGAAGTAGAGCCCGATACCGTCGAAATGGAAATAGAGTCCAAGCCAACCGGGCAGCAGTGCCCAATCGATGCCGAGCCATTCGGCCACACCCGCGGCAAGAAGGACGGCCGCGGTTCCCACGAGCGACACGCGATTGACAAACCTGCTTCTTGTGATAAGGCTTGCGAGTCCCAGCACCAGCGGAAGTATCATTACAAGTGCTATCATCACTCGTCCTTCAGCTCGGTCAAAGCATCGACATGGCTGCCGTCATACATTTCATGGATCTTGTTGAAGAAAATTGCGAAGAGGTAGACGGCGACAAAGAGGTCGAGGAGCACGCCGACATTGACCAGCATAGGAAGCTCGTTCGCAACTGAAAGAGAGAGAAGGAAGATCCCGTTTTCAAGCATCATGTAACAGAGTATGTGCGTTATGATCCTCTTGCGGTTGACGATCAGAAAGAGACTGAGGACGACCATCTCGATGGAGATGCCGAAGTAAAGCGGCCTTATGGCGCTCCCGGTTTTCGCCGACCAGAAGGTGACGACGAAGCCGAAAATGAAAATCGCACTTGCGACGAGGAGCGAGTAGAACTGTGAGAGGTACGGCTCAATTTCACGGTCAATCTCATTCCTGCGAGTAACGGTGAGCAGGAAGTACGGGATCACGAAAGCTTTGATGACGAGTGTCTCAAACACAAGGAAAGACACGTTCAACCAGCTCATATCTTTGGCATTCAAGACAACGAGGAGAAAAAGGATAATTCCCTGGAAGCCAAGTGTTTTCACATACGCTTCGACCCGGCTGACAGCCGAGACGTAAAGCATCGTCGTGCCGAGAAGAATGATCAGAAAGTCCGTCACCTGATCGACCCGAAGAAATAGAATGAGACTACGGCGAACGCCGTCAGTGAGAGGGTGGTCATCACCAGCAGAAACTGGGGAATGTGCGAGATCCTCGCACGAGCGATCAGCGACTCGACCATACCGACCGAGGCAAATACAATTCCGACTATGATGGCAGACAAGAGCAGAGCCGGTATCATCGTCCATGATGCCGGTACGATCAGATCCGCAATCAAGATTGAAATTATCGTCATCTTAAGTGCGGCCGAGTACTGGATGAACGCCAGGTCAGGCCCGGAATAATCGAGCACCATCACTTCGTGGATCATCGTGAGTTCGAGGTGGGTGTTCGGGTCGTCGACCGGCACGCGGCTCCCCTCCGCGAGGAGCATAATAAAAAGCGAAACGAGCAACAGGATCGTCACAAGCGGGGTAACTCGGGAAGTCGTGCTAAAGCTGGCAAAGATTGAGTCGAAGGAAGTATGCTGTGTCAGCAAAGCCAGCGAACCGATGACGACGAAAAATGCCGGCTCGACGATTGTCGAGAAAGCGACTTCACGACTCGCTCCCATGCCTTCGAAGCTGCTGCCTGTGTCGAGCGCCGCGATCACCGTCAGGAATTTTGCGAGGCCGAGCGCATAGGCGAAAAGTACGAAATCGCCGTCGAAGTGGATCACCGAACCGAAGTGTGGAACCGGAACGACCATCAGCGCAAGAAGAACCGCGGCCACATTCAACGACGGCGCAACCCTGAAGACGAACGAAGTAGTGGTACTTATCACTTCTCCTTTCCCGAGAAGACGCATGAAATCGTAGTACGGCTGAAACAGGGAAGCGCCTTTCCTTCCTGCCCAGATGGCCTTCACCTTATTGATGAGACCGATGAAGAAGAGTGGTGAAATCACCGCCAGCAGCGTTACGAATGTCTGTACCATCATCTCACGCCGAAGATCCAAACGAGAAGTGAAACCAGGAAGATGAGTCCGTAGATTATGTACTGCTGCATCCTTCCGCTCTGGATCCACGAAAAAAGATCGAGGAACTTGTCGAGCCATTTCAATGCCGGGCGAATTATGAACCTCTCCGAGATATCCTGCGAGTGCGTCTCAAGCGAAGCGCCTTCCGGAAAAAGTACCGGCTCCTTTTCTACTTCTATCTTTTGAGGCACAAGCTCCTTGACGAGACTTAGAAACGGCTGCGCGAATGAGCTTCCGGTATATTGAAGTCGCGGACTCCCGACCTGGTAACCGCAGTCCCACGTCTTGAATGTCTCGACTCTTTTCCCTCTCAGGAGAAGTGCCCTGAGTCCGAATATGAATGCAAACAGTCCGGCGAAGCCTGCGACGGAAATCGAAAGTGCACGGTACGTCGGAATGACTGCATCGATAATTCCCGATTGACCGGACGGCAGAAACTCACCGACGACGTTTTTCAGAAGCTCTATCGCCACAAGCGGAACGAATCCTATCGTCAACATGACGACGACCAGTACGCCCATTGGAAGGAGCAGAGTCCACTCCTTTTCGTTCGGTGTTCCATGATAGTGCGACCGCGGTGAACCGAGGAAGCAGATGCCGTAGACTTTTGTGAAACAGAGAAGAGCCATCGCTCCGATAAAGGCGAGTCCGAGAAATCCCAACAGCCCGGCGATATCCAGCGGAAGTGCGTTCACAGAAAAGCCCTTCGCGAGTCCTAAATAGATGGCAAATTCGCTGATGAACCCGTTGAAGAACGGAAGACCTGTAATCGCCAGCGAAGCGATGAGGAACATGGCCGATGTCAACGGGAGAAATTTTGCCAGACCTCCGAGCGCATCGATATTCCTGGTGTGAGTCTGCGAGTAAACGACTCCGCTTCCGTAAAAGAGCACGCTTTTAAAAGTGAAGTGGTTGACGACGTGTAACAGTCCGCCGAGAAAACCAAGGACTGCGATCAGCGGATTTCCGTAGACAAGTCCGAGCATTCCGAGGCCGAGTCCAATCCCGATTATGCCGATGTTCTCGATGCTGTGGTAAGCGAGGAGCCTCTTGATGTCGTGCTGGGCGATCGCGTTCATCACTCCGGAAATTCCGGTGATGAGCGATATTAATAGTACGCCGTACGCAAGCATCGGGTCAATGTTCTTCGTGAGCAGAATGATTCGCGCGAGCCCGTAGATCCCCGTTTTGATCATCACACCCGACATGAGTGCAGAGACTCCTGTCGGCGCGGCGGGGTGTGCCTTAGGCAGCCACGTGTGCATCGGGACGAAACCTGCCTTCGTCCCGAATCCGATGAAAAGAAGGACGAAGAGGAGAACCGAGACGCCGCCGGACCCTGAGAGCACCGATAAGAAAGAGTTGAAGTCAGGCGAACCCGATACACTGGATGCCCAGGCAAAAGCCGCTATAAGAAACGCAGCCCCGACCTGCATCGCGATGAAGTAATAGATCCCGGCCTTGCGCACGTCTTCTTTCCCATTTTCAAAACTGACGAGAAAGAACGACGAAATCGACATGACTTCCCAGGCGACGATGAACATGATGGCATTCTGTACTACGACGACCAGCAGCATCGACGCACTCATCAGACCGAGGAAGAAATAATATGAGGAGAGGCCGGTGCGGTATGCTTTCATGTAACCGATCGAATAGAGAGCGGCGAGAAACGATCCGGCGGAGACGACCAGTGCGAACAACGAAGCAAGCGGGTCAAGGCGAAGAAATGTTTCGCCGATGGGGCCGGAGAAATACACCGGCAAAGACAAATCTCTTCCGCTTATCAGCACGCCGACGGTGACGGGTAGAATGAAGAACTGGCTTGCTGTCATGAACCCGAAGAAGATTATCCCCTTCGCACGATTCCCGAAGAAAATAGCGGCAACCCCGCCCGCAAAGACCAGAAGCACCCCGACCAAAAGATCAAACATTAACGGCTGTCTCTTTTTTCTGCCATTCTTTTTCCTTTACCCTGACGAAATCCAATATGGCTTCCTCCGAGGAGCGGCTCTTCAACATGTCGAGAAAGGTATTATTCTGGCAGAGATGAGAAATTTTCGAAAGAACTTCGAGGTGCATGCGGGGAGTTGCGGTGAACAGGATGAAGAGAGTGTGCACCGGCTGACGGTCCAGAGCGTCGAAGTCAACCGGCTGCTTCAAATAGCAGATCGAAACACTTGCGTTGTTCGGGTCGGTGACGATAGGATTGTGCGGATGCGGGATAGCGATCCCGTTGCCGATTGCAGTCGGCATGAGCTCTTCGCGGCTAAGAAGTGCAAGAAGTATGTCGTCCTTCGTAAGACCCGGAGGCGTCGAGATCTTGCGAACCGCGTCGGTAAGGATCTCCCTGACCGTGCTGCCGTCGATTCCCGGATAGACACCGCCCCGCTCGAGGAGCACCGGAAGGTTGTGGTTTTTCAGTCCAAGATTGATCAGAGACGAAGAGAGCTCGATCCTGTTGCTCAGTATCCACTCGTTTATCTCCGCTCTGCTGAACCTGTACTGGTGATTGATCCTGTAACATGGAATCTTTTTGTCCTTGATCCACCGGTACACCGTCTTCTCGTTCACCTGGAGCATACCGACAATGTCTTTGATCTTCAGTTCCATCGATCCCCCCACAGAGATAAAGGAATAGAAAAGAAAAGATATGAACGCTGATTAGCGCGGAAGAAACTGATTTCCACAGATCAATGTCTGATTCAATTTCTTTAAATCTGTGAAAGTCCGTTCGTTCTGTGAGCATCCGTGTTCTAATCTTCTTCTTGGGCTGAAATTAATGGCACAATAATACTACAATCGGCGGATTACTACAAATATGCGGTGATAACGGGTTGGATATTACTTATTGTCCGGTAATTCGCTGAATGGGTCAGAGGTCAGCAACGAATGATCAAATTCAACTCAGAGTGGGAAGCCGTCTGCAGATGGGGAAGGTGTTGGAACATCTATTCGGCTGAAGCGAAGGACAAGTATCATGGCACAGATTCACATCTTGATCCGGGTACTTCGTAGTGCGGGCGAGAAGGAAAGGTCAATTGAGACCTCACCGCCTGCACGGGCGCTACACTTGCTTGAGCTTCGGGAACTTATTATTATGCAGGTACATAGATAGGAAGAATTCGGCCGAATAGATTGTATAGAGTTGATGGAGAACCATTAGCCAGTGTCTGACAGGAGACAGCGTACGCACCTTAAGTTGAAAGACCGGGGAACTTCACCAGACATGCCGGCAATTAGCGAACGAGATCCGGCTGTTCTGCATCCACATTCCCATCCAGCATGCGTACCGCGTCGGTTCACAACCGGGGGTTGCGAGGTATGCTTTCCCTGCCGTCAGTTGAGAATACACGTTCTGTTCTCTTCGACAAATTTCGCATGAACTATTGATCCTGAGCGTGTATTCTCAGATTCCTTATCCCTTTACTTCGAAAACAGAAAGTCGAGTAGGCCGAACAACCGCATCAACTGATTAGCTGGTGCAGATTAAGACTGCTAGGACGCTCGGTCGGCTATGGTGGCGATCAAGCGACCACCTACCGTCACGCTGCTTACTGCATGCCGGTTACAAGAGGTCGACTGTGAGTGAGATGGCGAAGCTATAAATGGAATCGTATAAATACATGATCGATAGCGGTGGTGAGGCTGGCGAACGTGGAAGACTTCAGAATGTTTATGGAATCCTATGAATACATGATCGATAGCAGTGGTGAGGCTGGCAACAGTGGAAGACTTCAGAATGTTTATGGAATCCTATGAATACATGATCGATAGCAGTGGTGAGGCTGGCAACAGTGGAAGACTTCAGAATGTTTATGGAATCCTATGAATACATGATCGATAGCAGTGG
>JAKASW010000401.1 GCA_021818875.1 Bacteroidota bacterium
GACCGTCTTCGGCGGTTTTGTGAATGTAGGCGTTCATTCTAATGAACGTCGCGAGTGAGCCGCTTCACGTTTGGGAAGCGCCGTCATGCATTCAAATACCATGCTTCTTGATTCTTCTGTAAAGAGCAGTTCTCGTAAGCCCCAGCTCTTTCGCCGCCTCAGTAACATTGCCGTTATGCTTCTTTATTACTGAGGCAATGTGGTCCTTCTCAACAGCATTCAATGAGTATTCCCCCTGTAGTTCCTCAGCCCGCGATTTGGCGGCTGATTTGAAAATTATTTCATCCGGTCGCAACGAGTTTGAGTCGCTCAGGATTACCGCCCGCTCGATGACATGTTGCAGCTCTCTTACGTTGCCTGGCCAGCGATAATCGGTGAGCAGCTCCATCGTCGCCGGTGATACCTCGATGCCCGGTTTCTGGTATTTCCTCCCGTGGATCTTCACGAAATGTTCCACGAGCAGAGGAATGTCGTCCGTACGCTCGCGGAGCGGGGGGAGGCTTATCTCCACGGTGTTGATTCTGTAAAGAAGATCTTCCCTGAATTTCTTCTCGACCACCATCTCATGGATCGGCATATTGGTGGCAGAGATAAGTCGAATGTCGATCGGCCGGGTTTTGTTTGAACCTACCCTTGTGACCTCCCGCCTTTCGACCGCTGCGAGAAGCTTCGCCTGTAGAGCAAGCGGGAGGTTAGCTATTTCATCTAGAAAGAGGGTGCCTCCGGATGCAATTTCAAATCTTCCCATCCTTTCATTGGTTGCGCCGGTGAAGGAGCCTTTCTCATGCCCGAAGAGCTCACTTTCGAATAATGTCTCACTGATCGCGCCCATGTCGACCACAATAAATGGGTTGACTTTTCTGCTAGAAAACCGGTGTATCGCTCTGGCGACCAGTTCCTTCCCCGTACCATTTTCCCCGAGTATCAGGATGTTGGCATCGGTACCCGCGACCTTTCTAATTGTCTCGAAGATTTGTGTCATCGCGACGGATTTGCCTATTATATCCTGGAACGGTTGATCGAGGTCGGCAATCAAGAGTTCTTCTCTCGTGCGGAGCGCCGCTACTTGCAGTTGAGACTGTCGCAGCTTCAAGGCCGAGGAAAGCGTCGCCAGTATTTTTTCATTTTGCCACGGCTTGACCACGAAATCGGTCGCACCTTCCTTGATGGCCCGTACGGCTGTCTCAATGTCTCCGTAAGCGGTGATGAGTATAACCACAGCGCTTGGATCGATCGCAAGTATCCTGCTGAGCCACCTGAACCCTTCTTCACCCGATGTCGATCCTTTCGCATAGTTCATATCGAGGAAGACGACATCATAAGCTTTTGATTTGAGTCTGCTTTCTATATTATGAGGATCTCGCTCTGTCTCCACAGATTGCACGTGGGGCTTCAGAAGGAGTTCGAATGCCGTAAGGATGGCGGGATCGTCATCAACTATGAGCACATTGCCTTGGTATTCATTACCTGACATAGCGAAGCAATGTAATAATCATATAGTGATAAAGCGAATGATCTGTATCAAAAGCGAACAGCGAACGTATCAAAAGCGTACACTGCTGCACAAAAACACACGTTTAGAGCGCCTTGAGCGCTGCCTGAACGGGCACGGACTTTGAAAGTTGTAGTATCAAATAAAAGTACCCCGGGACGAGAATGATTCGAATCAGCAACCTGACGAAGGTCTATAGGACTGAAAATGTGGAAACGGTAGCACTAATCAATGCAAACCTCCGCGTGGCCCCGGGGGAGTTCGTGGCCATCACAGGCCCCTCCGGCTCCGGCAAAACCACCCTTCTAAGTATTTTGGGCCTCCTCGACACTCCAACTGAAGGGGAGTACTATTTCTTCGGCGAGGAAGCTTCCAGGTGTCCCGAGAAGAGGCGCGCCGATCTCCGTAGAGACAATATCGGATTCGTTTTCCAGAACTTTAATCTGATCAACGAGCTGACAGTTTACGAGAATATCGAGCTTCCGCTACTGTATCTGGGACTGAAATCCTCGGAGCGAAAAGAGATTGTCATGGATACGATGAACAGGCTTCGAATGACTCCGAGGCGGGACCACTTCCCCCCGCAGTTGTCCGGGGGACAGCAGCAAAGAGTTGCCGTTGCACGCGCTACCGTCGGGAGACAAAGGCTGGTCTTAGCAGATGAGCCGACGGGAAATCTCGATTCCCGCAACGGAGAAGAAGTGATGACACTGCTTGCGCAAATGAACGAGGGCGGCACAACTGTAATCATGGTGACACATTCCGAAGAGTATGCGAGTTGGGCGGGACGACAGGTACGTATCTTCGATGGTCACGTGGTGAACGAAGATATCATGATGGGAGTTGGGAGTGTTCAGGAGCTACATTAAGATAGTCTTCAGAAGCATTGCGGGTTCCAAGGTTTACTTCTTCATCAACGTGGCCGGGCTGGCGATCGGGTATACGGTCTTCACACTGATAATGTTGTTCGTCCTGAATGAGTTTAACTACGACATGTTCAACAAGAAGGCCGATCGAATTTACCGTGTCGTCGAAATCCAGAAGCCTCCCGGTGGACAAGCGCAGCAAGTCGCCATAACGATGCCGGCACTTGCTCCGGCACTGAAAGCCGAGTGTCCCGGAGTGGAAGAGGCAGCGAGATTCACTCCCTGGCAAACCGTGCTGTGCCACTACGGAGAAAAACGATTCTACGAGGATGGGCTTGCTTTCGCTGATTCAAGTATTCTCAACATCTTTACGTTCCATTTTATTGAAGGTAATCCGGCAACTGCTTTAAACGGGCCTTACAGCATTGTGATCGATCAGACCATTGCAAGAAAGTACTTTGGCAATGAGGACCCGTTGGCGAAGTTCATTACTGTCGATGCGGGTCTCAACCAGAATTCGTTCCAGGTTACAGGGGTGATCCGTGATTTCCCTTTGAACTCCCATTTGACTTTTACTATGATTGCTTCTTTCAAGGCATTGGAGCGACGCTGGGAATATTTTAACGGCTGGGGGCAGAACATCGTTGTAACATACCTCCTGCTAAGTAGGAAAAGTGACCCACTGGAGATAGAAGGAAAGATTCCAGCGATCCTGAATCCAAACCTGCCAGCCAACATGGCGATGGTTA
>JAKASW010000402.1 GCA_021818875.1 Bacteroidota bacterium
GTAGACGTAATTTCAGGTAGTCTGAGGAAAGGGTCGTTCAACACGTCGCTCTTGGCTGCCGCAAGCTCCCTGTTGCCCGACGGGATGGAAATCAAGATTGCGGAGATAGGGAATCTGCCGCTCTACAACGCTGACCTTGAAGAGGATAATGAGCCCGAAGTCGTCAGGAGGTTCAGAGAACTGCTGTCTGCCGGTGACGGGTTTGTTCTGGCTTCGCCGGAATACAACTATTCAATTCCCGGCACTCTGAAGAACGCGATCGACTGGGCATCGAGGGCCTCCGATTCTCCTTTGGTCGGCAAACCGGTTGCGCTAATGGGAGCAAGCCCGGGACTGATGGGAACCGCGAGAATGCAGCTCGCATTCCGGCCAGTGTTTCAATACTTGAACATGATTCCCGTAAACAAACCGGAAGTGATAGTCATGCAGGCACACAAGAAATTCGATTCGGAGGGGCATCTCATCGACGAACACATTATAGAAATAGTTCGCAAACAGCTTCTGGCCCTTAAAGCCTTGGTCGTACAACAGCAAACAATTTCGGAAATTTCATATACAACTAACTGAGAAAGAAAGGAAGACAAGAAATGTCTACATGGAAAATCGATCCCGTACACTCCGAAATAAAATTCAAAGTCAGACACCTCGTAGTATCGAGTGTTACCGGCAATTTTAATACTTTTGATGCCACGGTAAATGCGGAGAAACCGGATTTTAGCGATGCTAAGGTCACTTTCGAAGCTGACGTAAACAGCATAAGCACGAAGAATGATCAGAGGGACGGTCATCTTAAATCGGCAGATTTCTTTGATGCGGCAAATCATCCGAAGATAGAATTTGTCTCAACCAGAGTCGTTAAAAAGAATGACAACGAGTATGATGTCATCGGCGACCTAACCATGCGAGGAGTTACCAAGGAAATCAAGTTGTCAGCCACATATAATGGCACAGTAAAAGGCTTTGGCGGTGGAGAGGTTGCAGGATTTGAAGCATCTGCTAAGGTTAATCGTTTCGATTATGGACTCCAGTGGAACGCCTTGACAGAAGCAGGTGGAGTCGTTGTCGGCGACGAAGTAAAGATCGAAATCGCTACTGAACTGAACAGGGTAGAAGAAGCGAAGAAGGCAGCGTAGGCCAGGCTAAGTTCCGACTGACCTAAGAGTCTGCATTCCCTCGATGAGTCGAGTCATCGACCTACGGGCCTATCGATCTGTACGAGACCGTAGGTCGACCCCCTACGGGTCTTCGACCCGATAGGTTCGTAGACGTAGACCGGTCGGCAGGTTCGACTTATGGCAAACAAATTTTTCCAAGTATCGTGGCTTTCGAAGCCCCGGTAACTTGCGGAAGGCTAGTCGAATTCCCTGAGATGGTCTCGTTCGCCAATACGGCGAAGCAAACAGCTTCCTTCGCGTCGGAAGATATACCGATGTTTTCAGCTCTCTCGACTGTCGCGGATTTAAAGAGCCTCCGTAGTGAATCCATGATGTACTTATTGTTTGCTCCACCTCCGCTTACGAAGAGTTCGGTAATTTCACCCCGGCTTTTCAGAAAGTTGATATAGTTTGAATGGACCGAGGCACACGTAAACTCAGTCACCGTCGCAACAACATTCCGCGGGTTCTCTTTCTCAAATTGTTTGCAGAAGTTTGACACAAAACCCGAGCCATATCGCTCGCGACCTGTGGATTTAGGAGGATTTCTTAATACGAACTCATCCTGCATGAGGGTATCCATCATGTCTCCAACTACATTGCCGGACATTGCCACTGCACCATCCTGGTCATAGTCGGAACCAAAGTACCTTTTCATCATCTGGTCAATGAGCATGTTTCCGGGGCCGGTATCGAACCCCGACACCTCCCCCTGACTACAATCCTTCGGCAAATACGTGATGTTCGCAATTCCGCCTATGTTTAATAGTGCACGAGTAGATTTCTTCGATCTGAACATTAAGTAGTCAAAGTAAGGAACCAACGGTGCTCCTTGACCGCCTAGAGCGACATCTCCGGTACGAAAGTCACCCACCGTAGTCACACCGGTCAGCTTTGCAATCACTGACGGATCCCCAATCTGGAGCGTAGCTGCAACTTTCCTTCCGAAAAAGTCGATCGCTTCCGGCAGGTGATGGATCGTTTGCCCGTGAGAGCCGATCAGGTCAATATCGCTTAATGCAAAGCCCGCATGATCGCACAAATGCTTTATTGCATCGACATAGAAAAACGATATGGAAAAATTCAAACGCGCGATGTCCGCAACGTCGCTTGCACCGACTGCAGAATTCTTAAGAACAAACTCTTTAAATCCGGCAGGGAAGGGTTCCGTGATAAAATCGATTTGTCGGATCTTTGTGCTTATGCCGCTTCCTTCAATATCAACGAGTACCGCATCCATGCCATCGACACTCGTTCCGCTCATTAATCCGACTACTAGTTTTCTGTCCTTTTTTGAAAGTTGATACAGTAGTTCCATTTTGACTTTCAGCTCAGTACGTTTACCTTACGATCATGACCAGGAAAAAAGAAGAAGTTCTACTCGGTGCCCACATGTCCACAGCGGGAGGAATCTACACCGCCTTCGAGCGAGCCGAGCGCGTCGGGTGTACCGCGATACAAGTCTTCACCAAAAATTCCAACCAATGGAACGATCCCGTCCTATCACATGAGGACATCGAAAAATACTCGGCCTCAAAGAATAAATCAAAGGTTAGGACTGTTGTGTCACACGATTCCTATCTGATAAACCTTTGTGCGGCGAACGACACGTTGTTGGAGAAGTCCAGGATCGCATTCATTCAAGAGATCAAGAGATGCCAGAGCTTAGATATCGGAATAATGGTATTTCATCCGGGGGCGCACACTACCATGGATAGAAAGGAATCATTGAAGTTGGTGGCAGACTCTCTTAACCACGCGCATTCAGCCACCATGGGCTCTCCCGTAGTAACCGCTATCGAAACTACCGCCGGGCAGGGAACCACGGTCGGGAGCAGCTTCGGGGAAATTGCGGAGATAATGTCCTATCTGAAATATAAGGAGCGTGTTGCCGTTTGCGTGGACACATGTCACATTTTT
>JAKASW010000403.1 GCA_021818875.1 Bacteroidota bacterium
GGACACGAACAGCAAGACTCAGCTCTCAGATTCGTCCAGTTCTGGAGAAATAGCTGGACTTCATGGCATTATTGTGAACGAGTTGAACTTAGACACTTTGTCCTTGAGCAGGGAGTATGACAATGGTCTGAACGTCCTTGTAGGAAAAATATATCTTGCTTCTAAAACGCCGCTGTTCCTGCAAGTTGGTGCACCGGGATACTCGACTTGCTCAGCGAGCTTGACCGTTTTGGATAGCGGCTTAATCTATCCTGCCTATTTCACGACCGACGTATTGCGTGACCCGACAGGTCCTGGCCAGCCTGCTCCACAGTTCACCATCTATCCATCTTCGCGTACCACCGCAATCCGACTTACGCTGTCTTTGATTTATCAGGGCATCGGGAACAAGGGGCTTCCGGTCTCCGGTGAAATCGATCTGAACCCTTCTTATCAATCGGATACGACTTCGTACCTTTTGCTTATCAACGGAGCCACAACCGGAGTCGATTTCAATCTGTCTGACTACTCTTACGCCTACTCGGAAGCGGTAGGTGAATTGAACTCAGGGACCATCACAGCGGTAGTCAGACTGCTGCAAATAGATGCACCTCTGTACGATTTCTACAGCATATCAAACGGTTTCAATGATCCACTGACGATGCGGACCGAAAAACCGGTTTACACGAATGTCACAAATGGCCTGGGGTTCTTTGGAAGTGCGGCTGAGGATTCGCTGGCGATTCAGGTGTACCCGTGAGATTTATGGTTGTAAGTCGACCCTGCCTACGGGACAGGAAGGCAGTCATGTCGACTCTAACTTGGGCCATCAAATTAGTCGGCCTACTTTCCTTTCTAAGTGTGGTTGGATTGGATTCCTTCTCAGCGCCGGAAGCAGCCTTTGCGCAAGAATCCACCTACACGATACGCGGCTCAGTCGTGGACTCGGCGTCAGGCGAGAGAATACCTTATGCGACCGTCGTCGCCGCAAAAACTTCAATAGGTACGTATACTGGTGCCGGGGGATATTTCATTCTTCCTAAAATACCTGAATCCGACAGACGGATCGTTGTCAGCGCGGTTGGGTATCGAGCGAAGACGTTCTATATAGGGACGGGTCATGCGTTAGTCAACGTTACATTTCAGCTCACTCAAGCACCGAAAACGTTGTCACCGGTCGAAGTCAATGGCCAATTCCAGGGGGCGATGTCGCCACTTGGGCCCAGCACGACAGTCTTGTACGAAGGAGACTTGAAGAAGGCCACCGGGCTTTTTTCCAACGACGTGGTACAGGCCGTCACGCAGCTTCCGGGCATCGTCACCATAGGAGGAATCTCGAGCCAATATTACGTCAGGGGAGGAGCCTCGGATCAAAACCTTGTTACGGTCGATGGTATCAGGTTCTACAATTTGTTCCATGCATTCGGTCTCTTCAGCTTCATAGACCCGCTTATCGTAAGAGTTGCAGATGTAAGCACGGGAGGCTTCCAGGCACAATATGGTGGGAGGCTGTCTTCTGTTTTGAGCGTCGAGACGAAAGACGGTGATATGCATAATTATAACGCAGCCGGAAGTTTTGATTTGCTTTCTTCCGACGCCATGGTGAGCGGACCTATCCCCTTGAAGATAATGGGAGATCACACCAGCTTCATCGGCTTTTTCCGTACTTCCCTCTACAAAAACTCGATCAGCAGATATTTCAACCGCAGTCTCCCATTCGAATTTTTCGATGGGTTCGGAAAAATCACTTCCGATTTCACGTCGACCGGTCATATGTCATTCGAGTATCTTACCACGGGCGATCAAATCTGGAGCGAAAACCAGGTCGATCCTGACTACAACTGGAGAGACTCCGGCTTCTCTCTATCAGGCAATTATTTATTCAGCAACCGATATAGTTTCCAGTTTTCGGTCTCAAGCTCAGTCTACAATGCACAGCAAATTCCGCGGGCGTCAAGCTACATCTACTACGAATCTGATCAGATTACCGATCCGGCTTTTTCCGGCGACCTGAAATACTATGAGAGTTCCACCTCCCAGGTAGATTTCGGTCTTCTGTTTAATTTCCCGTCATACAATTTTGCCTTTACGAATGCTTACGGGACTCCCCTGAACATCACCGATCAGGAGGCGGAGCCGAATTTTTGGGTGAAATACAAGTGGCAAATGATAAAGGACTTTGAAGTTGAACTCGGCCTGCGGTTCGATCTCTCAAGGACTTTTCAGTATGCCTCCGGCTCCGGCAAGGGATACCTCGCTGATCCACGATTGACTTTCACATATGATCTGAGCCGTAATGCAACTTTATACTTTGCTACCGGTGAATATCACCAGCGCATTGTCAGTCTGAATAATGAGGATGATATCTATACGCCATTCGATTTGATCGTCCCTATCCCTGAGAACAATACCAACTTGCAGGACGAAGAAGCCTTCCACTTTATACTCGGAGGGCAATACCTGCCGAGCAGTGTCATGAAGATGAAGGCCGAGGCATATTATAAAGACTATACAAAGCTGGTGACTGTAAATAGAAATAAGGTCGATGCAAGTGAGCCGGACTTCATAATGGGGACAGGAATGTCATACGGCCTTGAGCTGAGTGCAGAGTATGACCTTGGGCAATTCTACCTGGAAGCTAATTACACGTACGGGAAAGTCACAAATACTTCCGACGGATTTACTTTCGCTCCACGATACGACAGAAGAAACCAGGCGAACCTCTCCGTCGGCTGGCAGCCGTTTGGCGGAGTCTGGATTCGGTCCCATTGGGAGTATGGCTCTGGCCTACCGTACACTCCGCTTGCAGGTTTCTATCCCCAGCTACTTCTTGACCCGAACAACCTTCAACAATACCTCAAATCCGGGACATCGAATCAAATTGTCTTCGGTCAGAAGAATAGTGCCAGGTTGCCAGCATATAGCCGCCTTGACGCCAGCGCATCGTATGAGATGTTTGTGATTGGTATGGACTGGACTGCAAAGCTGATGCTGATTAATATTTACAATAGAAGGAATGTGTTCTATATTAACAACGTGAGCGGAGATGTAGAGTATTCGCTTCCGTTCATCGCAAATCTTTCTTTGAGTTG
>JAKASW010000056.1 GCA_021818875.1 Bacteroidota bacterium
TCACGAGTTTAAAGTGCATTGGCATAATTGGGAAGTGCCGCCGATATTCAAGATGATCCAGGCTATAGGCGAGGTTGCGGAAGAAGACATGAGAAGGACTTTCAACCTGGGAATCGGATTCATATTTATTGTACCCTCAAAGCAAGCGGATCCTCTGATGACAAGCCTCAGGAAGAAAAGGGAGCGATGCTTTGTGGTAGGGGAAGTGGTGAAGTAGAACAAACAGCCAGGAAGTCGGGAATCATATACAATTGAGCAGAATTAGAGGGATAGGTGCACGAGCTTATCCACACAACCCTTGTCAAGGTGAAGAAGCCTTGACAAGGGTATAAAGCTTTGCTTACCAGATTTTCGCTCTCACATCTTCCGCTCTGTACATACCATCGCCTGGTTTTGCTCCCCAAGCATCGTAGAATGGAGGGAAGTCAGAAAGGGGTCCGTTGCACCTGTACTCATTTGGTGAGTGCGGGTCGACAATGATTCGCTGACGCAGCGCTTCCGGTCTGTCGTTCTCGCGCCACATCTGTGCCCAGGCGAGGAAGAACCGCTGCTCCGGTGTGAATCCATCGATCTTTGGAGGTCGGGACTTTCCTTTCAATGTATTCTCAAACGCCTGGTATGCGATTGACACTCCGCCAAGATCGGCTATATTCTCTCCTTCGGTCAACTTACCGTTCACATGCATCGAATCGAGGACGGTGTATGAATTGAACTGGTCCACTAGCACTTCTGCCTTCTTCTTGAAGTTTGCTGCGTCCTGTTTGGTCCACCAGTCTTTGAGGTTACCCTTGGCGTCAAACTGACTTCCTTGATCATCAAAGCCATGCGTCATCTCATGTCCGATTACCGCGCCCATGCCGCCGTAATTAACAGCGTTATCTGCGGCCGGATTGAAGAACGGAGGCTGAAGAATTCCTGCCGGGAATACAATCTCGTTCATCGACGGATCGTAATAGGCATTTACTGTCGGCGGAGTCATTCCCCATTCCGTCCTGTCGACCGGCTTTCCGACTTTGTTGATTTCGAAGTCGAAATCGAATTTGTTTGCTCGCATCACGTTGAGCACGTACGGTCCGCGGTTAATATCGAGCCCCTTATAACTTCTCCACTTGTCCGGGTAACCTATCTTGTTCACAATCGCATTCAGCTTTACGAGCGCCTGCTTCTTTGTCGCCTCGCTCATCCAGTCCAGACCTTTGATCCGCTCGGCAAATGCGGCTTCGAGGTTGTGTACCATCTCTTCCGCACGCACCTTTGCCTTGGGTGGGAAATACTTCGCAACATAGAGCTTACCGAGGGCAAATCCTACCGACTTGTCGATCCGCTGTACCACTCTCTTCCATCTCGGCTGAAGTTCTTTAGCTCCCGTAAGGACCATGCCATAGAAATGAAAGTTCTCGTCGACAAATTGTTGGCTGAGGTATGGAGCCATGGAATTGATGAGGTGCCACCGCAAATAGATCTTCCAGTCGCTGAGCGGCATTTTCTTCAACATCACGCCGACGGCTTTCAAGAACTTCGGTTGCGCGACATTGATCTTTCTGACATCAGACAGCTTGAAGTAACGAAGGTAGGCATTCCAGGAGAAATCGGGGGTGATGGAGTTCACCTGTACCAGGGTCATCATATTGTAAGTGGCCTTCGGATCGCGTCGCTCAACTCTCGTCATCGAAGCTTCTGCAAGCTGGCTCTCGATGTCCAGTACGACTTTTGCTTGGGACGCCGCTGTTTTCTCGTCATCGCCGAGGAGTCCAAACATCTTCTTCACATAATTGTCGTATTGTTGCACGATCTCCTTCGATTGCGGATCAGTCTTTGTGTAGTAATCGCGGTCTGGCAGGCTGAGACCGGCCTGATGAATCCCGGCTATCATCTTCTCGCTGTTCTTCAAGTCCTGTTGAGAGATGAAGTAAAATAATACATTAACTCCAACGTGCTGGAGCTGGGCAACTACATGCTCCATGGATCTGAGATCCTTGATCCCGTCGATATCGTTCAGATAGTTATCGAGCGGCTTTATTCCCTCGTCCTCTATCGCTGTCGTATCCGTTCCACTGAAATAGAAGTCGCCCACAATTTGGCTATCGCTACCTTTCCTTTTTCCCGATCCCGCCGCGTTCTCGGCTATCTCGTGGAGGTTGTCAAGATTCCTGTCAAAGAGCTCTGTGAAACTTCCCCAGCGGCTGTAAGCGGCCGGGATGGGATTTCTTTTCAACCATCCCCCGTTCGCATAGAGGTAAAAGTTCTCGTAGGGTTTCACACTGGTATTAATGTTTGCCGAATCGATAGGCAAAATCGTTCGTTCAGTTTGTTTCTGCTGTGCCATGCTACTTCGGATCTCCGGTATGGTTACTATGATAAGAGAAAGTAGAAATAGGCGCATAGCAATACCCGCTGATTTCATATGCGTTCCTTTTCTTGATTGTTTGATGGTTCGTGGGGATAAATGTAATTGTTCCATAGCTTGTGTAAAAGTCATCAAATGCGAGGGTTGGGGCAATTCCGATGAGGAACATCGTGGATACACGCTGTTGAACTTTCTTGGCAATGATACGATTGTCAATGAAGGACTAGTGGAATTCGCGTCTGAGAAAAGGAAAACCGGTGTTATTCGTGGTAAAGTAACTCACCTGCACAAAAGAGCTCACTACTCTCGCAGCTCTAAATTGCTTTTTACCAGTATTGAAAATAAATTTTTGCTATGAAAGACCTATCCGGTACAGTCGCACTTGTCACTGGTGGGGCTGTAGGAACTGAATTAGCCCATGCATTTCTCGCGGAGGGCGCATCCGTGGCTATGTTATTCAGAAACCCGTTAAGAGCAGGGCGGATTGGAGATGAGTTTTCGGGCTCGCCTGAAAGATTCAAAGCCATCCAGGCCGATTTGTCGAGCTACCAACAATCCTCTGACGCCGTCGCGAAAGCGAAGAATAGTTTTGGCAAGATCGATTTTCTCCTGAATTCACTCGGAGGCTGGGTCGGCGGAAAGAAATTGCACGAGCACGAAGCTTCCGAGCTTTCAAGGATGTTGGACATGGATGTCATTCCAACATTCAACGTGATGAGCGCAGTCTTGCCCGGCATGATGGAACGCAGGTCAGGCAAGATTATCAATTTCGTATCGATGCAGGTATTCGGGACAGGGGAAGGAAACGCTGTCTATGCTGCTTCGAAGTCTGCTGTGCTTGCTCTTACCAGGGCCGCGGCTGCCGAGTACAGACAGTACGGTATATCGGTCTTTGGAATTGCACCCTCCATCATAGACACGGAGGCAAACCGGAAATCGATGCGCGACGCGGACACTTCGAAGTGGGTAACGGTTGGAGAAATAGCTGACGCAATCTTGTTCCTCTGTAAGGCCGGAGACCCTATGAGCGGAACGATCTTGAAATTTCTCGCCAGGTGATTCCGGACTCTTTTGATAATTAAAATAGGAAAACTGAATGACGCTTAAGGAAACTATAGACAGTCACATCAAGTCTGCAATGTTGAAAAAAGAGTCGATGCGGCTGCAAACGTTGCGGATGGTCAAGGCAAAGTTGTTGGAGAAAGAAGTCGAGAAGAGACCGACAAAAGAAGGCATGACGGCGGAAGACGAGATGCAGGTCTTGCTCTCTTCGGCGAAAATGAGGAGGGAAGCTATTGAAGAGTTTGAAAAGGCAGGTCGGATGGACCTTGCAGACAAGGAGCGAGCAGAGCTGGAGATCATCCAGGAATACCTTCCGAAGCAGATGAGCCCGGAAGAAGTTGCGAACGTGGTGAACGATCTCGCCTTAAGACTTAATGTGCAGGGCCAGAAAGATTTTGGTAAACTCATGGGCGCCGCGATGAAAGAACTGAGAGGAAATGCCGACGGTAAGATGGTACAGGAGGCAGTCAAGGCCAGGCTCGGATGATCAGCGGCTTTGATATAGTCCTCTGTGTCGGATTAGTTGCCTTCACAATAAACGGGTTTGCAAAAGGGTTGATTGCCAAAGTACTTTCCTTGGCAGCACTGCTTTTCGGCATCATCCTGGCGGCAAGGTATGGTAAGCAAATCGCGAACGCGATTGAAGGAGTCCTTGGTTTTGGCCACACCATATCGGGCATAATCGGGGTTTCACTACTGTGCATAGTTCTATTTACGGTTGCAGCCTTGCTCGCCAAAGGGTTCAGAAAGATCGCGATCTTTAATATATGGGATAAATTCGGAGGAGCGGTATTTGGTTTCCTGGAAGGTGCTTTACTCCTGAGTTTGCTTTTGCTGATCCTCGCGATCTTCAACATACCGCCGAAAGGACCGGCATTGAAGAAGTCGATTGTGTACCAGCCTGTAAAGAATTTTGCACCCGAGCTTTACAGAGCTTTTGTCAGCTCCTCTACGTCAGAAAGATATCTTGATAAGTTCTTCTTCTTCAGACGTCCTCAACAAAAATAATGACGCAGTTGAGCCAGGAGTTTCGCCATTCAATCGAGAAGCTTGAGTTCCCGAAGCTCGTTGCCTTTTTGAGGTCCCTTTGCCAGACCGAAGTCGGCGAGAAGTACTTCCAGGACCTCCCGGTGTTCTTTGATCGCGACTCTCTCGAAAAAGAGTATCGATTCGTCAACCAGGCTCATTCTCTTGTCGCCGCAAACACTTTTCCTGATTTGACCGGCGCAAAGGATGTCAGGGCTTCTCTTCAGCGTGCGGCGAAAGAGGGGAGTTTTCTTGAAGGCAAAGAAATCCATGATATCGCAGTCCTTCTTCGCGTGGCGGAGTCTTCGAGAAAAAGTCTGTTGAAACATAAGTCAGACTTACAGGAATTGTCGGAAATCGGATTCAGATTGTATACCGACAAGATACTCGAGTTCAACATAAACCGCTCCGTAGATGAGGATGGCAACGTTCGAGACGACGCGAGTAAAGAACTTGGAAAAATAAGGGGAGGCTTGATCCGTACCCGTGGCGCGTTAAGAAAGAAGATCATTTCGATCGCCCGCTCATTTTCCGAGCTGGAATATTCGGAGGACGACATCTTCACACAGCGGGACGGCAGATTGGTGCTCCCCGTCAAGTCAGAGTTCAAGAGACAAGTCCAGGGTTTGATTCACGGATCAAGTGCAACCGGACAGACCGTATTTATCGAGCCTTCGGCGGCCGTTGAAATGAACAACGAAGTGATTTCTCTCTTGTACGAGGAACAAAGAGAGATCGAGAAAATTCTCAAGGAAATTACTGACAAAATCAGACCGATCGTTTCCCAGCTTAAACAGGATGTGGAGGTGATCGCGTATATAGATAGCCTCTATGCAAGGGCAACCTATTCGATACGGCTGGGTGCGATTGTGCCGACGATCGGAAGGGTCCCCCGGCTCGTAAAAGCCCGCCATCCACTTCTTGTTTTGAAGATGGGTAAAGACGGGGTGGTCCCGATCGACATGTTTCTTGATGACGAGACACGAGTGGTGGTCATAAGCGGTCCCAATTCGGGCGGCAAAACAGTCACTCTTAAGACGGTTGGCTTATTCGCACTTTGTCTTGTCTCGGCAATTCCGCTCACCGGCGATCCTGGGACCGAGGTTCCTGTTTACGAGAGGATATTCGCAGACATTGGCGATGAACAATCCATAGAGGATAACCTCAGCACATTCACGTCACGCATTAAACACTTTGTAGGTGTACTGGATTCTGCGGATGAACATTCGCTCGTCCTGATTGACGAGCTCGGGGAAGAGACGGAACCGGCTGAAGGCGCTGCGCTGTCTTCCGCGATCATGGAGGAACTTAGAAACGCGGGTGCTATGTCCTTCGTCACCACCCACAATTCCGGGCTGAAGGTATTCGCAAGCGATGCCTTCAGGATGCTGAATGCGGCCATGGAATTTGACCAGAAGACTCTGACGCCAACCTTCAAGCTCGTTCTCGGAAGACCGGGATCGAGCTATGCATTTGAAATCGCACAGAGGACGGGTATTGGCGGGCCCGTAATTAGCCGTGCGAGGAAGTACCTTGGTGAAGGTCGCGACAAACTTGAGAACTTGCTTCTGCGTGTCGAGCAGCTTGAAAACGAATTGAGAGAGCGGGTCCTGGAGATAAAGAAGGAACAAGAACTTGCTGAAACGATGCGTCAGGAGTATGAGAAAAAACTACATTCAGCCAGGAAAGAAGCCTCGGAGATAAAAAGCAGCGCTGCCGGGGAGGCGAAGAGAATAGTCTCGGAGTTGAACCGAAGGATCGAGAACCTTGTCAGGGAAATCCGTGAATCGAATGCGGATAGGCGTACCATGAAGCAAATCCGTGACGAGGTAACCCGGATTAATTTGGAGGTTGCGGATCTTGAAGAGAAGCAGAAAAGCGAAAATGCGAACGGGTTCAAGATAGGCGACGCCGTTCTCCTTAGCGGCACGCTCCTTATGGGGCAGGTTCTGGAAAAGGCAAACGATAAAGGCGAATTAGTTGTAGAAGTAAATGGGTTAAGACTTCGCGTCCATGAAAGCGAGCTCAGGCGGTCCTCGCAAAGCGAAGCCCGGGGGACTCAAACAACGGTAGAAGTCTCCTCCAATCCGGAAACCAGGATCGACATCCGGGGTATGCGGGCTTACGAGATCAAGACATCCGTAGAGAAATTTGTCGACGACGCCGGACTGCGCGGTTTGAAACAGGTCGAGATAATCCATGGCACGGGGACCGGCAGTCTGAAGCGAGCTGTGGAGCAGCTCCTGAGGGATCATCCCTTCGTTGTTTCTTTCAGATCGGGAGAGATGAGCGAAGGAGGACAAGGAGTCACCATCGTGGAACTGAAATAGGGGTGAACTGTCAATGAGTAATAGTAAAGACCTGCAGAAAATCCTCGTAGCAAATCGCGGAGAGATTGCACTGAGGATAATGCGAACGGTTCGTGAGATGGGAAAGAAATCTGTGGCTGTCTATTCAGATGTCGATATGAACATGCCTTTTGCACGGTATGCGGATGAGTCTTTCCCATTGCACGGGAAAGAAGCACGTGAGACGTATCTCCATGCCGACGAGATTATCAGGATAGCAGCGGAAGCAGGTGCCGATGCGATTCATCCGGGGTACGGCTTTCTCTCGGAGAATTCAGAGTTTGCGGAAAAAATCGAACGCGCAGGCTTGACCTTTATTGGGCCGAGGCCGGCGACCATAGCATCAATGGGTGACAAAACTGAGGCACGCAAGCTTGTTGCAAGCTACGGCGTTCCTGTTGTCCCGGGAACCTCTGAGCCGATCAACGATAGATCTGAGGCGGTTTCAGTGGCAAACCGCATCGGATATCCTGTTCTCATCAAAGCAGCCGCGGGTGGCGGCGGAAAAGGCATGAGGCTGATTCGGAACGAAAGTGAAATCGAGGATGGGATTCGCTCAGCGAGATCAGAAGCCAAATCCGCATTTGGCGACGGCAGGATATTTGTGGAGAAGTATCTTGTTAACCCGAGACATATCGAGTTTCAGATTCTCTCGGACAATTACGGTAACGTGGTACACCTCTTCGAGCGGGAATGCTCAATCCAGCGCCGTCATCAGAAAGTTGTGGAGGAAACTCCTTCTACAGCTTTGACACCCGAGCAGCGAACAGAAATGTCCGATGCTGCGACGAGTGCAGCAAGGGCCTGCGGCTACCGGAATGCCGGCACGGTCGAGTTTATTCTAAGTGAAGAAGGGAAGTACTACTTCCTGGAAATGAACACCCGGCTTCAGGTCGAGCATCCCATCACAGAGTTGACAACCGGGATCGACATCGTTCGTGAGCAGATCAAGATTGCAGAGGGAAGGGGATTAGAACTAAGACAGGATCAAATCACTCAGACAGGGCATGCCATAGAATGCCGCATCTACGCCGAGGATGTTTACAACGGGTTTATTCCGGATACAGGCCGTCTCGCGGCTTTGAGAGAACCTGCCGGCCCCTGGGTACGCGTTGATTCAGGTGTGGAAACCGGAAGTGAACTTTCCGTTTACTATGATTCGATGATAGCGAAGCTGAGCGTATGGGGTTCTGACAGAGGAGACGCAATCCGGAAGATGACGAGATCCCTGGAAGACTACCTTATTGCCGGCGTAAGAACGACGATCCCTTTTTGTCGCTTTGTAATGTTGAGCGATGCATTCAGATCTGGAAAATACTCTACACATTTCGTCGAGGATCTGTGGTCTGATAGCAAGCAGCTCTCAGGTCCACCGCCCGACGAGGAAATTAGATTGGCTCTGATTCTTGCAGGAGCGATCAGGGGGAATGGGCTTGAGGAGGTCAATAACCATGATGATGTCTCCCGGAAACTCGCGAGGCCGCGCTGGCTGGACAAGCGGTTTGAGGACTGATGCCCGGAATTGAGATCGCTGGAAAAACGATAAAGTTTACGGTTGACAGTGGGACAGTCTCTTACGAAGGGAAGACTGTCAGGTACGAGACGCTAAGCTCAAGTCCGGGAAGACTGGTAGTGCGTGTTGGTCGAACCATATCGGAGTTTGCTTACTCCCAAAACGGTAATGAAATAGAATTATTGAACCTTGGTGGGGGCACAAAGTTCAAGATTGTGAGTGATCGTGGTATGTTGCTGAGCAAGTTTACCGGAGGCAGGTCGGAACGCCACGTTCATTCTGAAATTCGCGCGCCTATGCCGGGGCTGGTTGTAAAAATGCTTGTCCACAAAGGCGACGCCATCAGGCGTGGGTCTACAGTTGCAATATTGGAAGCCATGAAAATGGAAAATGATATAAGGGTTTCAAGCGATGCGGAAGTTGGGGAAGTCATGGTCAAAGAAGGAGATACAGTCGAAAAAGGACAGGTTATCGTCGTTCTTCAACAGAAAATTTTCTGAAAAGTGAAATTTGAGGAACCTTTTTGGAAAATTATGTATTGAGGAATAAGTGTGGCAATTATATATCTGTTGCCGAAGTTTTTCATGAAGATGATGGTTGTTTAAATGCACGACATCCGCTGGTTATGTTTTGAATAAGTGTTACTGCTTGGCCACTCACCGTTGATTTCTCCGGGCTTGTCCGCGACTCGCGGCGGCTGAATTTAACGTAATTATAATTCTCAACATCGTGGAGCAACGTTGAAAGTCGCTTACTTTTTTCCCGAGAGAAGCAGCATCTGTTTGGCATGCGATGATTCTTTCCTCTACATATCGATTCTCCAAACCGAACCTTCTGTAAACTTGAAAATATCTCCGGTGAGTGTGTAACCATGAACAGGACCCAACTGGAGTACACGCTTCGGGTTCGCGTTCCAATACTCATCTTTGTCGCAATCGCCTCCATAACAGTCACCTATTTTGTTTCGAGGCCAACGCGGGAAGGTATAGGTTACGCACCAAAGCAGCCGATTCCCTTTTCCCACAAACTTCACGCCGGCATTATGAGGATCGATTGCGCCTATTGCCACATTGGCGTCTACCGGTCGAGATATGCAGTGGTCCCGCCCGCAAGCACCTGCATGAACTGCCATACGATTGCAAAGAGGACTGCTCCCCCTATCATTAAGCTGACTAAGTACTATGATGAGGCCAAGGCAATTCCCTGGAAACGAGTGGATAGACTCCCACAATATGTCTACTTCAACCACAGTTTCCACGTCAATGCCGGTATCAGGTGTCAGGAGTGCCATGGGAATGTGGAGGACATGAACGTTATCAAACAAGTGTCTTCATTCACAATGTCGGCGTGTCTTGATTGTCATCGGAATGCGGTCAAACGACTTCCTTACATACCAAACATAAAACCGGGTCCTACCTATTGTTACGCATGCCACAGATAGTAGACCGATGAAGAATGATTGAAGGGAACGCTGGAGCGTTGGCACGGCTCAATTCTGGCTTGAGAGAATTCAGTGATTGTTGGATTATTGCATTGTCGGATATACGGTAGAAAAGAGTCATGATAGAGGCGGAGGTAAGTAAACAAATGCAACAGCAGGGAGATGGTGGTCTGCCGGATTACTCGTCGAACGACCGAAACTCGCGGAGGAAATTCCTGGGATGGATGGGAGTAGGCGTTGCGGGTGTTTTTGCTCTCGGAATGATGCCCGCCAGGATATTTTCAAAGAGTGTTGTCAGAATGCGAAATAAGTCGACTAAGATAAAAGCAATCCCCAATGAGCTTGCCGTGAAAAGAAGCAAGAGGAAATAGCGTAAATGTCTGATTCTACCAAACAGAATTCGGAAAAGGGAAGATATTACTGGAAAAGTCTGAAAGAGCTGCACGACGATCCGAGTCTGGCGGAAGCAAAAGCAAATGAGTTCATGTCCGGTGTTACGGATGACTTCAAGCTGTCAAGTTTGTCCGATGTTTCGCGCAGGAAATTCCTGGCACTCCTGGCTGCATCGGCTGCCTTTGCGGCGTCTGGTTGCTCTACGTACGAGAGCAAAGGCGAGATAATTCCATATAACAAGGAGCCAAGAGGCGTAATACCAGGCATTCCAAACTATTATGCATCGACATGCTCTGGATGCAAGCACGCGTGCGGTACCCTCATCACCACGCAGACCGGAAGGCCGATAAAAATAAACGGGAATAATGAACACCCGGTTAACAAAGGCAAACTCTGTCCTCGCGGTGAAGCTTCCATACTGGGACTCTATGATCCGGAAAGACTTCGACAGCCGCTTCGAAACACCGGGCATGGCTTTGTTCCTGCACGCTGGGACAATTCGAATGGCGCTGTCATAAAAGCGCTAAATGCTGCGGCATCAGGAGGCAAAGAGATCGCAGTTGTCACGAAGACGGTTCTCTCTCCCACTGCGAAGAAAGTGCTTGATGAATTTGCCGCGAAGTATCCCACGACGAAATTCTATTCCTATGAGCTCGTGACTGACGTGAACAGGAACTCAGCCTGGAAGAAGTGTTATGGTACAGATCAGTATCCGCTGATAAGCTGGGACAAAGCGAAATTTATCCTCGCTCTTGAGGCCGATTTCCTCGCCAAGGACGGCAACATGGTGGAACAGATGCGGATGTACGCTTCTACCAGAAACAATGAGAACCTGAAGGATTTCAGCCGGCTTGTAGTTGCAGAAGCAGGAATGAGTCTGACCGGCATGAATGCGGACACCAGGCTGAAACTGCGGCCGGAAGAGCAGTCCAATTTTGTGATGTCCCTTCTCAACGAGCTCATCGTAAAAAGAAACCTGTCGAGGTTTGCGCTTGACAAGGAAATAGCCAGCCAGCTCGGCAGTGTTTCTTTAGAGGATTTTGCGAAGCGGAACAATATCGAGAGATCTGTCCTCGATAACATGGTTTCATACATCCTGAAAAGCAAGAATGCCGCAATCGTCTATGCCGGGCACAGACTGCCAGAGCCGGTGCATATTGCAGTGAATCTTTTGAACGAAGTGATCGGCGGTACTGCTCTATACCGGACAGACCAGGCCCGTGTCCAGCTGCTTCCGTACTCAACTCCTCAGGATTTTGAAGGACTCATAAGTCGAATGAACTCCGGTAAGGTCGGCGTCGTGATCCACTACGAGACGAATCCTGTCTTTCACTTTGCACCCGATTTCGGTTACAAAGAGGCGATGGTACGAGTGCCGACGTCGGTAACGCTTGGAAAGTGGGAGAATGAGACGTCCGTTTGGTCATCGTGGGTAATGCCGATAAATCATGATCTCGAATCGTGGAATGACTTCAAGAACAGGACTGGTTTGTACAGCCTCCAGCAGCCGGTTATATACCCGCTTTATACGACACGCCAAAAAGAGGCAATTGTTCTTACGTGGACTACCGGCAGTGACGATGCGTACCATGATACAATGTACCATGAATATCTCAAGAACCGCTGGCAGAATGAAGTATACTCCGACCTAAAGCCTGCGGTTGATCCGAAGATGTTCTGGTACAGCGCTCTTGAGGATGGCGTTGTGACGTACGATGAAAAGCCGGAAGCGTCTGGTAATTTCAACGTCGAGGCATTCAAATCGGTAACCCCGCCTCCAATGCCCGAGGGCTTTTCCATCATGCTCGATGAGAGTTACGCGATCGGCGACGGCGAGTTTGCGAACAACGGGTGGCTTCAGGAGCTCCCGCAGCCTGTGACAAAAGCCGTATGGGACAATTACGCTTCAATTTCCGACGCGACTGCGAAAGAGCTCGGGGTGGATTACAACGACATCATCGAAGTGAGAATCGGGGATCGTTCTCAAAAACTGCCTGTGTACGTTCAGCCCGGCATGGCAGACAAAGTCGTATGTGTGGATTTAGGTTATGGGAGGACGAAAGCCGGCAAGGTCGGGACGGATGTAGGTTTCGATACGAATGTATTGCTCAGCAAGAAGCCTTCGCTGAGCCAGTGGCTGTACACCGGCGGGGAAGCGGTGAAGAAAGCTGGAAGTTATCTTATCGTCACCACCATGGAACACGACTTTATCTCTGAGCCGATTACCCGGGACATGCCGTTTACCCGTGACATTATCCACGAAGGAACGGTTGAGGAGTACGAACAGAACCCCAGGTTCATTCAGCAGGAAACCGCGATAGACAAGCCCACGACTATTTACAAGAAATTTGAATACGAAGGTGTGAAGTGGGGGATGTCGATTGATCTTAACAAGTGCACCGGCTGCAGTGCGTGTGTGATTTCCTGTGAAGTGGAGAACAACACACCGGTTGTCGGGAAGGATCAGGTCAAAGTCAGCCGCGAGATGGCATGGCTTAGAATTGACAGGTATTACACCGGAAGCGTGGCAGAACCGATGATAAGTTTCCAACCGATGTTATGTCAACAGTGCGACGACGCGCCCTGCGAGAATGTCTGTCCGGTCGCCGCAACGACGCACAGCCCGGACGGCCTGAACATGATGGTTTATAACCGGTGCATCGGAACCAGATATTGTTCCAACAACTGTCCATACAAAGTCCGCAGGTTTAATTTCTTTAACTATCGTTACAAATTCGACGGTGGCTACTACGCAAGGGAGCCGGTCGAGATGGTAAACAATCCCGAAGTAACTGTGCGTTCACGCGGCGTCATGGAAAAATGCACTTTCTGCATCCAAAGGATCATGTTTGGTCGCCAGGAAGCGCAACAGAATGGCAAACCATTTACCGGTGCCGGAATTGTGACGGCTTGCCAGGAGGCTTGCCCGGCTAACGCGATAACATTTGGAAATTATCTTGATTCGTCCCAGGAAATCGCGAAGCTGAGAGATCATCCTCTTGGTTATTACGTTCTCGAAGAGCTCGATACGCGACCGAACGTTACATACCTGGCGAAGCTGAGGAACATCTAAGAGGAGAAGAACCTTGTCATCTGCGACTACAGAAGAAGTGATCGACTACTCCGTAACTCCGCCGCTCGTAGAAGGCAACCCGTCGCTCGCAAAGATCAACGACTCGATTGCCCTTCCGACAGAAAGGTGGCCCTCGAAGAAGTATTTCGCGGCGCTGTCGGTGACACTCACTATGCTGTTAATTGGTGTGGTGGCGCTCGGCTACACTTTGTATTACGGCATCGGAATGTGGGGGAACAACATTCCTGTCGGGTGGGCGTTTGACATTACAAACTTTGTGTTTTGGATTGGTATCGGTCACGCGGGGACTCTCATTTCGGCAATCCTCTTTCTTTTCCGGCAACGCTGGCGCACTGGAATCGCAAGAGCGGCGGAAGCCATGACCATTTTTGCAGTCATGTGCGCCGGAATCTTCCCTCTGATTCACCTCGGTAGACCCTGGTACGCTTTATTCATCATCCCCGTCCCGAACCAGCATGGACTCTGGGTCAACTGGAATTCGCCTCTCGTGTGGGATGTGTTTGCTGTGTCGACTTATTTCACTGTGTCTCTCATGTTTTGGTACATCGGCCTGATTCCTGATCTTGCAATGATGCGTGACAGAACGACGAGCAAAGTTAAGAAGATGATTTATTCAATTTTGAGTCTCGGCTGGAGACACGCGAACAGACAGTGGCAACATTACGAGAAGGTGTACGTGATTCTGGCAGGTCTCGCTACGCCGCTGGTACTCTCCGTTCACAGCATCGTAAGTTTCGATTTCGCCGTTTCAATTCTTCCTGGCTGGCACACGACGATATTCCCACCCTACTTTGTCGCTGGTGCTATTTTCTCAGGCTTCGGGATGGTTCTGACAGTCCTTATCATCATTAGGAAAGTGTTCAATCTCGAATATATCATAACCAAAGACCATCTGGACAAGATGGCCAAGGTCACACTTCTAACCAGCATGATGGTCGCTTATGCTTACCTGATGGAACCTTTCATCGCCTGGTATAGTGGAAGTCCGTTTGACTGGTATACCGTCGTAGCTCGCGCAACCGGGCATTATGCGATCGGATTCTGGGTGATGATCGCGTGCAACGTATTGATTCCCCAACTGCTCTGGTCTAAGAAAGTGCGAAGGAATGTGGCGGTCTTATTCGTCATATCTCTGCTGATCAATGTCGGGATGTGGCTCGAAAGGTACATCATAATCGTCACTTCTCTTTACAGAGACTTCCTTCCCTCATCATGGCACATCTACACACCGACTATCTTTGATTTCGGGATCCTCATCGGTGTATTTGGTCTATTCTTTACGCTGGTACTTCTTTTCTCACGCACGCTGCCTGTTGTCTCTATGTCTGAACTTAAGGGAGTCACCGAAGGTGCACATCCTCACCATAATTTCGGAGCCGGGCATGAGTGAGAAGCGTCTTTACGGTCTGGCAGCAATCTTCGATACTCCTGAGAAGGTTGTGGCTGCGGCTCGCGCTGTAGCCGGTCGAGGTTTCACGAAATACGATTCCTACAGTTCTTATCCGATACACGGTATCGATAGTGCGATGCGGTTGAAGCGCACAAGGATTCCGTTTGTTACGTTGGTCGCCGGATTGAGCGGAGCCGTCTTGCTTGTCCTGTTCACATGGTGGACCAACTCTGTCGATTTTCCTCTGGTCATCGGAGGCAAGCCTTATTTTGCCTGGCCGGATTATGTCCCGCTCATGTTCGAAATGACGGTTCTCTTCGGGGCTGTGTCGACTGTGATTGCCCTGCTAGTTGTCTGGCTAAATTTGCCGCGGAACAGTCATCCACTCCATGACACTGAATTCATGAAGAAGGTATCGAAGGATAGATTCGGGATCTGTATTGAATCTGACGATCCACGGTTTAATGAAATTGAAACAAGGCGATTTTTCGAGGACCTCGGTGCGGAGAGTGTGGACTCGATTTATGACGAACCGGTCGACATAAGTCTAAGACAGAAAGTGCTCGATCCGAAATTCATCGCGGCAATTGTTGTGGTCGCAGTCGTTTCTTCAGCGACGACATACCTGGCTTTGAACAAAATGCTCCTGATTAGGCCATGGAGCTCTCTGAATGCACAATTCAAGGTCAATCCTGAATCCCGGAGTACATTCTATTCCGACAGGTTCGGAATGAGGCCGCCGGTAACGGGCACGGTTGCACGAGGACATCTCCCTGATCCGATCACCGTAAGCGACAATATTGCCGCGGCCGAGAAGTACCTTGTTAATCCTTTGTTGCCTACGCCGCACGTCATGCAGGTGGGGCAGAGAGATTTCAATACTTACTGCAGTCCCTGTCATGGGTATTTCGCTGATGGAAACAGCAGGTTGCAGGGACAGTTTCCGAGTCCGCCGAGTCTTCACACGGACTCTCTCAGGCTTGCCCCGGACGGCTTGTATTACAACGTAATCACAAACGGCTTTCAAGGGGTAATGCCTTCTTACGCAAGACAGATACCACGCAAGGAAAGGTGGGCAATTGTCTGGTACATCCGCGCACTCCAGAAGGCGCAAAACCCAAATGGTCCGGAAGCAAAATGAGCAG
The DNA here is from genome assembly GCA_021818875.1 of Bacteroidota bacterium. Taxonomy (GTDB): domain Bacteria; phylum Bacteroidota; class Ignavibacteria; order Kryptoniales; family JAKASW01; genus JAKASW01. Next base: position 15,760 of record JAKASW010000056.1, read on the forward strand.
AAGCGAGCAAATCGATGCATCGAAATTGAAGGGAGTGCCAACTTCATACTCAAGCGTGGGGTGGAGTTTGCTTATCATCGGAGTAGTGTTGATGCTGGTTGCGTTTGCAATCAACGTAAGGCATGCATCCTTCTCGCTTATAATGACGTTGACTTACGTGGCTACAATCGGTACGGGGGCATTGTTCTGGGTCGGTACGGAATATGTCAGCTCCGCTGTCTGGAGCACGGCGCTTCGCAGGCCTTTCGAATTCATGGCCGGTGTCATTCCTTTTCTCTTCATACTTGTGTTTCCGCTTCTCTTTAATCTTCATACCATATTTACATGGACGCACAAGAGCCTGTTTGCAACTGACCCCACGATGCTTGTGAGGGCTCCCTATCTCAACGTTCCTTTCTTCATCATAAGGACAATACTAGTCATTGGAGTTTGGTGCTTGTTCTACTTTTTGATTATCAGGAACTCGAAACTCCAGGACACGACGCGTGACCAGAGATTGACCAAGAGGAATGTGAACCTCTCCGCCGGATTCATGCCTGTATTTGCAATCACCCTGACTCTATTCACGGTTGACTGGCTGATGAGTTTAGCACCGAACTGGACTTCGACCGTGTTTGCCGTTTATGTTTTCGCGGGTGCTGCGCTCGGAGCGATGGCATTCGGGACCCTGCTAATAGTCAAGCTCAACGAAAAGAATCGATTCCCGGTAAAGCTGACGCCTGATCATTACTACAACCTGGGCGCATTCCTGTTTGCCTTCATCAATTTCTGGGCTTACATAGCATTCAGCCAGTTCATGCTGCAATGGTACGGGAATTTAAAAGACGAGACTGCATGGTACATCCCCAGAATGCACGGAAGCTGGGCCGTTGTCTCAATTGTTCTTGTCCTCGGTGAATTTCTTATCCCGTTTTTTATGCTTGTATCAAGGGCAGCAAAATTTAATCCGCGTCGACTTGTATTCGTATCGGTGTGGCTCCTTGTTGCGCATGCCATCGACATATACTGGTTGACGATGCCGGAGTACAATTCGAGTGGAGCGGTATTCGGTCTCGGCGAGATTGCATTCCTCTTTTTGTCGGCAGGAATTGTCCTGGCAGTCTTTGCCTGGAAGGCGAAGAAGAATAACATGGTGCCGATCGGAGATCCGAAATTAGAACGTGGACTGGAGTTCCACCTTTAAAAGGAATCTTAGAGATACATGAGCGAGAAAGAAGAGTCTTATGAGAGCGGTGGAAGACAACGGAATATATAAGAAATCCCAGGACTACATTTTGAGAGAAGCGGATATGCTTGATGGCCGCGGAAGACCGCAAGTGAGTAAGGTGGACCATGGAAGATAGCAACCAAAATCCAAGTCAGGAGAAAGAGTCGTTCATTGTACGCAACGTCTGGCTTTCGCCGTTGTTCTTTGTTTATTTCGTCAGTGTTCTGATCGCACTCGGGATGCTATATGTCAACAGAGAGAACATGGTGAACAGGAATTCTATTAAACCTGATCTCGCTATCGATTCGACTTTTTTCAACCCGATCGCCAGCACTCCGCCTGCGCCGCCGTCGAGCACCATAGGGCCCAAGGTAACGATCACCTCACTTCTTACCCCTACCGGCGCGCAGATCGCCAGCGGAAAAAAACTCTTCGTCACCGACTGTGCACCGTGTCACGGTCTGGATGGCAGAGGGGACGGCCCGGCTGCCGCGACGTTAAATCCAAAGCCGAGAGATTATTATGCAGCCAAAGGATGGGTGAACGGGAAACTACTTTCAGAAATGTTTAAGACCGTATCGGAAGGAATTACGGGGACCGCGATGGTTTCATTTGCATCGGCACTGTCTGCAAGCCAAAGGCTCGATGTTGTCGACTACGTCAGGGCCA
>JAKASW010000057.1 GCA_021818875.1 Bacteroidota bacterium
TGTTGAAGCGCTTGATCCATCACTGTCGCATAAGCATACATACGAGGGTTGTAGGCGCAATTCTTCATAAATCCGAATTCATCGAGAATAACCGGGATGCCGGTCTTTTCCGACCAAGCCGCCACCTGATCGAGTTTTCCTTTCACCACTGAATAGATAGCGGCGTCGGTTGTATCACCGCCTTGAAGACCGAATGGATACGGATCGTAGGAGTGGTAATAGCCAATGAGGTATTTTGAACCTGAATCTGGGATTTCTGCAGTGACGAGCTGGTCTGAATTCGACCACATGTAGCCGGAATAAGATACGACGCGAGTCGGATTGGTTTTCCGTATTATCTTCAACTCGCGCACGTTCAACATGTTCACATTTTGTTCAGTCATGGGATATGGTTCGTTCAATATTTCAAATATCAGGCTGTCGGATGCGTTTTCAAAATGAGTAGCGATCTGACTCCAGATACTGTCGAATCGAGTTATTGAAGCACTGTCGCCTGCGGTGATCGTTCGACCTGATAGGGAGTCTTTCAGCCATGTTTCGTGGTGAGCATTGATTATGACAAATAGCCTGTTCTCCAGAGCCCAGTGTACCACCGTATCGACGCGTGCCATGAAAGTGCTGTCGATCGTGTATGGAGGCGTAGACATGGTATGGTTGTTCCATGTTATCGGGATCCGGACCGCATCGAAGCCGGCATTCTTAAGATTGGCAAAATAACTTTCTACGATGGGAGGATTTCCCCACGAAGTTTCAGTCGGATACGCGTCAAGTGAATTCCCGATGTTTATTCCTCGCGCCATTCCCTGTACGGCCTGCTGGGCAGTAAGCTGCGCTTCGGAAGCGACGGTTGTCGCGAGGATACAGAATGCAGAAATCAATAAGTACTTGTTCGTCAACACTTCCCCCTTTGCTTGATTTTGTTCGAACTTGATTCTTGAAAATCGGCTCGCCCAACTCCGTGATCGGCTTAAGACTTAGTGTCATAGAGCCACGGTCCATGGCAGCGTCTCCTGGATTCATAATATTGTCATCGTTCATCTTTCGATTGACGACAGTTTGATCGTCCGCCGGTCGTCTCTTTCGGATAAAACAAAAAGGTGACTTCCGCCCCAGAAATACTTGGCGATGATATTGGCTTGTTTGGAACCAGTCTTCATTGGACTATTGTCTGCCGCTAATATAATAGGTGCGTAAATCAATGAGAACAGTGAGGAATTCACCTAGAAGTCAAGCCGAAAAGTCTAACCACGAAATCACCAGGACACCAAGTCAACCTAATTGACGCAGAACCGACAATTTTCCTTCGTGCCCTCGAGACTTTGTGGTTACATAAGTGGTTCTCGTCCGCGCTTCTAGCATAATGGCTCACAGCTACCTTTACGAAACCGGGTACGACGGTTTTGTGAGAGTAGGCGTCGGCCGGTAAGAACATCCCTTCAGGACATTCTGATGGATACCTGCTTCGACAACTGAGTCTTAACAACTGAAGGCATCAACTTATTCCAATTACCTGCGATTAGTGGAGAAAGAAGAAGTGCCACGGCCACGACCAATGGCACTATTATGAGGGTGTTGCCGAATGATGAACCATGATAGAGGATTGGACGTCAACTAAGGAACAAAGAGAGCAAGCCATGATATCACACGAGAGATCGCAGTTGACGTTCCATTCAGAGAAAGACGGCCTAACTCAAACCTCTGGACTCGCTGGCCGAGGACGTTGAAGATGGTGGCAGTGACTGCTAAGTTGCACTTTGTCATGGTAAACCTTTTTTGTCTCTTGCGAATGTCTGTGGTATATTGACCAAGCGAATTATAAAGTCAAATCTTCGCTTTATCATACTGGTCCTTTCCTTGATTTTTGTCGCCATAGACCTCTTGAACAAAGTTGCAAATGTTTATGAACTGCTACGGATCGTTGTGTATGGTATTGCAATCAACATTCTGTCAGAATATTTTGTGATAGTAAAGAGGAGAAAAAACAAATGACGGCGTACCAACTTTTCGTGATCGTCGGATTTCTTATCATAGTCCCGATGTATTTGATTTATCTCTTCCAAAAACGGAAAGAAGAATCGGATGAATCCATGACCGGGTCGCTTCGTGAAACAACGGACAAGATACTCCTCGCGTTACGCGAACTTGCAAAACACCAACCTGAGTTTGGCGAATATCTGCACAAAATCGGATTACTGTAAGTTTGCATATCAGGCACTCAGAACCAAGTATCATTTGATTAATGCCATCTTGTTCGTCACCCGACTGCGCACAAGTGGTTTATCGGACAGGCTCCCATTCCATTGTTCTATGATTCCACCACTCCTACTTATATTACGACATTTGTCGCCCCGGGTTTTGGGGCCTTACTTCAAAAGTGCCATCTTCTTCATTGCGACATATCTTTCTCCATCTCCTCCCACTGCCTCAATCCTGTAGAAGTACACCCCACTTGCAAAGCGGGACATATCGACGGTCTGCGAGTAAATGCCTGCACCCAGATGACCCAAGTCAAACTCTTGCATTTGCTGGCCAAGGACGCTAAAGATGAAGAGCTTGACGGTTGAGTTTTTCTTCAGAGCAAATTGTATCGTGGACGATGGGTTGAAGACTCCGCCGGCGACCTTTTCGCCGCGGCTGCTGATTCCGTCCCAGTTTACACGGTAGTTGCCTGGCGAATAAGTCTGTCCATTGACAAGTGTCGAGACAAGTCTGCCATGCACATCGTATATCGAAAGATTGACTGTCTGCTGGCTCGGCAACGAGAACTGGATATTAGTGGATGGATTGAACGGATTCGGATAGTTCTGTTCAAGTTGATAGTTGCCCGGCAGGCCGGGAGTCTGCGCGACCGATGTCGACTCATGGACCGTGGCATGACATTGTTCGCATTCCATTTTTCCTTTTGTGCTCGGCTTGCTTGTGGAGGACTGAGTATGGCAGTACTCGCAGGCAGCAACGTCTGCTGGTGGGACATAGAGCGCCATGAACCTGTTATTAAAATGGTCATTCAGTATCTGAGCCGCATAAGAGGCGGTGTCACCGACGAGGCGTACGCATCTCTCTGCACGATTCGGATCACCGACTGCAAAGCCCGATGCAGCGGACCATAAGCTCACCGAAACATGGCACAGCGGTGAACCGCTTGCGTTCTGGGCAAGTGGTGCGCTTATTTTGTTGACACCGTATTTCTTCTCCATCGCATAATAGTTGCTGATGTCGGTCGGGAGTTTTGTCTGCGTGTACCAGCCTATGAGCTCAGAAACAAGAGTATCGGTTGTTGGTTTGTCACACACCAGAGATATGACAGCAGAGGCGCCGTTGGGTGCACCGCAGAGCGTTTGTTCTGCTTCAGCTCCGCCGCCGTGTCCGAAGTACATCAGCTGAAGCGGAATTGAAGTATATGGGTCTCCGACCGCCTCCTTGAGGGCCTGCACTATAGCGCCGAATGCGCCATAGCCACAGCCGCCACCGTTCGCGCTGTCGTAGAATAGGTCGTGGCCGAGGATCCTGACATGCTCAACATCGAGCTGCTTGTACGGCCACGGCCATGTCGCGTCGGAAGAGCTGGCAATGCCCTTGTTGTGCAGAAGCAAGTTGATGCCGGCACCACCTACAGCGATTCCGGCCGCGTATTTCGCAGATTTTCCGAGAAATTGCTTGCGTGTTAGCTGTTCGGTCATGGTAAGTCCCCTTCTCTTGCGGATTTGGTATTACACGACGCTCTCGCGAATTTGTTGATACGAACTTATTAGATAACGGTTGTTTTCTATTCAGCCTGTCGTTCAAGTGATCGAAGAATTTTATTGCAAATGGATAAGTCTTCGGCCTCATCATGGCCGAAAGCTCACAACACACTTCAGTCTTTATCATCCGATTTACCTCTCAATTCTACAGTCCGTCAAGAAAAGTGTCTCATTGTGTAAGTTTTCCCTCTAATCTGTCCACCTTCGCATACGCATCCGTTAATGCCTGGGAGAAAATATTCTCGAGCGACTCCTCATTCATGGTACGAGTGGAGATCATCAGATTAAGATCCTCGGGGTGTCTTCCTGTCTTCAGGACGAGCTCGGCTGCACCGCTCATGGTCAGCGCCGCGGCAGTCTGCGCTTCCGAAGCGTCGAGACCGAGTTTGACAGACACCTCACGGAGCGCTTTTACTATCGGGAAAAAATACGTCGGCCCGATCGCCGTCAGCGCTGTATAGGCGTTCATCGATTTCTCTTCCACCGACACCGGATCACCAAACAAATTGAGAAAGTCTTTTGCCAGAGACATCGATTGTTCTGATGTATGATTTCCCGTACAATACGGGTTCAGTCCGCAGCCAATCATGGAGGGTGTGTTTGGGATAACTCTGATCACCGGCACAGGCTTGAAGAGTGCGGCTTCGATCAGCCAGGTAGGGACGGCGGCCGCAAACGAGATGAGAAGCTGCGAAGGATCAAGCGATTGACAACTCTCCGACAATACGGCCTTGACTATACCACTTGGAACGGCAATGACGACAATATCACCGAAATCAGCAGCGGCCTTGTTGTCGCCACTCGTGCGAATTCCAAATTTCTGCTCGATTTCTTTTAATCGTGTCGGATTCACGTCGGTCGCCATGATTGAAATAGGCATGACTGCCTTCGAGTCAATCATGCGCGTTATAAATACTTCGGCAATGATCCCGGCGCCGATAAACGCAATTCTCTTTTTTCCCAGCTCACCATCGTACATTTTTTCCCTCCTTGAAGAATAAGAAAAGAGGAACTGTCGCATCAGCAATCTGCTCGCTCAATGTTCCCTCATCCCTTTTAATGTGCCGATCGGACAGACGTCGTAGACCACCTCGATGCCGGCCGCAGTTGCCTTTCTGACCGCTTCGTCTGACCATGACCCAGGAGGCAGCCACACAATTGCCGGACGGTAATTGTGTATCTCATCAAGCATGCGTTCCACGTTCTGCGGCGACAACACGACAATGACTACATCCGGTCTCTCAGGAAGCCCGGCAAGAGAATCATAACAGATTTCATTTTCAATCTTATCATACTTCGGGTTAATCGGGTACACCTTGTAGCCTGCGTCCAGAAGAGTAAACAAGAGTTCGTAGCTGTACTTCAGCATGTCCTGCGTTGCACCGATCAAAGCGAAGCGTTTTCTTGTATTGAGTATCTCTTCGGCTCGAATCTTGCTCCCTGATACCTGTTTCATCTCAAGAGACCCTTCACCACAATGTCAACCGCTTCATCCTCGTCGAGTCCGCGAGCCATCAGTGTCTCGACCTGCTTCTTGTCGACACTCCCGATGGCCGCCTCATGAGTGAGCTTTGCACGGTCATCAACCACGAGGAGCTTCGGCACTGCGCTCACGCGTGATTCCTTTCCCTTTATTATTTCCACGCAGTCGACGTGCCCTCTCGCATTCGGCGCGCTCCCCACGGCTTCACCGATCACTTCGCTGACACGCCGCTCAGTCGCTACGATCCGACTTTTCGCAAGACCACGGGAATTCTCTCCGTTGAGGAACAGCGACTCTTTGACAAGCACTTTGTCATCGCCCTTGCCATACACTTTCGTGTCGAACTCGCAGACGGCACTCTTTTCTAGGGTTCCTTCATAGTCGAGGTCGAGCCTGCCGACCGCTCCCTTTATCAGCTTAAACTCGCTTCGGAGCATTCCACCTTCATCTATGACAGCTTTCGTGACCGGGAGAACCTCGATCCCGCCGTCTTTGCCGTGGTAGTGTGTCTCAGTGTAGATCATCTCCGCGTTCCTGCCGACGTAGATCTTTGAATCCATGACGTGCTTCAGTTTGATCGCGTTGGGAAACGAGCAATGCGCGATGAAGCTGACGCGTGATCGCTCACCTATCTCGAATTCTGATGTTATCTCCTGAACTCCCTCCGCTGGAATTACACCAAAGCAGAGGTGAACTGGATCTTTGACGACTGTTCCCGGCTCGATGACGATCTTCGCCCTTACACCGTTTTGGATTTCTTCACCCTCGATGTTGACGCCGGGGATGCTGTTCTGAAACAAAATCTTATGGTGACTGACAACAAGACTCGCAGTTTTTTTGTCGAACAGGTCCTGAGCATTGCCGCCGCTTGCCTCATAGGCTTTCGCGATCGCTTCGAACTCCTTAGAGTAGTCAAACATTTTTCATGACCTCCTCTTCGGGCTGGTTGACATGTGGACATTCTTCGCAATGATTGCGGAAGAATTTTGCCACAGCCTGCGGCTCTCCCGTCTTGACAATCGTCCCATCACAGAGAGATGAAGCTCTGTCGGCAATCGCGGCGACCTCCTCATGGTGCGTTATGAGCAAAACGGCACTCCCGGTTCGGGAAAATGTCTTAATCACATCCACGATATGGTCGATCGAGAGCGAGTCGATGCCCGAGTCGGGCTCGTCAAGAATGGCCAGCTTCGGCTTCATTGCAAGCACTGATGCAAGCTCGATACGTTTCCGCTCGCCGCCGCTGAGCGTCCCATCGACGGCACGAGACAGGTAAAGTTCCGGGGGGAGTCCCACCTTGAGGAGGCACTCACGAGGAGTCAGAACCCCGTCTCCTGAAAATTTCTGGCTTATCTTCAGGTAATGGGCAACGGTAAGTCCTTCGAACCGGGCGGGTTCCTGCCAGCCGAGGGTTATTCCACGCCGGGCACGCTCGTATACCGGAAGGTTGGTGATGTCCTCTTCATTTAGTAGAATCCTGCCGGCGGTCGGCTGATATCCGCTTAGTCCCATAATCACCGATGAGAGTGTAGACTTACCCGTTCCATTTGCGCCGAGAATACTGTGTATCTCCCCTTTTCTCACCTCAAGATTTATATCATAGAGTATTCGCTTGCCGTTCAGATTCAATTCTATGTTTATCAATTTTAGCATAATGTCATTGTCTATTTACGAGGTAAAATTTCGGCGACACGAACTCACCACTCTCCTTCCCCCGGATCAGGAGGCTGCCAGGGCTCGTCGAGTACGTTGACCTCCGCACTTTTTACACCAGGAACTGCTGCAACAGTCATTCGTGCTCCCTCTACGATATAGTTCGCCAGCGGACAGCCCGGCGCGGTAAGGACAAGATCCACGGAGACGCGGTCTTCGGAAATATTGATTCGCCTGATCATGTTAAGCTCGATAAGATTTGCCCCTATCTCGGGATCGATGACGGTTGCTAATGCAGACCTGATTTCATCTTCTGTGGTCATACTGTTCTCCTCGCAGTTGGCACGCCGGTGTACCTCTGGTGGGACGGCAGAAAGGAGGCCGAACCGACCCGAATTTCAGGTGGTCCGGCCCAGTAATTTCAGCGGGTTTCGGAAGCAGCTGCAGGTTTAGGTGCATACTTAGCTCTCAGCTCTCTGAGCTTCTCGATAAGGTCGCGCTTCTCCGGAAAAGTGATCGCGCCTGATGGGCACTGTGTCCCGCAGGATGAACAACCGACAACACAATTATAGGGGTTGGCAACTATAGTATGGATATCGTCAATCTTGAAGACGTCGTTGCTGCAGAAATCAATGCAGACATTGTCGTTTAAGCAAAGGTCGGTGTTGATCGTCGGGTACCATGGAATCTCTTCACGCGGTATGTTCTGATAAGTTCCGCCGGACATTACTTTACCTCCTCGATGGCTTTCAGAGTGTCGTTGAACGCTTGCTCAGTTGTCTTGAAGGAAATCGAGACGGGTTTCCATCTGTCATCCATCGGTACCTTCGCGCGCTCGAATGCATCGCGGAGAAGCTTCTTTTGTTTCTCGATGCCGCAGGCAGGAGTGACATATGCGACTCCGTCTTTCAGCAGGTCCGCCATCAAGTTTTCCCCGTTCTCTTCACAGAGTCGCGGGTGTACCAGCATATAGTCGTGAGGAATTTCCATTCTTATTCGTTCTGACAACTGTCCGAAGTCTATGTCTTTCATGCTCGGACACACGAAACTGCATGAGCATATCATAATTGCTTTTTTCATTTTTTAACCTCTTATTTCATCATTTTAGTTTGCTGAAGCACCGGTATCCTCGATGGAAAAGAATAACCGCAAAGCACACAAAGAAAACGCGAAGTTCGCAAAGAATAAACTACTCTTTGTGGTTAAGTTCACAGTTACCGGGCATTCTACGTATGTGCATGATTCAGGCTTTGGACTCCTGGACTTTGTCCGGGTAGCCGTATTCTTTCTTTGTTGCCGTATAAATCTCCATCAGAGCTTTTTTAATCGACTCCTCTTTATCAGGATTCACCTTTTCATTGAAGAGAAGCAGCCCCTGCCAGAGTTCATCGGCAGCCTTTTCGTCGCTTTCGGGAAACGAAAGGATCGTAGTAAAAACAACCTGATCGAGACCATAAAGAATCTCTTCCTTGCCGTCGATTTCGACTTTGAAGGCCTTAGGAGTACTGCAAGAACAACCCATTTTTCACCTCATTTTAGATGTTTTTTTGAATTGTCGCTTTGTCATTTCGGCAATCGTCGAAGCAAATTAGCAAACGAAAATAATGTTGTCAAGGACAAAATGAGTGCATTTGAAATCATCTTCGGACCGGATTGAAAACGTCACCCACCCGATAGAATTGCGGTTGCAGATCAGCGTACCCCAACGCTGTCAGTTGCCGCCCAGCCACCTCCGATCGATTTGACCAACGCAACTGCAGCGACAAAAAGCTCGCCGCGAACACGACTGACCGCACGCTGCAGTTCCAGAGCAGTCGTCTGCGCCGATGAGACATTGAGATAAGAAATAAGTCCGGCCCGGTAACGGTTGTCGGCTATCTTAAGCTGCCTGGTTGCCGATTCCAGTGCCGAAAGGTTGGCTTGATATTCCTCATTGAGGAATTTCTGGGCGGCAAGATTATCCTCGACATTTGCAAACGCAGTAAGAACTGTTTCGCGATAGTTGGCGACGGTCTCGGCATAACGGCCTTTTGCCAGACTTAGTTCGGCCTGGAGTTTACCTCCTTCGAACAGCGGCTGGAAGAGCGAAGCACCGACCGCCCAGAGCCCGCTCGGTGCGTCGAACAAAGACAATGAATTCGTGCTCTGCCAGCCCGCGAGTCCACCGAGTGATATTGTCGGGAAGAACGCGGCTGTAGCGACACCGATATTTGCATTGGCTGCCGCCATCCGCCGTTCGGCTGAGGCAATGTCCGGCCGGCGCTCCAAAAGTTCAGAAGGAATGCCGGGCGGAATGATAGGAGGCAGACTATCGAGAGGCATTCCCCCAAGATGGAACAGTGAAGCATTCCGACCGGTTAGCACGGCAAGTGCGTCCTGGAATTTCTGTCTCTGAAGTTCGTTACCGGGAACCTGCGCCTCCGCGGTTCTGAGGACCGTCTCCGCCTGTGCGACGTCAAGGTCGGAGGCAATGCCGCCCGCCCTGCGGTTCCTCACAAGCTGCAGGGCTTTGCGGTAAACCTGGATAGTGGAATCGAGCAGTTGTCTATCCGCATCGAAAGCACGAATGGTGAAATAATCCGCCGCCACCTCTGATGTAATTTCGAGCTTTACAGATTCCAACTCGTCGGCGCTCGCCTCGACATTAGCTCGCGCAGCTTCCACCTGGCGGCGCACGCGGCCCCAAAGATCGAGTTCCCAATTGAGATAAAACGGCACAGAGAAGTTATTGTATGTGTATGAGGAGCCGAACGCTTTTCCTGTATTGCTGTTGGGACGATTCTGAGAATCGTGCTGCCGGGTGGCGGCCGCGCCAACGCCGATATTCGGAAAAAGTCCCGAGAAGGCTACGTTAGCCTGAGAACGGGCCTGATCGAATCGGGCTGCTGCTACAGTCAGATTCTGGTTGGCGTCCAATGCATCTTCCTCCAGCCGGTTCAGCACCGAATCGCCGAATATTTCCCACCATTTCCCTTTCGGGAGCTTCGCGCTCGGTGTCGCAACTTTCCACTCGCCCGATATTACCTGATAGTTTGCAGGGACCTCCGTCGCCTCGGGCCTAACGTAATTCGGCCCGACCGCACAGCCGGCAATAAAAGCAAATGACACAGAAAGTATCAAAGCGGGAGGAAAGGCCACGACACGATCGAAAAGAGTTTTGAACCAGGAAGGTCTAAAAGTACCAAGAGATTTTAACGACAGAATCCTTTTAGTGTCTTCATGTCTTTGTGGTTTCGTAATTACAAGCCACCGATGCTGTGCGGATTGACCACAAAGACCACCAAGTCCGGGGACCTTGAATTTACGGGCGATGCGCTTCATCATCGCGGTTGCTCCTTCTGCATCGCCTTCTGAACTGCAACATTCACCTTCACATCTACCAGCCAATCATAAGGATTTGCGACGACATGATCGTGCGACGAAACTCCCGCCAATATTTCGAACTGTCCTCCCAAGTTCCTACCGAGTGTCACGTTTCGCGCTGCCACCTTACCGTCCGGAAGAACGACTTCGACATGAGGGCCATCCGCGCCGAACATTACAGCGTTTTCGGGAAGAGTAAGTACGGAATCGCTCTTCCCGGCATCCGATTTTACCTGACCAAAACTACCCGCAAGAATTTGTCCTGACGAGTTGTCAACCACGAGCTGCGTAAGAAGAGTTCGCGAGACATCAGAAATCTGGTCGGCTGTTGCAACCACTGTTGCCTTAAACGGATGAGCAGAAATGCCAGAGATGAAAAGCTGAGCAATCATCCCCGGTTTTACTCCCGAAGCTTCATCCTGCGGTACATTAACATAGACTCTGAGTTTGTTTGTCTGTGACAGCCGGAAAAGCCGTGTCTGGTTTGCATTAACAAGCTGGCCCATATCGATTGTCCGTGCGGTTACCGTTCCGGTGAAGGGAGCTGTGACGCGGGCAAAGGATTGCGTGTACTCTAAGCGTCGCACATTCGCACGCGCGGCGGCAACATTAGCTTCACTCATCGCAAGGTCCGCCTGCTTCTCCGCATTGTCCTGCTCGCTCACACTTGCCGACTTGACGAGTTCAGCATATCGGGCGGCGGTGATTTTCGCAATTGAGAGCGCCGCTTCCGCCTGAGTAAGCTGGTGGCGAGCCTGATCCAACTCCTGATCGAGTTCGGGAGTCTCAATTACAGCAAGGAGCTGACCCGCTTTGACGTGTGCCCCGATATCAACTTTCCAGTTTTTCAGGTAACCGCTGACCCGTGCATAAATTTGGGCTTCGATCCAGGGATCAATCTGCGCCGGAAGCATGAGGCCGTTTGTGGATTTCCCCGGCTTCGGAGATACGACTGCGACAGTGGGGACCGCAAGCTTCCTCGTTTCATCGGCAAGAGCCGCGCGTTCACGCAATCGCGGAACAAGACCTGCCAAAATGGCAACGACCAATACCGCTGTGACTGTGATGTAATTGCGAAGTCTTTTCTTCCGAGGCGTAGACTTCAGCCTATTGTCAAATGTCGATGGGGTGTCCAATGTATTTGTCTCATTTGTTTGCATTAATTCTTTTCATTTAGAAGCAGCGCCTCTTTGGCCGAAGCAGCAGGAGGCGTTGTGCGGTGAAATATCCTGAACATCACCGGTACGAAGAACAGAGTGGCAAATGTGGCGACGGCAAGTCCACCGATCACTGCCCTGCCCAGAGGCGCGTTTTGTTCGCCTCCCTCGCCGATTCCGAGCGCCATCGGAAACATTCCGATAATCATGGCCAGCGCAGTCATGAGGACGGGGCGTAACCGAGTAGTGGCGGCTTCCCAGACGGCAGTCGTCGGGTCCATCCCCTGATGAAGATTGTTCCGTGCGAATGTGACGACTAAGATCGAATTAGCTGTCGCGACACCGATGCTCATGATCGTTCCGAGGAGTGCAGGAACACTGAGGTTCGTGAGAGACAGGTACAATCCCCACACGACGCCCGCAAGCGCGCCGGGCAGAGCCATTATGATTATGAACGGATCCAGCCAGCTCTGGAAATTGACGACGAGGAGGAGGTAAACGAGGACAATAGCCATAAGCAACCCGACAAGAAGCCCCGTGTAGCTCGAGTGCATTGTCTCCGCCTGACCGCGAACGACAATGAAACTTCCTTTCGGCAGCTCATGCTTTGCTTTCTGGATCAGCGGAGCGACATCACCCAGCACATTTCCTAAGCTGCGTCCGTCCACACCAGCGTAGACGTCGAGGACAGGCTGAACATCGTAATGGGTGTAAATCGGGGAATTATCTGTCCGGTTGATCGTTGCAAGATTTGCGAGAAGCTGGGCATCGCCTTTCCCTGCGAGGCTTCCGGTAATCGCCATCGATTCGAGCGCACTCACGGAATTCATGTTGTAGTCAGGGACGCGGACATTCACGGGGTACTGGACGCCGTTCTTCGGATTGACCCAGTAATTTGGCTGAGTCTGTGCACTGCCGCTCAGTGTCAAGAGGACAGAACTTGCAACGTCGCGCTGAGTAAGTCCCATCATCGAAGCTTTAGTCCGATCGACGGCAAACTCGATATTAGGCTGGTCGTTCGGCTGTTGGATGCGCACATCCACGGCGCCTGGAACTCGCCTTATCTCTGTCAGCAGTTTATCTGCCACCATACGGCTCCTCTCCAGATTTCGTCCGACTATCTGGATGTCGATCGGTGCAGGCAATCCGAAATTGATCGTCTGGTTGGTTATATCTGCCGGAAGAAAGTAAAATGTTGTTCCGGGGAACTCTTCATTGAGCAGCATCCGCAGCTTCCGGACGTAAGCTTCTGTGGGCTTATGGTCCGCACTCAGCGACACCCAAATGTCGGCATCGCCGGTGCCGACGAGACCGTTATCAATGTACGTCAGCGGGAGTCCTCCGCTCGGGACGCCGATATTGTCAAGTATGCCGCCCAATTCATCGTGAGGGACCAGACTCCGGATAACATTTTCAACTCTATCGACAAGTTGACCAGTTTCCTCTATCCGCATACCGGTTGGTGCACGGACATGAAGCCTGAACTGCCCCGCATCCACGGAGGGAAAGAAGTCCTGTCCGAGAAACGGGAGGAGGAACCATGTGCCGACCACGAAAGCCATGAAGATTACGGCAAATGCGCCCCGGTGTGAGAGCGCAATACCTAAGAGTCTGCGATATTCCTCTCTGAATTTCGCAAACCGTTTTTCAAAACCAACCTGGAGCGACACAAACGGTCTGATCCATGATGCGCCCTTCTCAGGCTGTGCCAGCTCGCCGGTGTATTTGACATGTTTGTAGAACCACTTGACCATTGTGGGCACGAGTGTCCGTGAAAGGACATAGCTCGTCAGCATCGCAAACACGACAGCTTCGGCAAGAGGAACGAACAAATATCGAGCGACGCCGGTTAAGAAAAACATTGGTACGAACACTATAGAAATACTTAATGTTGACACGAACGCCGGCAGCGCAATCTCCTGCGCACCGTTCAAGATTGCTTCGAGAGTGGGTTCGCCGCGGGCCATGTGGCGATGCACGTTCTCCATTTCCACGGTCGCATCATCGACGAGTATTCCGACCGCGAGCGCAAGACCGCCGAGCGTCATAAGATTTAATGTTTCACCTAAAGCACCGAGTGCAATTATCGAAACCAAAATCGAAAGCGGGATGGACGTGGCGACAATGAATGTTCCGCGCCACGTACCGAGAAAGAGAAGAATCATGAGAGCGGTCAGTGCGGCAGCAACAGTTGCTTCCTTCAAAACACCGTCGATTGCAGCACGGACAAAGAGAGACTGATCGGCGAACTCTTTCACTTCCACGGACGACGGGAGTGTCGGCAATATGCGTTCCATCCCCTTTTTTATCCCGTCCACCACCTGAAGTGTCGATACCGCGCCGCCTTTCAGCACCGTAAGCAGAACTCCCGGCAGTCCATTCAGCCGTACAATGTTCTGCTGCGGCAGTGCCCCGAAATAGACCTGTGCGACATCATGGATACGAATCACCGCTCCATTGACAGTCTTGATCGGCAGGTTATTCAGTTCAGCAAGGACGGTCGGACTGCTGTTCAACGACACATCATACTCGGTGTCTCCAATCTTCGCCGTTCCACTCGGCAGGATAAGATTCTGGGCGTTAACGGCGTTGATTACATCCTGAGGTGAAAGACCTTTCGCCTCGAGTGCCGGAAGATCTATGTCAAAGGCAATGACAGGTGATTTGCCTCCCGCCGGGTAAGGGATGGAAGCCCCCCGCACCGTTGACAACCCGATTTTTACCTGGTTCATCGCTATGTCCTGCAAAGCTTGCGGGCTAAGTTGCCTGCTCGTGAGGCTGTACTGGAGAATCGGCACACTTGAGGCGTTATACTGAACTACAAACGGCGGCGTGGTGCCGGGAGGGAGTGTGCGCAAAATCGTCTGCGCGCTTGCGGTAATCTGTGCCACCGCCTCAGGCACGGAAGCCCCTGGCTGCAGGTACACTTTTATTACTCCAACTCCGCTGTAGGAAGTCGACTCAATATGCTGGATACCGTTTACCAGCGTGGAGATCATCCGCTCGTGGTTATAGACGATCCTTTGTTCTATCTCATGAGCATTCAGTCCGGTGTATGTCCAGACCACGCTCACCACCGGGATGTCGATTGAGGGCAGAATGTCGGTCGGCATCCGGAGAAGCACAAAGGGAGTCAGGATGAAAATAACGATCGTTGCTACCACAATGGTGTAAGGCCGGCGCAGCGCTAGTTTAACGATCCACATGAGTCAATTCTCTTTCATGTCGCAAATATTTGGTTTAAATATTGGACACACCAGAGGAGAAAAACTTGCGGTGAACAGCAATGGGATTGAGGTGGGAGACTGACAAGTCAATCTTCAATAATTTCGCTCTAACTCATAGAGCGTCGCTGAATGTCGTTAAAAAAAGAGTGGAAGGCAGGAAACTTAAATTAGCGTAAATTGTTAATGGGATAGGTCGAAGATTTATGATTAGTTGGAAAAAGATCATTCCGTTGATTGTAGCTATCCTACTGGGTACGTCCACATCAACTCTCGCGTGCGCATGCGGATGCAGCGTTTTCTCAGTCGGCGGAAGATGGATGATGGCGACTTCCATGGGGTTGAGAGCGTATCTGACTTACGATTATATGGACCAATACTACAACTGGAACGGTTGGAGCCGCTCAGACGCAAGTTTGAACCCTGACAAAGTGATTCGTTCGGGCTTCTATACACTCGGTGTGCAGGATATGCTGAGCCGCGATTGGGGCGTCATGGTTGAAGCTCCGATTTGGAACCGCTATTTCAAAACAACAAACGATGCAGGAGGCTTAGCATCCGTCAATCACACTTCGATTGCCGACGTTCGGGTAATGGGAATGTACACGGGTATTTCAGAAGACATGTCGACAGCCATACAGTTCGGCTTAAAACTTCCGACGGGCCCTTTCAACCAGTCTCTAATGGACAGAGACACACAGATCGGGAGTGGGACTACAGACTTGCTTCTTGGCGGGTACCAGATGAGACAGTATAACAGCTGGGGATGGTTCGGGCAGGTACTGTGGGAGCACGCTCTCAATTATCGTGATGGCTACAGACCTGGCGACAGCTTAGACTATCGGGATCCACTATGACAATCTACAGCAAACCTTCAAGATCGTTCCGATACTACAACTCGCGGCTTCAATCCGTGCTTCGGACAGCGGTGCAAATGCCGACCCGGCAAACACAGGATATGACAGGCTCTACGTTTCGCCTGGTATCGAGGCGAACCTCTTTCAGGGAGTCCAGCTCTACGCAAACGTGAGACTACCTTTAATTACACACGTGAGAGGATATCAACTCGTCGCGCCTGCCTTGTTCGAAGTTACATTGGGGTACAGTCTATAGGCGGTCTTGCAGCGGGAACAACCCTCTGCTTTTGCGATCTCATAGTGCAACGAATATCACCACGGATACCGCGGTACCTATCAAGACCACATAGAGGATATCTCTTTTCAGCAGCAGCGCAACCAAAGCGCCCGCACCGATAACCATTTGCGCTAATCCCCAATGTACGTTCAAAGCAAACTGAATGGTTACGGTGAACAAAAGTCCGACGAATGAACTGAACACTCCTCGTATAATGTCATCGAACAACTTTTTGCTGCGGAGCCTGTCGAAGATTGGCGTGATTCCGATGACCATCAGGAACGAGGGGAGGAAAATGCTAATAGTTCCGATGATTCCTCCGACGATGCCAGACAGCATATATCCAATGAACGTGGCTGTTATCACTATCGGACCTGGCGTCACCTGACCGAGGGCAATTCCGTTCAGGAAGGTTTGGCTGCTCAACAAATGCCGCACATCCACGATTTCATGGAACATTAGAGGAACGGAAGCAAAGCCGCCGCCGTAGGCAAACAGGTCGATCCGAAACATCAGAGTTGAGAAGACGAACAGACGTCTGTTCCAAAAGAACAGCACAACAAGCAGCACAGCGTACGCCAGAAGTATTGCTGCAATATCTCGTAAGTTCGACTCTGCTTTTTCCTGGCATGCCGGACCATCTGTTGAAGAACTTATCTTTGCAGTCTGAGGCTGCGAAGTTTTTTTCCTCATCCCCAACAGTATCCCCAAAGCGGCGGACAGGACAATTATGAGGATTGGGTTCCACTTCAGACCGAATAAAACTATGGCGAAGACAGTTATAAGTACCGATTTCCATTCTTTTAGCGTCGCCTTTCCGAAAGAGACTGTCGCGTTAGCTATTATGGCTACGATCATCGCTTGGAGACAGCTGAACACGAAAATGCTGATCGGATGATGGATAACCGACTGATAAACCAGAGCGAGGAGCGACATCAGCAGGAAGGCCGGTAAGCCGAAGCCAACGAAGGTCGCGGCAGCGCCGGATACTCCGCGTGTTTTCAGGCCGACATATGCTGCGGACTGCATTGCAGTGGCACCTGGAATAATCTGACAAAGTGCAACGCCGTCTTTGAATGTTTCCTTGTCAAGCCACTGTTTATCATCGACAGCCATCTTGCGGATATAGGCTACCATTGACGGCCCCCCGAAGGCTGTAAACCCAAGTCGTAGAAAGGAGGAGAACAATCTCGGGAGAGATGGGCGATTATCTGTTGTCATTGAGCGGCAGTTCCCCTTTTATATTTGAAATGCAAGGGCTTTCTTTTCCTCTTCTTCGTAATGAGAGCAAGGAATGCAGACAAGCTTCCCGTTTCTGTTTCTCAAGTATCTCTCAACTTTGCTCAACAACTATCTGATTGGGGAATGATCAATGCTCAACAACGCAACAAAAGTCGTGAAGAATACTCATGCTTGTGTGGATCTAATCGTATCACAATGCTTCAACCTTTTGAAAAGAATGTCACTCGAAATACTCTCGCCTGTTGTTGCAAACCAGGCCAATTTGATCAGTCTCCTTGTCCTTGTGGAAGCTGTGATACTTTTATTCAAGAACTTCAAGCCATGGGACACAAGGATACCACAATCAATTGGGCTTTTACATCAAAAGATACAGTTGCACGTGATCTTGATTATGTTGATGAATTCAACCCTGCTGCCCCTCCAACTGGACCTGTCTCTTGGATTCGTCCTGATGATCAAACATGGAGACCATATAGATGTCGTAAATGCAACTTCATCATCTATGCAGTTCACAAATTGGATCCTACTGTTCTTGCAATAGTCACGAACAATATCCTGCTCTTAGATCAGTAACCTTTTTGCTTCACTGGTCTCTTAATCTCACATA
>JAKASW010000058.1 GCA_021818875.1 Bacteroidota bacterium
CGGCTAAAGTATATTTTTTCCCATGATGCATCTTAATCAACTATCGTGTATATTATATCATTAAAAAAGACATCTTCTCCCCCCTCCTAAGAAGAAGAACGGGCGACGGTGTTCAAAGCCGGGATTTGGCCTTCTTTATTAGGATCTCCAGGAAAACGAAATGTTCCCTCCAGCTTATTTTTGACGGAGCTCATCTTCCCCGCACATTTTTTCAGTTACAAGAAAGATTTATATGAAATCAGCTTCTTTTGTGCTGAGCAGTGAAATAACGACTCTGCTCCAGGCACAGGGAATAACAGTACCGACGCCGGTACAGGAAGAAATCATACCGGCAGTCACAAACGGTCAGGATGTGCTTGCACAGTCTGAAACAGGATCGGGCAAGACGCTAAGTTTTGCGATACCGATCATCGAGAAACTGGAGAGGAACGACGGCCTTCGGGCACTTGTCCTTGTGCCGACGCGCGAGCTTTCCACCCAGGTCGCAGGGGAATTTGTCAAGTATTCGGCGGGGAAGCATCTCGGTATCGTCCCGGTATACGGCGGAGTGCCGATCAACGCGCAAGCGTTCCGTCTACGCAACGCGAACATAATCGTCGCGACCCCGGGGAGGCTTATCGACCTCCTGAACAGGCGCGCCGTGAACCTGTCTTCCGTAAAGTACTTTGTCTGCGATGAGGCGGACAGAATGCTGGACATGGGATTCATACATGACGTCGAGAGGATCGCCAGTCAGCTGCCGCCCGAGCACCAGACAATGTTGTTCAGCGCAACCGTGTCGAAGGAGATAGAAAGGCTCGCGGGCAATTATCTGCGCAACTCAAAGAATGTGCGTCTGGCATCCACGGTGAAGCCGGTATTCCTGAAGCAGACATACTGCAATGTTAGACCGGACCGGAAATTGGATATGCTTACAGACTTACTAAATGAAGATCGCCAACTCGCGATCGTCTTCTGCAACAAAAAGTATGTGACCGCCAAACTTGCGAAGTCACTCAGTACTGCAGGCATTCATGCCCGGTGCCTAAACGGCAACATGTCGCAGCAGCAGCGCGAAAGAGTCACCAGCGATTTCCGTCAGAATAAATTCAGCGTCCTCGTCGCCACCGACGTGGCAGCGCGCGGGCTCGATATAGACGACGTTTCGCATGTCTATAATTACGAGATCCCGAAGGATGTGGAATCCTATACGCACCGCATCGGACGAACTGCCCGTGCGGGAAAGAAAGGGGAGGCGATCTCGCTCATAGCGACTGAAGGCGAGAAAAAATCCTTCCGGCAGATACTTTCCAGGTACCGCGGCGAGATTTCGTTGAGAGATACGAGCGAAACAATGACCCGCCGGTTGCCAAATGAACCTTCCAGAGGCAAGGTCATCCGCGCGAAGAGCAGCGTCCCAAAACACGACCAGGAGAAAGGTCGGATTAGCTGGAGGAATAGATGGCAGGAACCGCTGGCCCACTAAGCCAGAAACAGTTATACAGATGTTTTCCGACAGTGCGTGACAATGATTGCGCCGGCCGGTCACGTCTCCCGCGAATCGCAGGAGATCATTGTGGAATGGCCCCGACGAGAGACTCATGAAATTCTGTCGCTCCAAAATCTGCCTCGATTGAGTCATCTGTCGCGACGAAAAGCGAAAAGTGATTATGTTGCTTTCTCGACAGCTTGCTGGTGAGATTCATCAGCATGCAAATGATATATTGTTGAACAAGGAGGCGGATGAAAGAAAAAATGGAAGACGGGTTGACCGTTTCAATTGTATCAACCGTTCAAAAGACGCTGCGCTCGCGTGATTCCGCGGAGAGGCTGGTCAGGGCGATAGTAGATTTATGGAGGGAGAGAGCCGGTGGACATAAGAAGCCGGCTGTCCTGATTCTCGATTTCAACGGTATCTCCCTTTTATCCGAATCTGTCGCCGACGTTCTCGTTCAGTTGCGTTTTGACTTCCCGAGTAGCAAATGTTCACGCGTGGAATTTCGGAATGTTTCTGCTCCAGTCAGAAAAGCTCTTGTATCGGCCGGACAATCCCGCGAGCAACTTCGTAAGAAAGTCAACGCCAATCGAAAAAAGGAAAGTGGTTTTACGATAAAGATTTGAACCCGTAGCGGAGGACGGCATCGGACAATCACATCGGGACACATCGGTTATGCCGGGGGAGAGAGCGCGGGCTAACACTGCCAGAGCTGCTCCTTAGGCCCCAATACCGGAAGTCATCAACCGCCACTCTTATGGACTAATCCCTTTGACCGATTTTATGAAAATGCCGGCCGCCCTAACTTGATGCGAGATGAAAGACAGGCAGTAAACCGCAAGTGAGCATGTGAACCACGTTCCATCACTCCCATCGTTGCTTCATCCCGCTGAGATTCCCACACACTAATTCCGCAAATGAAAAGCAGGAGCCGATATCAAACATAAACTTCGAATAGGGATAATCGACCTCGTGACCAAGGGACCCACAAGGGCGCTCTGGGCGCGTGTCATGAACGCAAATTTCGCAAGCATCATGCCGCAGGTGCTCGGCGTTTGGTGCGAAGAACTGGGACATCAGGTAACATCGGTATGTTACACCGGTTTCGAGAACCTCGTGGACGAACTCCCACAGGATGTCGACATAGTTTTCATCGGCGCGTTCAGCGAGGCGGGGCAGACCGCATACGCACTGAGCAATCTCTTCCGCTCCCGCGGTGCGATCACCGTGCTCGGTGGCCCACACGCCCGCTGTTATCCCCAGGACGCGCAGAAGTATTTCGATTACGTTGTCGGCCTTACCGACAAGCAGGTCGTCGAGGATGTCCTTGCCGACTTTTCGCGTCACAGGCCACTCGGCTTGTACCTCACAGCCAAACAGCAGCCTGCGTCCATACCGGGAGTACGGCAACGATGGAAGTTCATTGAGTCGACGCTCAGGAAGGCTCCGCTGATAAAACTCGTTCCCATGATAGGGAGTCTCGGCTGTCCGTACACGTGCAGCTTCTGCATCGACTCTGTTATTCCTTATCAACCACTCGACTTCAATTTGTTGAAGGAAGACCTGTCATTCCTCCTGGAGAAGTTCAGGCGCCCGATCGTCGGATGGCACGATCCGAACTTCGGGATAAGGTTCGACGATTACATGGACGCGATTGAGGAAGCGGCACCGCCGAACAGCATAGACTTCATTGCCGAAAGCAGTCTGTCCCTTTTGTCCGAACCCCATCTCAAGCGCCTGAAGCGCAACGGGTTCAAAGCCATCCTTCCGGGAGTGGAGTCGTGGTATGAGCTCGGCGGGAAATCCAAAACAAACGGCGTTTCCGGTCTGAATAAGGTCAGGCAGATATCCGATCATGTCAACATTATACTCCGCTACATCCCGTACGTGCAGACCAATTTCGTCCTCGGGCTCGACAGCGACGAGGGGTCCGAACCGTTCGAGCTTACGAAGCGATTCCTTGACATGACGCCGGGCACTTTTCCCGGGTACTCGCTCCTTTCCGCGTTCGGGCAGGCGGCGCCCATCAACCTTGAATACCAGCGGGCCAATCATGTGCTCCCTTTCCCGTTCCATTTCCTGGACAACAATCATGCTATGAACGTGAAACCGAAGAACTATTCATGGCCGGAGTTTTATCAGAACGTCATCGACCTCACGAAGTATACGTTCACATGGAGCGCCATCCTCAAAAGATTTAAGGCGACTGGCGCTGTAAAACCGAGGCTGATGAACGTGCTGCGGGCGGTGTCGTCGGAAGGGTTCGGGAGGATAAAGTACTTCACGGAAGTAAGGCGGCTCCTGAGGTCCGACGTTCAATTCAGACGCTATTTTGACCAGCAAACGACCGATCTCCCCCAGTTTTACAAGGACATCATAAGAAAAGACTTGGGACCGCTTTGGGAGTGGCTTCCTCCGGGCGCGCTGTACCATGACCCTAACGCTTACTTGAAAGCGGAGGAAGAACGGATCGGCGTGGTGAAGGCTGGACGCTCAAGTGTAGTGCCGCAGCCATTCGGGGAAGAAAAGCTTCGAACAGCTGTGTGACATAACCTTCGAGTTCAGGTGTGGCGGCTTTCGTGCCGGCGGAAAGTCGGGTGTTGCATCGCGGGACTGTCGCAGGATTGCACCAGTCCTTCGGGTTGGGTAACTTTGGTTGAATATCTTGTCTCAGGAAGCGTCCGAATATCACGAGGACAGCGTGTGAGACATGCAACCCGAACCGGAGAACAGTTGGCCGAGAAGATTAAGCTCCTGATCATCGAAGACAATCCGTTGCTCCGTGAGGGCATTTCGGCGATACTAAGGAGAACCTCGGATATCCGGGTAGTCTCCGGACAGGGCAGGTGGAAGAAACCGCTCCAGAAAGTGGGTGATCTCAAACCGAACGTTCTCCTTCTTGATCTCGGATTGAGGGGTCAAAACAGCCTGGAGATAGTCCGGGCGGTCAGGTCGGACCATCCTCACCTGAAAATCATAATCATGGACCTTGCTCCCACAGAAACAGAAATCCTGCTCTTCGTGCGCGCTGGAGTTTCCGGTTTCGTCCTGAAGGGTGCAACGATCGAGGACTTTCTGAGGACAATCCGCGCAGTGGCCCACGGCAAGAAGGTCCTGCCGTCGCTCATGACCGAATCGCTCTTCTCCCAGATCGTGGAGCAGGCCGTCAGCGGGAAAATCACCACGAGAGTCGTCGAAGCCGTGCGGATGACAAGGCGCGAACGCCAGGTAATCTCGCTGATAGCAGAGGGGCTCTCGAACAAGGAGATCGCCGACAGGCTGCATCTCTCCACTTACACCGTAAAAAGCCATGTCCACAATATCCTCGAGAAACTCCTCCTTCGCTCGCGCGTCCAGATCGCGAAATACGCTCTGACAAATTCTGAGCTCATGAAAGCTGAAGAAAGCATCTCTCTCATCGAGGAATAATCCCGCCCCAGCAAAGAACTAATTCCATTATCATCCTCTTGGACGATTGAATCGGCCTGCCTCTGACCCTAGATTCATAGCATGATGAATGTATGCAATAGCGTTTCCACGGCCTGCTGAGGCCGTGTGAACACGAGAGAAATATGCATTCAGAATTTTGATTTCAGGAGTTCCGAATGAAGAAAACAAGGCTCTTACTTATCGAGAAGAATCGCATGTTGAGAGACGGCCTGGCCGCAATTCTAAAGAAGCGTGACGACGTCACTATAGTCGCCGCGTCCGGGGACAGCGAGAATACGATTCTCAAGCTTCATAAGTTGAAGCCCAACGTGATTCTTCTGGACGTCAATTTACGCAGTCAGAACAGCCTGCATGTGGTCAGTCTCGTGAAGAAGGAATTTCCGGAAGCTAATGTGGTAGTTATGGACCTGGCACCCGTTCACGGGGACGTCGTTCAATATGTAAGGGCCGGCGCATCGGGATTCATACTCAAGGATGCGACCCTGGACGACTTCATCGCCACCATACAAACCGTCTCAAAAGGTGGACAAGTCTTACCACCTACGCTTGCCGATTCCCTTTTTTCGCAAATTGTGGAGCAGGCAATCAAAGGCAAGAAAGTCAAGGTAACGGATCCTGTTAGAATGGCGAAGAACGAGAAAGAAATCTTCGGACTCCTCGGCAACGGTCTCAGCGACAGGGAAATCGGGGAGAAGCTTAACATACCGATTCGGCACGTGAGGACACAGCTTCAAACAATCATGAGGAAGCTGGCACTACACACCCGTCTGGAGATCCGCGATTACAAATACACCGACGGGACTCTCGAGACAATTGTCGGGAGTATCTCGGTGATCGGCGAGTGATCTAATTTCGTAAATCCATACCCCCTGGAGCGGGAGATGTAATCGCCTGCCCGTTGCTAATGCGCCCTCCGGGAAACTCAGAATTTCGGCCGCTAAACGCAAAATCGGACACAGCCCATGAACGGTCAGAAAGGAAACGATAGAATGTTGCGGAAAAGATTGAAAAGAATTTGGAACTGGCTCCGGAGGGAATCTCTGGACGAATTGATTTTTGGGAATCAGGCCAAGCATAAGCAGCCCATCGGGATTTCATGGCTGAGCGTTCACAGGCTCTTCGACTACCGTTGGTTGCGGCGTATTCGTGTCAGGTTGTACCTCTGGCGTAAAGAGAAAGCTTTGTCAGTACGCGAGCATCTATCCGGCCCCGAGCGTTGATGTCGGGACGCCACCCTCTTATTCCGGAGTGCGTGACGGATTCCAGAATAGATCCCATGATTCGCCTAAGCAGGATATACATTTCGGTCGTAAGTCGGCAGAGCATGGGCGCCATCTGGCGACACAAGAAAAGTGATTCATTTCAGTTGCCTACACCGAAGATTTCACGGCAGGCCTCTTGAAACGACATGGGGAGATGGCTGGAGCACTTAGAGAATGGCTGGGATGAAATTCTCCTTGTAACCTCCGGAAGTTCCTTCGTCTCATGCCCGTTATATGCCCGGTCGCGAGTTCGAGCGCACCTCATTCACTTGCGTGAACTAGCTGCATCTGGCGACCTCCATTCCTTCACTCTCTCACGGACACGGTTCACTATCTTCAATTCGATGAGCGTACCAGGATCCTCCGCTCCAAACAAGCTCGGCTGTGAACCGGGCGGTTTATAATAACAAGTGGATGGTCTGCGTCCCGGCAAAAGCTGGGGCTGCTCACCCTCCGCGAACTTCCAATACTGCCCTGGCTCTTCGTACGGTGAATTTATGATCGGTTCTGGAACTTCAAAGTTGGTCAACGCTTACCTCAACAATAAGAGCGAGGAGAGAGGCATCGAGACAATTCGCGGATCGTCCGATGCGTTCTCATCGAGCATAGTAACGAGAACGCCGAATGGAGCATTGTAGTGTGCCTTTTCAACAAAGGATCTCAGTCCAAGAGTGTCCTGGTAATCGATCCTGCGCCAGTATTTGACTTCTACCGGTATCCTCTGCTCACCGACCGTCAGCACGAAGTCCACCTCCGGCTCACCGTTCCGCTCCGGAAAGTGTGCCACGTCAAGATTAACTATCGAACGGAAGAAGTATCCTGCGACACTCTCTGCTATTCGTCCTGTGAGATCGGCAAGGTGCGGAGATTCATTGAGCCCCTCCGGCGTCAGCGGCACAACTTCTTGCAGCCAAGCTGCCCACAATGCGTGATCGCACAGGCAGAGTTTTGAAGCACCTCTCCTTTTCTTTAGCTGCAGCTCCAGCGGCTCTACCAGCCTCAGCAACAAAGTGCCATCAAGAAATTTCAGGTAGGCCAGGACCCTGGTCCAGCCAAGATTGGCGTGCATCACGCGTTTCAACTCGGCAAGGTAAAAAGCCTGCTCAGGCGACTGCCCGATATAGCGACATGCCAGTCGAAAAACTTCCTCGAGAAGGTGCTCATCTCTCTTCTGTCCTTTCGGCCCCATGCGGAGATCATGCTGGATGGCTCTGCGAATTACGGTTTCGTTGAACAAATCGGAGATCGTTTCTCATGGCAAATCTTTTTTTGCGTGAGCAATAGGATACGCGCCGCGCTCCGAAAAGGCAGCGAACGCTTGATCACGAAGAACCTTATTCTTCTCGCCATGCTCTCTTAATCCGATCCAAAATGATTTTTCCTTGAGAGGACCAATGCCGTTTGCCGGAAGATAAGGAGGAATCTCACCAATTTCTCTTAGAGTGGCGACCTCTCGAAGAAGCAATGGACCCATTTCCAGTGTCGTAATCCTCCCGGCAAGGCTGTCCCTCCCGGCTTCGATCCTCAGCGCTGAGCTTCCGGTCACAACAACTCGCACGGGCTGCAGGTCAACCAGGTGTTTCAATTGCGGAGCCCAGTCCGGAAGATTCTGAACCTCATCCAGGAAGACATACACCTTCTTTCCGGTCAGGGCCGCATTGTTCAAAGAAGTCTTGAGAATCGTATCGGAATACCATTGCGTGAGATCGAGAATCGGCTGCGTCAGTTTCATCATCTCGGGCAGCTCGTCGAACTGGACACGGAATATGCAATCGGGTGGTACACCTTCATCGAGAAGTTGATCGATGACCTGATTGAGCAGGGTCGTCTTTCCAATTTGCCGGGGCCCGCGCAGGACCGTTATCGGGGTCGGCCCCTTCTCCAGTCCACTGAGCAGATTTGGGAAAGCCCAGCGAAGTGTCTTCGGGACCCCGAACATGCGTTCACAGCGCCACCATGGATTGTTGTCTCGAAGCGTTCTCTCAAGCCCGCGGGATAGAAGCGTGGAGAAGGAGGATTGTTTCAACCTAATTGCTCTTCTTGATTTCCTGGAACTTCAAAATTGGTCACGGATCGTGAGCACGAACAAGACTATCTATTCCATTCACAAAAGCCCTGAGACTTGGTGACCGTGGATCAGTGAGGTCAAGCTCCGGAGCAATTTTTGTGGCCCACTCAATTTTGTCAGATCCGTAGCACTCTTCGGACTTTCTACCAAGAACCTCTGCCAATTTCTCCCACGCACCGATCACTACATCAGGCTGCCGTGGCAATTTATTGAGATGTGCTCTCGGATATGCGCTATGAATTGCGTCCCGGTCGGCTAAGAACCATGATTCCGATTCCTCAATTGCAATTCTAAAGAGGACACATGTCGGCTTCTTTGGAAGCTGCTGGTACAGCCCTACCAAGGCTTGCTTTAGTTGATGACAATCATCTCTATCAGCGTCCACAAGAACCACAACACAATATCATTCCGGTAGGTAATGGTAGCCTCGCAGCTTGGCTGGTAGCTGATCCAATAAACCTCTATGAACGGGGTTCGGCCGAGATAATGGATCCGACGGTAGTTGGCCCTTCCCCTGATGCGGATGCAATCTAAAATGTTGCCCCTCCCTTAGATTGAATCTCCTTTCCAGGATATTTCGAACAGCTGGTGCGTCCGATTCGCCCTCGAGTAAAACTTCAAGAAAGATCACGGATTACCACGTCCGAAATGGTCACTGTACCGGAGACTACCAAGTGGGATGCCTTCATTATACAATTGCCTGACCTCTTCAACACCGGAAGCGCGAATCGCTGAGCTGAAACCATCGTCCCCCTTTTCAAGAATCCACACATCATCGGGGCGCAGTGCATCTACAAAATGCGGGGCGTGTGTAGTCACGAAAATTTGTGACCCTTTACCTTGGGAGGAATATTCCTTCATTTCAATTGCAAGAGGTTCGAGAAGTCTATGGTGGAGACCGTTTTCAGGCTCTTCAATTCCAATAAGCGGTGCAGGGTCCGGATCCTCCAGCAATAGAAGATATGCGAACATCTTAAGCGTCCCGTCCGACATGTCTTGTGCAAAGAACGGATCATTATAGCCCTTATCGTCAAATTGGATCAGTAATCTTCCATCGTCAGCTTGCTTCGTGCTGATTCTCTGTACACCAGGGATCTTCTTGGCGATCCTGTTAAGAATATTCTGAAACCTTTTGGGTTCCTGTCGTTATATAAATTGGACATAATTGGCCAGATTACTTCCTCTCCTATCAAGATGTTTTTGAGCACCAGCCATCGGCAAACCACGCGCGACGTCAGGCACGAAGTATGAAAGGTACCAGCCCTCTAGAAATTGCCTAAAGGAGACAATCCTTGGATGAACAGAGAGATTGCCAAGCGTGGTTATTCCCAACTTCCTCGTGTCCTCCAAACTTACATTGTCTCGACTTGTTCCTTCTTCTTTCTGAGTCGACTCACCGGCCCATACGAAACCGTTTCCATTTGTCAACTCCAGGAACGAATACGGTAGTCCCAGTTTCTGCCCTTTCCGTCGCTGCCTAAGTCGTTCGTAAGCAACATGGGGTCTTCCCGCTTTGTCCAAATCAATGTGTAGTGAATAACTTATCGTCCGCGTCTTAGCATCTTCCCTATAATATATCTCGAATTCAATTGGACCCTCTTGGCCTCGCGTACGTAACCTCTGGAAACCACCTCGGTGTTGCTGCTCGCAGGCATCTTCCACCCCGACGGTAAGACAATCTCCAATAAACGCGAAGGCATCCATGAGCGTTGACTTCCCACACCCGTTCGGACCGATAATCGTGGCAAGTCTTCCGAGTGGTTCTAAACTGTGATCGACTGTTTTGCCAAGGGTAACGTCCTTCAATGCGCGGTAATTACTGATCCTGATCCCTTCAATTTGTGCCAACCTCAGTCCTCCACTTTTCCAAGTTTCTTCACCACCAGCAGCTCGTTTCCCCTGTCGTCTATAACCTTCACCGCGACTTGCTGATGTTCGCCGGCTTCAAACGGCGCACTGGTTGTTCCTGCAAGATGATCCCAAACTGTTTCTTCATAGCTCGCCTTCAGCGCTCGCTTCAAATTGTCCCATGCACTCGTTCGCGGGAAGAACACCTGACTGACATGGAACACCTTGTCATTATAATCCGTATCGAGGAACCATGCCGGCACATCGTCGCCTTTCCTGTGCTCGGTCTGCATCGTCACGGGATCAAACACATCAAGCCCGACCAACTCTACAGAGTACTTTACGCTTTGCTCCTTGCCCTTAGCGCCATGCTGCTTCACCTTTATCTCCGGCAGTCCGCAGACACTGAATATCTGGCTCGACCTCATGTTCTTGAGAAGATCGCCCATCATCAGGTCGGGAGTCGCCTGCACGTAAGTCACGCCGATTCCCATCACCTTCTCACAGTTATCTACGAGCTGACGTGCGTTCGCCTCGACCGCGAAGCCGATGACATATAAGTGAGAATAACTCTTTGCCGCAGCTTCTTTCGCGGCCTCAAAGACTAATTTCTCGCTAACTGCACCGTTCTCCGGCCCAAAGACAAGAGCAACGTGCCTTTCTCCCCCTCCCTTAAGAGCCTGTGCCAAAGGTGGTACATCGTCATTCCCGAATGCTTTTGTCGGGAATCCAGATTCCGAATTAGACTGGATTCCCGCTTGGAGCGCGCGGGAATGACGTGATGAGGTGGTGTCCTTTTGTTTTTGGACAGTCTCGTCGGGGTGAGGTCGATCACCGCTGACCACCATCGCTTCAGTCGAAAGCGAAAGAATCTTCGCAGGTGGTCGGACGTTCCTGAACTGAATGGTCTTCCCTCCGTCAAGATGGATCACCGGCGACTTGCGCAGTATCTCAAGCATCCGTCCCACGAAAGAGCCGTACGATTCCTGTGCACCGGCGCCGGAATCCTCCTCGCCGTCGCCTTCCCAATCGACAGGAGTCGGGATCGTTCCCTCGACGCAGAAAGGACCGCTCACGCGGGTGATATTCCTTACTTCCTCCGGCCGATCGACAAGGACTTCCTTGTCAGGCGGCTCGTTGTCGGCGATACTCTTCAAGGTAACGTGTAGTACGATGCCGCCGACTTCCTCGCCTTTGGAGTTTTGCTTTCGCTTGTAAATAAATCCTCCAACCGGCCCACGGCTTTCTTCTTTCAAGTCATAATATGGAAATGTCGCCGTAAGAAGTCTCTGCCTCGCAAGTGCAAGCGGGACACGGGAAATGTCTATCGTAATCCATCTTCTGTCCCACTGTTCGGCTATATAAGCGGCTGTACCACTACCACAAGTTGGATCCAAAACCAAATCGCCTGGATCAGTAGTCATAAGTATGCAACATCCAATAACTTTAGTGGTCGTCTGAACGACATATATCTTGTTCGAGACGAAAGCCCCCATCTGCGTATCAAGCCAAGTGTTGTTTATTTTTGATACTGCGTAATCTTCCGGGTATTTTTTGAATCCCAACTGCGTGGGACTATAGTGAAAAATTCTGTTTGACAAGGTTAGATTCTCAAGGCCTCTTTCAGGATCAAACGACCACTGTCTACCTGATGCTGGCTTGTAAGGACTACCCTTAAACTTGATACGCAAAGATCGTGTTGGACTCTCATGTTGTGAAGTCAGGTCGCCTAGCTGAAACATCCTTCCGTTTTCATCTTTGTACGGAAACTCGGTTTCATCAATGGGCCTCTCCGCAAAGAGCTGATGATACTTCATGCGATTAATATCTTCGAGTACCAGATGACTCGATCAAAAACCGAGTCGATGAAGTTGGAAGTTCTTCCCGTGGAGGTAGAATATGAAATCAGACCAATAAAGTTCTCATTGCCAAACACCTCATCCGTCACTTCGCGCACATGGTGCACATTCTCGTCGCTTATCTGCACGAACACACTTCCGCTCGTCGAGAGTAGCTCACGAGCAAGGAGGAGCCTGTCGCACATATATGTCAGATAGCTGAGCAGTCCAAGCTCCCACGTGTCGCGGTATGCTTTCACCATCTCAGGCTCGCGCGTCATGTCGTCATCGTCGTTGTGACTGACGTCGCGCTTGCGAATGAACGGCTGGAAGTTTGAGCCGAACTTCACCCCGTAAGGCGGGTCGATGTATATCATCTGCACCTGTCCGCCTAATCCTTCGTAGCGAAGGAGTGAATTCATCACCACCAGCGAATCGCCGAACACCATTCGGTTAAACCACTTGTTCCGGTACTCGTATGCTTTGAGCACCTGGTCCATGACAGAATGCTGCGGGTCTCCGAAGAGACCGAACATATCGATCTGCTTGTCGCGCTTGTGGCTTTGAAGCATCTCCATGATAGCTTTGGTCAAGAGACGCTCATGAACGAAGAGCGGAAGCGTCGGGATGTCGAACGAAAGCCGCCCGGCTTTGCCGGTACAGTTCAGGAAAGGCTTGCCGATCCTCTTGAGCAGCTCTATTGCATCGGCAAGTCCGCCGACTGTGGCTGCGACATCACCGTTGGAGCTCCTGAACTCGCGAGGAGTCTTGAACTTGTGCGGCGCAGGAAGCTTGCTCGCTTCCTCCACACATACAAGGAGCCATTCCCCAAACTCGCGAGCCGGATTCTGACTGTCCCATGATAGCTGGGGAGACAATGATGAGTCGTAGCGGTACTGCTGTGGCGGCTTCCTTTTCTTGAACTGTGCCTGCGTGCCGACTTCGGGGCGTAGAGGGCTTGTCGCTTCTGGATGACGGTAAACTTCGGTAGAGACTTCCCTGACAGCCCGCGTTCTCTTCTTCTTGCTTTTCGTCATTTAAGCCCGTGGTTTGTAAAAAGTTAGCGAATAGCCGCGGCAATCCCCAACATGCGACCTGTCCAGCACTGGCTCACTTTGAAGTATTCCGTCATGTTGAACTCGGTTCAACATCTGGTTTTAGACCCCGAAACAAGCCTGACCTGGAGCGTATCAGTCCGGGGTTCGGGGTGACCGCTCTCGTTGTTTTGGGACAGCTTCACCTATGTTGTGCTCTTTTCGATTCTTCGGGCAGGGAGCGGAATATGGCACAGTCTCATCAAACGAGGCCGGCTTCTACTCCACGGTTACGCTCTTTGCAAGATTACGCGGCTGATCCACGTTGCACCCGCGCTTAACAGCGATGAAGTAGGCAAGCAGCTGGAGTGGAACGACCGACAGGATGGGACTCAAAATCTCGATTGTCCTGGGAATTTCTATTGTGAATTCCGCGAGCTCCCGGAGCCGGTCGTCTGCACCGTTAGTGATCGCGATGACCCGTCCTTTCCTGGCGCGCACTTCCTGGATGTTGCTCAAGATCTTGTCGTACGTCGAATCCCGCATCGCAATAAATGCCGCCGGCATATCTCTGTCGATCAGTGCAATGGGACCGTGTTTCATCTCTGCCGCAGGATACCCCTCGGCGTGGATGTATGAGATCTCTTTCAGCTTGAGGGCGCCTTCCAGTGCCACGGGAAAATTGACACCCCGGCCGAGATAGAGGAAGTTCCGTGAGTCTTTGAACTCATCCGCAATTTCTTCTATAGCATCCAGGTTGTCAAAGATCCGGCTGAGCTTATCAGGGAGCTGGAGCATTTCCCCGACAATCTCTCTCCCCTGCTCCAGGCTCAGAACACCTTTCCTTCTTGCTACAAGGAGACTGATAAGGTTGAGGACGACCAGTTGAGAGGTGAAAGCTTTCGTCGAAGCGACTCCTATTTCGGGACCAGCATGTATGTAAACACCGGCGTCGCTTTCGCGCGCTATGGTGCTTCCGACCACATTTACGATTCCAAAAGCAGAAGCTCCTTTTGATTTGGCTTCACGGAGTGCGGCAAGGGTGTCGGCAGTTTCGCCGCTTTGACTAACGGTCCAAACAATATCGTCTCTGAGCAGGATCGGGTTTCGATACCTGAACTCGGAAGCATAATCGACTTCGACAGGTATCCTGGCACACTGCTCGATAACATGTTTTCCGACAAGCGCGGCGTGCCAGGACGTACCGCACGCAGTGATAACAAACCTTCTTGCGTCCACGATTTTATCTTCAACTTCACTCAGCCCGCCCATCTTCGATATGCCTTCGTCGTGGAGGAGCCTGCCCCTCATCGCGTTCAGAACCGTGTCGGGCTGCTCGTAAATTTCCTTCAACATGAAGTGCGGGAACCCGCCTTTCTCGATCTGCTCAACATCGAACGTGATATGCTCCGCCTCGCGCAGGACAATCTCGTCGTCCAGATTTTTCAGAGAAACATTTTTCTTCGTCAGAACCGCAATTTCATTATCATGGAGATAAATGACTTCTCTCGTATGCTTGACGAGTGCTGAGGCATCCGACGCCACCAGGTTTTCCGAGTCGCCAAGACCGATAACAAGCGGACTACCTCGTCTCGCGGCAACCAGGACATCCGGTTCGCTTGCCGACATTGCAACAATCCCGAACGTCCCGTCAACTTCCTTCAAAGCCAACCTGACGGCGATGTCCAGGCTATGTCCTTGAGATCGAAACTCTTCGACCAGATGGGCCAGCACCTCCGTATCTGTTTGACTCTTGAACTGGTGCCCCATCGAAATGAGCTTTGTTTTAAGAGCGGCATAATTTTCAATGATGCCGTTGTGGATTATGGCTATGTCACCCGAACAGTCGATGTGCGGATGGGCATTAACAGTATTCGGCTCGCCGTGCGTGGCCCATCTCGTGTGCCCTATGCCGCTGTTTGCACTCAAAGAGTCATCCAACTGTTCCTCCAGCTTCGAGACTTTGCCGGGAGTCTTTGCAACATGGATGTGATTGTCCACAAGAAGAGCAATCCCCGCAGAATCGTAACCGCGATACTCGAGCTGCTTCAGTCCCTGGACAAGAATTTCGCACGCATCTTTTCCCCCGATATAACCGACGATACCACACATCTTTCAAAATCCTCCTGCGGCACTGCCGCGACTTAATGGCACAAACCTCCAAGTATAAAGCACAAGTTACGAAGAAATGTCAAGTTCCAAAAACCAGCGGAGAAATCAGCCAATCGCAATTGCAGCCATCATCCTTCCGCTCGATTCTCCGTCACGCCGAAACGAATGGTAGTTCAAATTGCAGATCGTGCAGTGTTTACTTACTTCGATATTCATCCGAGCTAATCCCATGTCCGTCAACTGATCGGAGTTTGCGGATTTCAAGTCGAGGAAGTATTTGCCGCGAGAGGCACCCTTTCTCCGGGATTTTTCCGGGAAGCGGCCTGCTACTTCCTCACCAACTTCATAACAACAGGCTCCCGCAGAAGGTCCGACGAAAGCCACGATATCGTCCGGCGCCGATCCGAATTCACTGTAGAAATACTGCACCAGCTTAGAAGTGATATTCCCGGCGGTGCCCCTCCAGCCTGCATGAACGGCGGAGGCGATTCTCTTCCTTCTGTCAAAGATTAGAATCGGGACACAATCGGCGACGGAGATAGCGAGCAAAAGGCCGCCTCGGTCCGTTACGAGAGCATCGGTCTCCGGTGACACACCGGGCGATGACACTCTCGCTATGTTTGTGCCGTGAACCTGTTCCGCTCTTGCGACTGAGGACTCATCGAATCCAACTGCTCCAAGAAACTCGCGACGGTTTATTTCTTCCGGCAATCCGGCCGTCCCGTTCCGTCTCATGCTGAAACCTGCGGGTTTTCCTTCCACCCTCATGCTCACAGCATTTACGGCACCTGCATCACTCAATAGTCTCGATTCAAGGAAAAGATCATTCAAATTCTGTCCAGAGCCTCCTTCAAATCCCGGATTATGTCGTCCACTTTCTCAAGGCCTATTGATAATCTCATTCCTCCCGGGTCAATTCCCTTTTTTATCTGTTCAGTCGCAGGTATCGCAGCATGGGTCATGCTGCCCGGGTGCTCTACGAGAGTTCTTATGTTTCCCAAACTCACGGCTAAAGTTATCGTGTATGCGTCTTTCGCTAGATTGTTAATGAGTCTCTCTGCCCGGCACCTGCTCTTATCCGGAGAATTTCCCTTTACTACAAAGTAAATCATGGAACCGGGCGCAAAGTTCCCGTCAAAGTCGCGCATTTGCTTTTTCGCAAGCGGGTGCTGCCTCCAGGATTCGAGTCCCGGATAGTTTACTCTCTCCATCTTCGGATGACTTGCAAGAAACATCGCGACCCGAGACGCCGTTTCTTGCTGGCTTCGAAGCCGGGTAGCAAGTGTGGGGAGACCATAGACGAGGGCGTCCCACGCATTCTTCGTTCCGAGAACAGCACCGTAGTCCTTTCTATAAAGGAGCAGCATGTCCCGGCTTGAGAGAGGGCCGATGACTGCACCGCCGACGTCTGTCCCAAATCCCCCGATATTCTTCGTCAGCGAGTGTACCACGAAGTCAGCACCGTACTCGATTGGACGCTGGCAGAATGGAGTGGCGAAAGTGTTATCGACGATGATCTTTATCTGATTTGCTTTCTTTCTCTTCCTATTTTCTTCTCTGACAATGTCGGCGATTGCCGAGATATCGATCAAGTCTAGAGTTGGATTCACGGGAGTCTCGAAATATACGACGCGGGTTGCCGGTGTTATTGCTTTCTTCAGGTTAACAGGGTTCACCAGATCGGCGAACTTCACATCGATCTGGTATCGTGGGTACCAGAGTGTAAAAAGCTCGTATGTACAGCCGTACATAATCTTGTGTGCCAGGACCTGGTCGCCCGGGACGACCAGGTTTCCGATAGCGGCAGAAATTGCACCCATGCCGCTGCTGAAAGTAACGCATGTGCCGCCGCGCTCAGCGAGGGCGAGATTATCCTCGAGAAGGTCCTTGTTTGGTTCACCGAGCCTGTCATAAATATAGATCGGAGCCTGTTTGGAGATCTCCTTGCCTTCGACCGTGTGTGCAAAATCCACGAAGCCTTGTGCACCACGTTGTGCTGATTCGAGTCTGAAAGTTGCACTGGCAGTGATTGGCGGTACAAGATGATGAGAGTAGTCCCACTTTTCCGTAAAGGCTTTTCCATAGATTAGGTGAGTCTCGGTACTGTAGTTGCTTGAGCCGTCGTTCTGAGTACACACTGGCCGGATAGCTTTTGGCCGTCTTGTCGTCTTCGCACTTTTTGGGTTGTCTTTCACGATATACTCCTTTTCTCAAGAGAAGCAGTTTCCTTTTGGGAAGCCGTCCATTTCACATTGATTTTGGGCGCCCTGACTTTTATATTAACACCTGCGCGTCACTAGCTCAACTGGTAGAGCAACTGACTCTTAATCAGTGGGTTCGGGGTTCGAGTCCCCGGTGACGCACAAATTTCGCAGGCTTTTGTTTAACAC
>JAKASW010000404.1 GCA_021818875.1 Bacteroidota bacterium
CCACCTGACGCTAACGGTTGTCCCAACGGGACGAACATCAGGGAATTTCTTACGACCATCAGCCATGCTCAGGATTTAGGACTCCCTCTTGCCCAGGCTTATAGAGATGCGTGGGGAATACTGACGGAGAAGAATCCGCTGCCTGCATCGTGTGGAAGAGTCTGTCCGCACCCGTGCGAAAACGAATGCAATCGAGGGCACAAAGACGGTGCAGTCGGAATAAATAATCTCGAAAGATTTGTTGGCGATTACGCTCTGTCAAATGGCTTCAAGCTTAAGAAGATATCGGATGCGACAAATTCCCAGAAAGTGGCAGTAATCGGTTCGGGGCCTGCAGGTTTGTCATGTGCGTACCAGCTTGCAAGGAGAGGGTACAATGTCACGATCTTTGAAGCATTCAGCAAACCGGGCGGAATGCTGAGGTATGGAATCCCGAACTACCGTCTGCCTGTCGATGTGCTTGAGAAGGAAATTGAAAGAATCGAGGATCTCGGAGTCGAGATCAGGTGCAATACGGCTGTCGGCAGAGATACACCTTACGAAGAATTGCAGAAGAATTATGAAGCGATCTTTGTGGGTATCGGTGCACACAAGGGTAAGTTGCTTGGTGTTCCAAACGAAAACGCGACCAACGTGTTCACGGGTACGGAATTTCTGAACAGGGTCAACTCCGGTGAGTCCGTCCAGGTGGGAGATAGAGTCTTAGTTGTTGGAGGCGGTGACACTGCGATTGATGCTGCGCGGGTATCGAAGAGACTCGGCGCTGACGTGACTCTCGTTTATCGTCGAACCAGAACTGAGATGCCGGCGGTGCAAGAAGAAATCGTTGGTGCCGAAGAAGAGGGAATTAAGCTGGAATTTCTTGCCGCACCTGTTGATTTCGAGAGAAACGACGGCCGCGTAACGAAGATGAAATGTCAGCGGATGGAGCTTGGCGAACCAGATGCATCCGGCAGGCGCAGACCTGTCCCCGTTCCGGATTCATATTTTTTCCTCGATGCCTCGACGGTGATCGCAGCTATAAGTCAGGAGCCGGATTTCATCGGGCTTGATATGCTCCATGATGGGAAGGAGTGGATTAAAACCGACGACACCGGAACGACTAAAATTCCCAACACGTATGCGGGTGGAGATGATCTTGAACTGGGGCTAGTGACTATTGCAATCTTCCAGGGAAGAAGGGCTGCTGAGGCTATCCACGACCGCCTTCAGAATATCCAATCGGAGCCTGAACAGAAATCGCCTGTTATTACTCATGACAAGGTTGTTCTGACCTACTACGAAGGTAAGCTTCGAAATGAAGCGTTGAGAAAATCGCCTGCCGAAAGACTGAAGAACATGGATCTCGAAATTACCTCAACCCTGACGGAGGCTCAGGCTCTCGACGAAGCAAAGAGGTGCATGAGCTGCGGTTCGTGCTTCGATTGTGGTACCTGCTGGAGCTACTGTCAGGATCAGGCAATAGTTAAACCGGTAATAAAATACCAGGCCTACAAATTCAAACTAGATTTCTGTAACGGTTGCAAGAAGTGTGCGGAGAATTGTCCGTGCGGTTACATAGAGATGAGATAAACAAAAAGGAACCTACCATGCCGATTTTTGAGTATGGAAACATCAAGATTGAAGTCGACGAAGACGGCTTCATGCAGAGACCAGAAGAATGGAACGAGGAAGTTGCCAAGGCCCTTGCGACTACTGAGGACGTAACGAATATGACTGAGGCACACTGGAAGGTAGTCAATTACCTTCGGGAGTACTACAAGCAGTATGGGATAGCACCCATGATCCGCAAAGTCTGCAAGGAGACAGGATTTTCACTTAAGGAGATTTACGACCTGTACCCCTCTGGTCCCGCCAAGGGCGCTTGCAAAGTCGCAGGCTTGGCAAAGCCGACTGGCTGCGTATAAAATAGACACGGCCGCGAGGCCGTCTGGAACTAATTGGACCGCTAAGGTCGTCGCTCCGATAAATCTGTCGAAGTTGGCGCGACGGGAAGTGGTCAACGTTTCTCGAATTAAGGCGGCTGACAAGTATCGCACGAGGTTGTCGCAATATTAAAAGTTGCGATAGTCCCGCCATAATCCTAACGCTGATGCCAGAGTTGAATACAATATTAGCTGCGAAGAAGAACCTTATTGTTGATAGATGGGCGGAGGCGATCCTCGCCACTTATCCATCCGAGAGCCTGAGATATTTGGCTTCACAGAAGGACCGGTTTGCAAATCCGATAGGGCATGCTGTCCGGAGTAGTTCTGAAAAGCTCTTCGATGAATTGGTCCATGGCAACGACGGAGAAAAAATCAGGGCTTCGCTTGATGACTTCCTCAGAATGAGGGCTGTCCAAGATTTTGCTCCATCCGAGGCTGTCGGGTTTGTCTTCATGCTGAAGAGAGTGTTACGCGACATCACTGCTCAAGAGATGACTGGGAAGGGGCAAGTATCTTTTCAGGATGAATTGCTGAACTTCGAGTCACGGATCGACAGCATGGCATTGGTTGCATTTGATCTATACATGGAAGCACGTGAAAAGCTCTTTCGGATCCGGATCGATGAAGTGAAGGCAAGGTCGCTGCTGGCATTGAGTGAGAGACAATAATGAAACTTCTTTTACCCTTTCTTGCGATTCTTGTAATCATCGCCGTAGCTCTCTTCGGAGCGGCCGTACCAGGATTAGATTTCCTGTTTGGTGTTGTTTTTCCTTATGCCGCGATCACTGTTTTCCTCCTGGGTATTATCTACCGTGTTTTGAAGTGGGCGCGCTCTCCTGTTCCTTTCCACATCCCCACAGTTACCGGGCAACAGAAATCGCTTTCGTGGATCAAGAGCAGCAAGATCGACAGTCCGCATAGTTCGCTTGGCGTTGTCGGCAGAATGGCTATGGAGATATTGTTCTTTCGCTCGCTGTTCAGAAACACGAAAATGGAAATGAAGAGCGGTCCGAAATTGGTTTACGGCAGCAGCAAATATTTGTGGCTGGGTGCGATTGTCTTTCACTATTCAATGCTGGTCATAGTCCTGAGGCATCTCAGGCTCTTTATGCAACCCA
>JAKASW010000059.1 GCA_021818875.1 Bacteroidota bacterium
TGCGGGTATCTGCGATCAATATCCTGTCGCAAAAAGAGATCTCAAGGCCCACCGAGGCGGGCAAAAATGAAATTGATCCACGGGTTCTCCAGGTGCTCAAGCGGAGTATGGATTCGGACCGGAATCTATATGTTAGAACGAAAGCGGCAGATATTTTAAAAAGCTACAAGGAGATGTAAAATGAGACTATTCAAACAGATTTTGATTTTCGTCGCGATCATGTCCGCGGCAGGAGGAGCCTTGGCCGCAGAAGCTTCACATGAATTGCAGAAGGATTTCAATGTGTCGAGCGGCGGGAAACTCATAGTAAACGTAAACGGCAGCGACATCATGGTACGCACCTGGGACAAAGCGCAGGTCCAGATGACTGTCGAGAATATCGGGGATGACGCCGACCGGGTTCATTCCGAGCAAGACAGGAATACCGTTATCGTCAATTACAGGACTCACGGCGGGATGTGGAATAACAACAATGATGTCAGATTTCATTTCTACGTCCCAAAACAATTCAATCTGGATCTCACTACCTCCGGCGGCGACATAGGAACGGCAGGTGCACTCACCGGAAACGTTCTTCTTACTACTTCCGGTGGAAATTTGACGATTGACAAGGTAAATGGAAAGGTGAACGGGAGAACCTCCGGAGGCGATGTCACCGTAAACAGTGTGGGAGACAACTCGGAGCTTGCCACGTCGGGAGGGAACATAAAAGTCGAGAATGCCGGAGGAAATCTGAAGCTATCGACATCGGGCGGCGATATTTCTGTCGGAGATGTGGGAGGAGCGTTAGAAGCTTTCACTGCAGGTGGGAATGTCCACATCAGGAAAGTCGGAGGAGAGTTACAGGCCTCCACTTCGAGCGGGGATGTCACTGTCGGTAACGTCGGCGGCAGTGCCGCGATATTTACGTCAGGCGGGAATATATACTTGACATCCGCAAACGGTCGGGTGAAAGCAAGCACCTCCGGAGGAGACGTTGATATAAACGGAGTGGTCGGCTCGGTCAACGCGTCCTCTTCAGGAGGCACAGTAAAAGTAAGTCTGACCCCGAAAGGATCAGGAAGAAGTGAGATAACTTCAACTGGCGGCGATGTGTACCTATTCATCCCGGCGGGTGCCAGTGCATCAATTCAGGCCGATGTTGCCGGAGGCAATTCCAAGGACGATATTGACTCCGACTTCCCTATGACTACGCATGGAGGCCACTTCGGATTCGAGAAGGCTGAGATTGTCCTTCACGGCGGCGGCCAGGAAATCAACCTGCGCACGACCTCAGGGACCGTCTACGTCAAGAAGATGAGTTCAATCAAAAAGTAGAAAAGGAGCATCACCATGAAATGGATTCAGAAGTCCCCCAGAGCTAGTCTCGCTCTAATGTTGGTACTCGTTCTGGCATCCGCCTTCCCGGCTCTTGCCAGAGTCAGAAAGGAAGTTCACAAATCCTACCCGATGGCGCAGGATGGTACGGTAGGCTTACGCAATGTAAACGGAAACGCCCTTGTGAAAGTCTGGAACAAAAACGAAGTCAAGATAGACGCCGTCAAATATGCCGATGATGAGGACGCGCTTAATCAACTTCGGATCAGGGTGACCACCGAAGGCAACGGAATCGAAATCGAGACGCGGTATCCGGATCAAAACCGCCG
Organism: Bacteroidota bacterium; assembly: GCA_021818875.1. Lineage (GTDB taxonomy): Bacteria > Bacteroidota > Ignavibacteria > Kryptoniales > JAKASW01 > JAKASW01. The sequence goes on from JAKASW010000059.1 coordinate 1,647, forward strand.
CAACAATGATAACGGCGCCCGTGTGGATTACGTCATCACCGTGCCCAGGACAGCCAGCTTACGGCATTTCAAGATTGTAAATGGAAAAATAGATATTGATCGTGTCGAAGGGAAAGTGGACGCTTCGACTGTAAACGGTGAGATTATCGCATCGGGTCTCAGTCAAAGCTGTGAATTCAAGACGGTCAACGGAAAAGTGAATGCGGTCTTCTCTTCCCTTCCCGGCGATGCAGCGGTGAAGATTGAATCTGTAAACGGGCCGCTCGTCGTTAAACTTCCAAGAGATGTAAACGCCACGATCACAGCGAACGTTACTACCGGGAGCATCTCGAACGAATTCGGCCTAGAGACTTATCAAGAGAGCCACCCTCATTCACTCGTCAAAGTAGGAGACTCACTCAAAGGAAAAATTGGAGATGGAAAAGCGGACATCAGACTGAGTGCAGTCAACGGGTCTATAAGGATTCTGAAGTAAAGCTACGACTTTGTGAGTGGCCCTACTTGCCTTGCCAAGGTACCTTCGCAAGGGGGCCACACAATCCTCTTGCTTAATCTCCCTTGCATGGACTATCTTTGTCAGTAGAATTATCAACTACCGGAGGGTAAGAATGAAACTGAACAGACTCCTTTCTTTGATCCTCTTTGCCCTGCTCATTAGTTTCGCCGTATCCGCTCGTGCGCAAACCGACAATGTAGGCTTTGACGTCCCCGGAACGGAGCATATTCTCAATAGTCAGCTTTGGAGATTCGCCAAGGGCACACGATACTCTTCAATCCAATCTTATCTGAGAATATCGCACCTACTTTCGCAGAAGTCTGAGTCCGGTGAGATGTCTCTTCCAACCGGCTGGAAAATCCGGCCAGCGGGCACACAGGTCGAGCTCGGCAGACTTCCTTATGATGCTATCATGTACAATGGACGCCTTGTGGTCCTGAATAGCGGCGACTATTACAAAGAACCACAGGAACTGTCTGTGGTCGATATCGAGGATGGCAAAGTAATTAAGACGGTCAAATTGAATTCGATATTTCCGTCTGCATGCATCGGGCGGGATGGATACCTTTATGTTAGTGGTGGCTTTGATGAAAAGGTTTACAGGATCGATAGAGATTTCAATGTGGTACAGTCGTTCAAAGTAGGAGGTTATGTATCAGGTATTTGTACCATGGATAGTCATCATCTCGGCGTCGCCTATTTGACTGCGGAGAATGCCGCCGGTCAATTCGGGAAGGGGAAGATAGCGATCCTCGATCTGAAAACCGGAACGGTTGTCAAGGAAAGTGTCGTAGGCTATTTCCCTTATGCTGTTGCCTACGCTGACGGAAAGATCTTCGTTTCGGTTTTAGGTGAGAATAGAGTCGATGTGTTTAATGATAATCTGACTCTTCAGAAATCGATCAAAGTAGGCCGAGGGCCATGGAACTTGACTGTTGATGGGAACGATCTTTACGTCGTTAATCAGAATTCTGATAATATCTCGGTGGTTGACTGTGTCACCGAAAGAGTCGTGCGAACCATCAGCCTCTCGGAAAAAGGAATGAAGTACGGCGCAGCTCCAACCTCTTGCGCCGTTGTCGGAGATCGACTGTATGTCAGTCTTGCCACCGTCAACGCTGCGGCAGTGTTGAACAAAGCTTCCGGGAAAGTACTCGGCTTCATCCCGGCAGGATGGTACACCACTAAAGTGCTTGGCGCGGAAGGTAAAATACTCATCATAAGCGCCAAAGGAATTCACGCACGAAGGCCGAATCCGAACGGCCCTCAACCTGTGAAAGGCAAAGGCGGCCCCGACTATGTCTTGAATCTCCTCAAGGGTGCGCTTTCCATCGTCCCTGATCGAACCATATCGACTCACTTGAACATGTGGACAAAAGAGGTCGAGGACGGCTCTCCGCTTTACAGTCCGGCTGAAGGGCTGAAGCTTCCGATAAAACACATATTCTATTTCATCCGGGAAAACCGTACTTACGATCAGGTACTCGGTGACCTCGGCAGGGGGAACGGCGACTCTACACTCACATTGTTCGGAAGAACAATAACACCAAACGGTCATAAGATCGCCATGGATTTTGTGGACCTCGACAACTATTTCGCCGACGGCGAAATCAGCGTACTGGGTCACAGCTTTACGACAAGCGGCTACGCCAGCCCTTTTCTTGAGCTACTCGGCAACGTGGACTATTCCGGCCGTTACAAGGGATATCCGTACGGGACGGTTCCGGCCGTCTTCTCCCCAACTTATATTTGGGATGATCTCAATTCTCAAAAGGTACCTTACAAAGTCTACGGAGAACCATACTACCTTTCGACCGCAGCTTACAGAGTCGTCTCGCAAACATTCGGCGTCAACAGTACTCTGGCAAAGAAATTCTATGACCAGAGTATGCGACTTGCCTGGTCTGTCGACAGGGGAAAGGAATTTTCTGATTTTGCCGGGCAATATTACGATCATTCCCATTCGATTAAGGATATTTCAGAACTCCTTCTTACCAAATCGTTCGGAAGCGAGATGTCCAAAATATTTGTCGGCGACGAATCATTGTACCGTGAGTTCAAGAGCGATCAGAACTTCCGAAAGTCTTTTGCGGAATTCCTGTTCCATTACAGTTTTAACTATTTCACCTGGGATTTGAAATACTCTGATCTCAACCGCTTCAAAGCATGGAAGGAAGACTTTGAATATCAATTGCAACACGGCGGCGTACCCGATTTCGAGTACATCTGGCTTCCGAACGACCACACGGCGGGCACCAACCCCGATTATCCAAATCCGTACCAGCTCGTTTCGGAGAATGATGCTGCGCTGGGTTTATTCATCCAGACCATCTCCCATAGCTCGATCTGGAAAAACAGTCTGATACTTGTCGAGGAAGACGACGCACAAAACGGACCGGATCATGTCGATGCCACGAGAACGGTAGCGCTGGCAGCGGGTCCGTATGTAAAAAGGAATGTTGTGGTACACGACAGCTACGACCAGCTTAGCATGTTGCGGACAATTGAGGTGATCTTCCATCTCAGGCCGCTTAATCTCGAAGACGCACTCGCGGTCCCGATGTTCGGAATATTCACAAGTACGCCTGATTTTGCTCCCTACGATGCTGCGCAACCCTCCACCGATCTAATGCCTTCTGACGAGCGACTGTACCACGAATTGACAAACAACGAGGCGACTGGCAAATGAACGACCTGGAGATCACGCGGGATAAGATCGCCGGGATGATCGATCACACACTGCTGAAACCGGAGGCGACGCCCGACGAGATTGAAAGACTTTGCGCGGAAGCCATGGAACATCGCTTCGCAAGCGTTTGCGTCAATCCGGGTTACGTCACTCTTGCTGCAGCCACACTTGGGAAATCACTTGTCAAAGTCTGTGCGGTGATCGGGTTCCCACTTGGAGCGACAACGTCGGGGTCAAAAGTGCGCGAAGCACAGGAAGCAATTTCAAACGGAGCCAGCGAAATCGATATGGTAATAAACATCGGAAGGCTGAAGTCTGGTGATGACAGGTACGTCGAAAACGAGATTCGAGAAATTGTGGATGTCGGTCACTCAAAATCCGCGTTCGTGAAGGTCATTATCGAAACCTGCCTTCTCTCCGATGCCGAGAAGGAGAGAGTGTGTGTGCTCACGAATAATGCCGGCGCGGATTTTGTCAAGACTTCCACAGGCTTCAGCAAGGGTGGTGCAACGGCCGCGGACGTTGCATTGATGAGAAAAGTCGTCGGCCCGATGATGGGCGTGAAGGCATCCGGCGGCGTCCGAAGCTTGGCGGATGCGATTCTGATGATTCAGAACGGAGCAACAAGGATCGGAACGAGCGCTGGTGTAAAGATAATGTCAGAATATGAAGAAGCAATGACTCATCGGCATAGATAGTATATCTGAGTGGGCGGGGTCACGCCTCCCTTCCGGTAGTCAGGCCTGCATGCCGAATCGCATTCCGGGATGCGTGCCATGAACTCGCCCATTGCTTTAACGACTTCCGCCTAATGACGATCGTATATCTTTTTGGCCCGCGTATCTATCCTCATTATGCATTTCACCGCAACATTTCTCAACACCAACGGTTGACTTTCACTACAGGTGAAACTCTTCCGATTTTGCTCAAATTAGGAGCATAGCCGGTCTTCTTCCTTTCACTCGTTGATTTTCTCAGCATCAAAGACTTCTTCCAAAGCAAGCGCCTGCAATCGAATTTTCTCGTCAGCAAGTCTCAGACCCATTGGATGTTACGGCATCGATCTTCTGCGGTCTCGCGTTTCCATGGTACGAAGCTTGAACATTAGAGTCTGAGCACGCTTTGGTGCTTTGAACTAAAATCGTTGAATCTTCGGAGGTAGCAATTGATGTGGTTGCCGTGCAGGGTTCATTCAGTTTGGCGTCCACGTCAGCGTGAGTCGGAAAAGTACTAGATGCCTCCGACTTATTTAATAGGAATCAAACCTTTAGGAGCTTGATATGGTCGCATTATTTGTTATCGCAACAATATCGCTTTTCCTCGTGGTCGATTACTTCGTGTACCGCGCGAGAAAGCGGAAAGGTCTTTCGTCACGAGAAGTTGACGCCGGGCTGAAATCGCGTTTTGTTATCCCGAAGGGCTACTTCATCGGGAAAGGTCATACATGGGTTGAGCTTCTTCCAAATGGCACCACGAGAATCGGACTCGACGACTTCGTTCAGAAAATTGTCGGGCCGATGGACGGCATCAGAACCATACCATCGGGCAGCACGGTCGCCAGAGGACAGAGGTTGTTTTCTGTCAATCAAGGAGAGAAAACATTGTCGTTCTATTCACCAATTTCAGGGCGGGTGATTTCTGTAAACGATGAGCTGGTACAGCATCCTGGATCCGCGAGGAAGGAGCCTTATAAATCAGGGTGGGTCGTAGCAGTTGAACCGGCCGACTTGTCGCGCGAATTGAAGCAACTGTCGATTGGGCGCGAAGCTGCTGAACGGATAAAACGGGAGGTCAAGAGATTTCGTGACTTCATCGCCAGTCAGTCTGCACCGGGTAATCGGGATAGCACGGCTGTCGCCGCCGGTGTTACTCTGCTGGACGGTGGTGTTCCCGTAAATGATGTGCTGGAACACTCGACCCAGGAAATGTGGAACAAATTCGAACACGACTTCCTCTGCGAGTCAGACCTGAGCACAGAACCCAACTAATCACCGCCAGCTGAATAAGGAGCACCAAATTGAAGAAGCAAGTAGGAATCTTAATAGATACGACACTCTGCATAGGATGCATGGCATGCGAGCAAGCTTGCGCCGAACGGTGGGACTTCCCGCAAAGCGATGTTCATGAATTGTCCTGCAAAAAAAATACGGTGGTACAGCAGTGGGGTGAGACATACGTCCCCCGCCTCTGCATGCACTGCGAGAATCCGGCATGTGCATCCGTGTGCCCGGTGGGGGCACTTCACAAAACTTCAGTCGGGCCGGTCGTTTACGACGAAAATAAATGCATCGGATGCCGGTACTGTGTCCAGGCTTGTCCGTTTCAAATTCCGAAGTACCAATGGAACAGCCCGAACCCGAAAGTTACAAAGTGTGACATGTGCTTCGAGCGCATCGAGCATGGCAAGCAGCCGGCATGTGTCGAGGCCTGCCCGGCTCAGGCAAGAATCTTCGGTTATAGAGATGATCTTATCGAAGAAGCAAGGAAAAGAATCAGATCGAATCCGAAAAATTACGTTCAACACATATTTGGAGAAACCGAAGTGGGTGGGACGTCGACGATATACCTGGCAAACGTAGACTTCGCCAAACTTGGACTACCGGGGAATCTTCCTGAACGAGCTCTACCTAAATACACATGGGATATCATGGAGAAGATACCCGACTACTTTGTATGGGGGAGCACTTTGATGGCAGGCTTTTGGTGGCTTACCAACAGGAAGAAGAAGGTAGCAGAGTACGAGAAGCAGCTCAAAGTAGTGAAACCTTCAAACGGCGACGGCAGTATAAGCCAGCGAGCGGAAGGAGGAAACAATGAATAACCAGACAATCCCGGGAAAGGTCGGCAGCTTCATCCGTCGGCTTACGTTCTGGAAGGCTGTGTTCATTCTGATAGTAGCTGCAGGAGTTTATGCCACTATCGTCAGGTTCACGTTCGGACTCGGTGCTGCTACCCACCTCAGCGACAGCTTCCCGTGGGGCTTGTGGATAGGCTTCGACGTGCTTTGCGGCGTCGGTCTTGCCGCAGGCGGGTTCGTTGTGGCCGCTGCGGTATATATCTTCCACCTGGATGACTACAAGGCCATAGCTCGGCCGGCAATATTGACCGCATTTCTCGGCTACGTTCTTGTCGTTGTCGCCCTCCTATTCGACCTCGGAAGGCCATGGAACATCTGGCATCCCCTGGTCATGTGGAATCCACATTCCGTTATGTTCGAGGTGGCATGGTGCGTGATGCTCTACACTACCGTCCTTGCTCTGGAGTTCAGTCCGATGCTGTTGGAGCGGCTGAAGATGCACAAAGCAGTCGAGATCGTTCATAGGATCATAATTCCTCTCGTAATCCTCGGCGTCATGCTCTCGTCACTCCACCAATCTTCACTCGGGTCTCTATACCTGATTATGCCCGAAAAGGTATATCCGCTCTGGTACACGGGGAATCTTCCATTCCTGTTTTTCCTGAGTGCTATAGCAGTCGGGCCGGCGATGGTCATCATCGAGTCGTTCCTGAGTTACCGGGCATACCACAGGGAAATCGAGATGCATATCCTGTCCAGGCTTGGGAAAGTGACTGCCGTTGCCCTCGCTGTTTATCTTGTGCTGCGAGTGGAGGACATGATCAACTATCACCTGGGCGCATATCTGCTCACATTCAATCTTGAGGGACTTTTGTACTGGGCAGAGATAATTGTTGGCGTGATCACTCCGATCATCATGTTGGCGATTCCGAAGATCCGGGCAAGCAAGCAGGGATTGTTCTACAGTGCTGTCTTCGTGGTCAGCGGCTTCGTTCTGAACAGAATGGATGTAAGCATTACTTCCCTGGTGCGCCATTATGGTGTGAACTACTTTCCGAGCTGGATGGAGATTTCTATTACAGTTATGATCGTCGCCCTGGGATTTGCCGGCTTCGCATTAGCATCAAAATACCTGGCAGTCTTTCCGGAGGAGTCGCAATCTAAGGCTCATGTGCACCCAGGCGTTTACGAAATCGTAGTCCTGGATGGCGATGTTCAACCTCGCCGTGCAAGAGTCGGCAACTGAATGGGAACAATGTAATACAAGGAAGCAGGTATATCATGGCTGTGAATGATTCATCTGGCAGAATGTTTCCAGAAAAAGACGTGAGCTGCATCTGGGTCGATGCCGGACTCATATCCTACAAACTATGCGACCGGAACTTCGGATGTGACGAATGTCCCTTCGATATGGTTATGCGGCAGAAGTCCGGACCTGCTTCCGTTACTAATCAAATTGAAAAAATTGAACCAGATAAGGTTCTGCCGGAAGAAAGGCCGATTGCGAAATATGAGTCTGTGACCGATTTGCTCAATGGTTTTCTTGCCGCCCCGTCGTCAGTGCTGTTGCCGGGCGATAGGATGTACTCCCGAAGTCACACATGGCTGAGGGAAATTCGGACCGGCGTCTTCCGCATCGGTGTGGACCACTATGCTGCGCATTTCATTGAACATTTAAGCGGCTTAGCTGTTCAGCAGGTAGGAACAAGCCTTAAAGCGGGTGATCCGTTGGCGTGGGTCACATCAGATGGTGGTACGGTTGCCTTATTGTCGCCGCTAAGTGGAAGAATAGTGAACACAAATTCCGTGGTCAGAGACTCTCCTCACGCTGCTGCCGCGAATCCTTACGATCAGGGATGGGTGACCGAGATTGCTGTCATCGGTGTAAATGAGCTACCGGACGATTTGTTGAACGCTTCGAAGGCTCTCCTACTTTACGAACTTCGGTCTCGAGAACTAAGGGAGGAAATAGCCGGGCGACTGGATCGAGGGAGCGCGAGCATTGGCAAGACCCTGGCGGATGGCGGATTCCATCCGCTGAGTATGAAAGACATGCTGGGTCCCCAGGAGTATCTCCGATTCCTGCGCGAATTGCTCTCGAGCAGAAGCTAACCTCAAGAGCGGAATATTGCCACGTTGTCCTTCTGCCGAGCATCTTGGATACCGCGACCTCGTTAGGGAATCCTAAACCTTCCTCTTAAATCCTCGATATTCAGCGAATAATTTTCAGCCTCGCCCGTCGCAGATGGCATAGTTTTTGTCAGATTGCGGGTTAGGCAGACATCTCATGCGAATTACAAAATTCATAGCCTTCAGGCTATTCATAATCGTGCTTCTCGTAATGATCGTATCGACGGCAATATTCACCACGGTCATGCTGAACTGGCAATCAGAAAAGTACCTGGCCATCACGACCGATTGGGCGGTTCGGACAAGTGATCTCATAAAACGGTCCACCCGGTACAGCATGCTCGAGAACCGCCGCGCCGACATCTACCAGACGATCAGTACGCTCGGATCGGAGCCGGGCATAGAAGCGATACGGATATACAACAAGAAGGGCGAGGTAACCTTCTCGACAATTGAAGGCGAGGTCGGGAAGTACGTCAACATGAATGCCGAAGCGTGCAATGCGTGTCACCAGCCCGGGAAGCAGCTTCCGACGGCACAGAAAGCTGCGTTGACAAGGATTTTTGAATCTCCCAAAGGGTACCGGATACTCGGCGTTATAACCCCAATCAGGAATGAACCGAGCTGCTACAACGCTCCGTGCCATGAACATCCCTCGTCGCAGACCGTGCTCGGAGTCCTTGATGTTATGCTGCCGCTTAAAGGGCTCGACGCAAACCTGGCGCAGCTTAGGGAATCAACCTACACGACGGGTGCTTTCATGGTGCTGAGTGTAACTCTCGTCGCAGGGATATTCATATGGACGATGGTTAACATTCCTGTCAGAAAACTGACGCACGGCACTCGTGAAATAACCAGAGGAAATCTGGATTACAGGATCGACGTACACTCCTCCGATGAAATAGGAGACCTTGCTGAATCGTTCAACAAGATGACAAAGGAGCTCGGCAGAGCGAGGGACGAGCTTACAGATTGGGCCGAGACATTGGGAGATAAAGTGGAGCAGAAGACGGATGAGTTGCGCAGGGCGCTCTCCAACATGGTACAGATGGAGAAGATGGCCTCGCTCGGCAAACTCGCGGCAAGTGTGGCGCATGAGCTGAATAATCCGTTGGCGGGAATTCTGGCTTACGCCAAGCTTCTCAGGAAGAAGCTCAAGAAGGAAAATATAAGCCCGGAGAATGCTGCGGAAGTAGATAATGATTTAGGCATGATCGCCGATGAAAGCATGCGGTGCGGAACGATCGTAAATAACCTCCTTCTGTTCTCCCGGCAGAAAGTGGGCGAGTATCACTCCTGTGATCTGGGCTCGGTGGTAGAACAGAGTCTGAAGTTGATCGCGCATCACCTGGCGATGCATAGCGTCCGGTCGGAGGTTGCCGGTGGGAGTGAACCGATTGAAATTATGTGTGACCCTCAACAGATCGAGCAGGCACTCATCGCGCTTGAAATCAACTCGATAGAAGCTATGCCGGACGGGGGATTCCTCAGGATTCAGTTGACAAAAGTGAAACCTTCAAGGTCGGTGGAGATTAAAGTCATAGACACCGGGATCGGAATTGCGCAAGGCGATATCGATCATATCTTCGAGCCTTTTTATACAACCAAAAAAGACGGCAAAGGAACCGGGCTCGGCCTTGCAGTGGTCCACGGCATCGTGGAACGTCACAACGGGAGCATTAAAGTGGAATCGAAGATTAATGTTGGGACGACGGTTACCATCACCCTGCCGTTTGATCCCGGCGACGCAATGAACCAAAGCACTCCTGGATTTCAGAACGACGGGATCAAGAAATGATTGAAAATCAGAAAATGAAGCCGGGTATTTTAATTGTGGACGATGAGCTGTCTGTGCGCGACTCACTGAGCAAATGGTTCAAAGAAGATGGCTACCGGGTCGGCACCGCCGAGAATGCCAACCGAGCACTGACCCTTATGAACGAAGGGCCATGGGACGTTATACTTCTCGACATCAAGATGCCCGGGATGGACGGCCTAGAGCTTCAAATGCGGCTGAAGGAAATCGACCGGGGTGCATCTATCATAATGGTCACAGCATTCGGTGCGGTTGATAGCGCCGTGCAGGCGTTGAAAGAAGGCGCATTTGATTATGTGACCAAGCCGGTTGACCCGGAGCATCTTACACACCTGGTTGAAAATGCGCTCAGGACCAAAAAGCTTAGCGATGAGAACTGGCGCCTTCGCCAGCAGATGTCTGAACTTTCAGGTGTGGAAGAAATAGTTGGCGTAAGCCTGCAAATGAAGAAAGTGGTCGACCTTGCCAGAATCGTGGCACAGACTGATACCACCGTAATGATTCGCGGGGAGAGTGGTACCGGCAAGGAGATGGTCGCAAGGACCATCCATGCCAACAGCTCACGCAGGTACTTTCCAATAATCACGGTAAATTGCGGCGCGGTTCCCGAGACTCTGTTGGAGAGCGAGCTCTTCGGACATGAGAAAGGAGCATTCACGGGTGCACAATACCGGCGGAAGGGGAAATTCGAGATGGCCGAGGGCGGCACAATCTTCCTTGATGAAATCGGCACGATCAGCCAGAAGATGCAAGTACAGCTTCTCCGCGTCATCGAGACCAAACAATTCACACGGGTCGGAGGCAACGATCTCATCTCCAGCGACTTCAGAGTGGTTTGTGCGACAAACCGAAACCTCGAAGCTGCAATTGCTGACGGAAGCTTCCGGGAAGATTTGTATTACAGGCTCAACGTCTTCACAATCTCAATTCCGCCGCTTCGCGAAAGACGCGAGGACATTCCTCCGCTGGTCGATCATTTCATAAAAAAATATGCGACGTTGATGAATAAGCCCGCCATGGAGATCAATCCGGAAGCGATGGATTTGTTGGTACGGAACAGGTGGCAGGGAAATGTACGTGAGCTTGAGAACGTCATTGAAAGGGCGATGGTACTGGCGAAGCCGCCGGCCATCAGGGCGGAGGACCTGCCGTTCCAGCTTTCGCAAGTCCAATCGGGGAGTGCACCCACTGGCGATTCCCTGAACGAGATGGAAAAGCTGCACATCGCTAAAATACTTGGGAAATTCAACTGGAACATTACAAGGAGCGCACAGGCACTTGGGATTGACCGGGTGACGCTGTACAGCAAGATTTCCAGATACGGTCTCAAGAAACCGTGACGGATGTCTTCGGTATTGATAACAGCAGTCACTCCGTCGGACCGTCGTCTCCTCGATAGACTCACCGCTCCACTCGCAAAGAGTTTTGTAGTCCCGGTCAATGTAGCCTTCGGTGAACCTCTCGACGGCTCGTTCGCCTTCAATCTTTCAAGAAATCAATTCTCGTCCATGGCAATAATCTCGAAGCTGCTTGAAAGATACGAAGACTTAGAAGGAAAAGTGTTAGGAGTGACTTCCGGCGACCTCTTCGTTCCGGTCCTCACCTATGTTTTCGGGGAAGCCCAACTGGAAGGAAAGGTTGCCGTAGTGTCCTACCACAGACTTGGCGAGGATTTTTACGGACTACCGGCAGACGAAGAACTGCTTCAGTCGCGATTGCTCAAGGAGTCTGTCCACGAGCTTGGCCATACGTTCGGCCTCCTCCATTGCAGCAATTATCTCTGTGTCATGCATTCTTCGACCGGAGTCGAGGAGATCGATATAAAAACAGATAAGCTTTGCGCCGATTGCAGGAAGAAGTTGTCCGAGAGGTAATCGAGTTCTCGTAAGAATCTAGCTGCAATCCAAGTTATCAGGATAATCTTTTGAAGGAATCGGATTCAACATCTGCGAAGTCCCGATCGATCCTCCCCTCATGATGTAAGGACTAGTTGTCCAGGGACCAAATGCGGGCAGCAGAGTCTTGAATGTCGCCCACCACGTTCGCATATTCCTCACACGATGTGCGGCATATGTGGAATTTTCTCCCGACCTGGAGCGGCGACAAATGTTGAAGCCGACGTTCTTGATCGTATGCGCGATGAGATGCGTCACCGTGGACCGGACGCTTCCGGCAGCTATCTGAGCGGCAACCGAAAAGTCGGACTTGGTTTTCGAAGGCTTGCAATAATCGACCTTTCAGTCCACGGCAATCAACCGATGTCAACTGATGACAGTACCCTTCACATCGTCTTCAACGGTGAGATTTACAACCATGAAGTCCTGCGCAAAGAGATCGAGCAGCGCGGATTTCATTATCGATCGCATTCGGACACAGAGACAATTCTATACGGTTACCAGGTGTGGGGCAAAGAAGTCGTTCATAAGCTTCTTGGAATGTTTGCGCTTGCCATTTACGACTCACAGAAGAACGAGTTGTTCATCGCTAGAGACAGGATCGGTGTAAAGCCTCTATACTACACCTTCGTGGATGGGGCGTTCCTTTTTGCTTCGGAAATAAAGGCGCTTCTGCAATACCCTGGTGTGAAAAGAGAGATGGATGACGAATCACTGTACCACTACCTGACATATTTGATAACCCCTGCCCCCCGAACTTTGTTCAAGGGAATTTACAAACTTGAGCCTGCCACATGGGGTACGATTGATTCATCCGGGGAACTGAAAACTCATCGATACTGGTCACTGCTGGCAAAGAACGGCGAGCAGCCGACTCTGGACATCGACGGCAATCCTGTGAATCGGTCCGCTTACATAGATGAATTCGACGCGGCGTCGCAGTACGAAAAGGAAGTAGTTGCAGTTCGCAACGTGAAGACTCTCCTGGAACGCAGCGTAAGCAACCGCATGATGAGTGACGTCCCATTCGGAGTGTTCCTCAGCGGCGGCATCGATTCGAGCACCAATGTCGCGATGATGGCGAAGGTGATGGACAGACCGGTCGACACTTACAGTGTCGGCTATAAGGACCTGGAGAAGTATAATGAGCTCGGATATGCCAGAGACATTGCAAAGCTTTTCGGGACGAATCATCACGAGATCATGATAGACTCCAAAACGGTCTTCCCTTTTCTTTCTGAGCTTCCTTACTACCAGGACGAGCCGCTTGCCGACCCCGTTTGCATCCCGCTTTATTTTGTCTCAAAACTTGCACGTGAGAGCGGAACTATCGTGGTACAGATCGGAGAAGGAAGCGATGAGCTGTTTACCGGATATTCGTGGATGCTTCGGGAAATAAGATTCCACGATACTCTCTGGAAATTCTACACATCTCTCCCGAAGTATGTGCGCCACGCGGTTTATTCATCCGCCTCCGGTTTGCTGAAAGAGAGCAACAGGTACCTTGAGCTCGACTACCTCAGAAAAGGCACTTATGGTGAGCAGTTGTTCTGGAGCGGAGCGATAAACTTCACCGAGCTTCAAAAGAAAGAACTCCTCGGGAGTGCCGTTAATTTAGACGGGCTCACGTCGAGGAGAATTGCAGATAGATATTATTCGGAAATTGCAGAGAGCAGCGCCGGCCTGGACTTCCTCCAAAAGGCAACGTACATCGAGCTTATGAACCGCCTTCCCGAGCTGCTCCTGATGAGAGTCGATAAAATGACGATGGCCACCATGGTCGAGGGAAGAGAGCCTTTCCTGGATCACAGACTGGTGGAGTTTGTTTTCAGAATTCCGCAATCATTGAGAATTAAGAACCGCGTCTCAAAATACGTCTTGAAGAAAGCGGTCGAAGGTCTGATACCGGACGAGATAATTTACCGCCGGAAGCAGGGATTCGCGGCACCGATGGCGGAATGGATGAGGAACGAACTCCATGATTGGGTGAAGTCTGAAGTCATGGGTTCGAGGCTTGTTAAGGGTGAGATACTTAACGGTTCATATATCTCGAAGATGCTTTCGATCCATAAATCCGGAAAGAAAGATTTCGGTCAGCTTCTCTGGAACCTCTTGAATCTATCTATGTGGTACAAAAGATGGATAGACTAAGATTGTTTTTCGGCAATGATGAAGCGCCAGAACCCGCACCATGACGCGAAGAGGCCCTGATTGATCGCGTTGGCGAGTCCTGGCCAGCGTCTGCGGTAGGAATCCCGGATCACGTACTTCCGGTTCCTGAATGCGGAGAACATCTTCTCCATCTCACCTTTCGAGTACGCTTTTCCGAGCGGGTTATCGTTGCCGTCATAGATCCGTATCCAACTGTCAGTCGTAGTCTGACTGCCGGTCTTTTTCTTGCCCGATAAACGAAGCAAGGCATAAAGCGGAACACCCAGCCAGACGTGCATCGAAGTGCGATTATAAAGCATGATGATTATTTTGCCGCCGGGTTTCAGCACTCTGCGAACTTCGTCGATGGCCTTTTGGGTGTTTGGAGTGTGATGGAGCACTCCGAATGAGTAGACGACATCGAATGTGTCGTTTTCGAATGGAAGGTTCTCTGCGTCCGCGACGCGTGCGTCTACCTGTATGCCCGCGAGTGTGAATCTCTTCTTAACGAGCTCGATGCTCTTGGGGGTCAAATCCACTCCCGTCACATCTGCGCCGCCTCGCCCAAACTGGAGGAGGTCTGTCCCCAGACCGCAGCCGATTTCAAGAATCTTCTTGCCCCGAAATTTGTCGAAGCCTACGACATCGTTCATAAAAGGCTGAGTCGCGTAGCGGAATCTCTCGACTTCATCGAAGAACTTCTTTGATCCCCACTCAAGCCCGGTGAACTGCGTTCCACAAGGATGTTGGTCCCAGTATTCGCGAACCTGCTCTTTGAGAAGAGCATCTGAGTTTTCTTGAACCATGGGAGAATATAATAAACGGAAAGGGAAAAGTGCGACTCACTTTTTGGGCACGACTAAAAGCGCAGCCGAAACGTGTAACCACTGCCAAAGGCATCACTTCGTGACAAGTCACCAACCTGCCGGCCAGCAGGCAGGGGCACTAAGTGTTGTACAACGACACCAATACCAAACATTTCTCTTTGAGCCTTTGAGTCTTTGTGGTTTCCAGATTGGTTCTTGGCCCGGCCTCTAGGTCATCAGGATCAGGACTAAGAGTAGGCGAGGTCACGCGACCTCGCCTGTTCAACTCTTATTTACTATTAGGACATTTGTCCTTATTTCAACAACATCATCTTTTTCACTTGAATCAAGTTTCCGGCGCTTAGCCTGTAGAAGTATACGCCGCTCGCGTACTTTGAACCGTCAAATCTCACATCGTATGTCCCGGCATTTTCACTACCAGTGAAAAGCCTCGCTACTCGCTGACCAAGAATATTGTAAACATCGAGGCGAACGTTCTCCTTCTGCGGAAGGGTGAAGCTGATTACGGTGGAAGGGTTGAACGGATTCGGATAGTTTTGAGCAAGCTCGAACTTAGTCGGGACTCCATTATTAGCCACTGTCTTGATGGCCGTTAAGATTCCGTTGTCAAGTTCCAACTGCCCGCGAATCTCGCCTGCAGGATGATCCGTCGTGTGGAAGTTCGCGTACATTCCTCCGTCCAGCAAATCAGGCAGCAACGTATCGGGGACCGACGTCCAAGTTCCTGACGCAGTGCTGTCGGTGTATGTGAGTGGCTCTGCAATGGGACCATTGACACCGACGTCACCCAGATGGAAATGTGCCGCAAACAAATTTGAAGAAAGGCTTGCGACGGTAATGTTATAGTCGACATTTGATCCAGTCGTATCAAGAATCGCCCATCCCGTGCCGGTGCCCGTTGTATAAATGGGCGGCACACTCTGGTTGCTCGACAGGCTGATCGCGAACGGTATTCCATCAGCTCTCTCGACCTGCCCTCTTAATTCTC
>JAKASW010000405.1 GCA_021818875.1 Bacteroidota bacterium
TTCAGGATCGTCGAAGTGGCTAACGGGTATCAGTTTGCCACCAGGAAGGACATGGCACAATGGGTCTCGAACCTTTTCAGGGAGAGATCGAAGCGGAGACTTTCGAACTCTGCACTTGAGACTCTGGCAATCATTGCGTACAAACAGCCTGTCACCAAACCGGAGATTGAGAGCATTCGCGGAGTGAACATCGACTATGTGCTCCACAACCTTCTGGAGAAGGAAATTGTCACGGTGGTGGGACGCGCGGAAACCGTGGGCCGACCGCTGCTTTACGGAACGACTCAGAAATTTCTCAAGATCTTCGGACTGAAGAATCTCGATGATTTGCCGAAGCTCCGGGAGATAGAGGAAATCATCAGAGAAATAAAGAGCAAGGGAGCTGAAGAATCGATCCAGCTTGAAATAACCGCTCTTGATGATCAAGCGATTTCGGAAAACAAGAATGGCAGTGAGGCGATTTCGGTCCCTCCGACGACAGATGGATCTGAATAAGAGCACTCGCGAGAGTTCGCAGGTCAGACTAAATAAATTCCTATCAGCTTCCGGCGTTACCTCACGGCGGAAAGCGGATGCGATGATTGTGGCCGGAAGAGTCAAAGTGAACGGGCGGGTGATAAAAGAGCTCGGGACGAAAATAGATCCCCGCCGAGACAAAGTCGAAGTGGACGGCAGGACCGCAAGATCAGGATCCAGATTAGTTTACTTCCTGCTGAACAAGCCGAAGGACTCCGTGACTACCGTGCGAGACGAGAAGGGAAGGAGGAGTGTTCTCGACGTCGTGAGCGTAAGGGAAAGAGTGTACCCCGTCGGCCGGCTCGATAGAAATACTACGGGGGTGCTGCTCCTGACAAACGACGGCGAGCTTGCAAACCGGCTTATGCACCCGAGTCATGAAGTGATAAAAGTCTACAAGGCCACTCTCGAAAGAGCAATCGGGGAGCGTGAGCTTGCAAAGCTGAAGAAGGGAGTAATGCTTGATGGTACACTTTCGGTCCCGGACGATATCTATGTCCTGCCTGAAAGCGGGAGAGTGGAGGTAGGCATTGCCATCCACGAGGGCAAGCATCACATCGTCAGACGCATCTTCGAGTCGATAAATATCCGTGTAGTGCAACTCGACAGGCATTCATACGCGGGGCTTACGCATCGCGGTCTCCAGCGCGGCGGCTGGCGTAAACTTACGGCGGGCGAAGTTGCGAAGTTGAGGAACCTCGTTGAGCTGCCCACTTCTTGATGAAGGATATCGACTGGCTCCTCTCGGTTTGTGCCCTGAACGGATTGCCTATGACGCGCCTCCAGGCAGATCAGTTGGAAAGATATCGCAATCTCCTCTTAACGTGGAACAGCAAGCTTAATCTAATATCTCGTAAAGACGAAGAGCATTTCTACTCAAGACATGTTCTGAATTCTGTCTCCTTTCTTTTCTCGCATCGGTTCAAGCATGGTGGTACAGTCCTTGACCTCGGCACCGGAGGTGGTTTGCCGGGAGTACCGATCAAGATTCTTGTACCGGACTTAAGGGTCGTCCTGCTTGACTCTATCGGGAAAAAGACCATGGCACTCTCTGAAATCGTGGACGGCCTGTCACTGGCTGAGGTAAGGGTTGTGACCGGCAGGGCCGAGGAAATTGCCGGAAAAGATGAATTTTACGGGGTTTTTGATTATGTTGTAAGTCGCGGCGCAGGTAAGCTGCATGAGGTTGTGAAATGGTCGCGGTTGTTTCTCGGCGAGTACCAGCCAGTTGGTCAATACGAAATTCCGAAAGGCGTTCTCATCGTTTTGAAGGGCGGGGGGTTCACCGACGAACTCAATGTTGCAAGGAAACTAAAGTTTGTGGAATCCGTGGAAGTGCACGACATAAGTTTCCATGGAATGGACGATGCTGACAATAAGGAAAAGAAGTTGGTACTCGTGACATATCGAGGAACTTCAAAAGACAACAGAATGAAGAGGGATGAGTGACCGAATCGAGCGATCCCCTGTCGGATAAGGGTTCCTTTGAACGGGAACAAAATGACCTGGCGAAGAGGCGATTTGCGGAGCTTGAAGAGCTGAAGAAAGGTGGAGTGAATCCCTATCCGTACGAATTCAAAGTCACCGACTATTCCCTGGAAATATTGGAATATTTTAGAGATGATGCGCCCTCCGCCCAGGAAGTCTCCATTGCGGGGCGTATCATGTCACTCCGTCGGATGGGCAAAGCATCATTCTGCCATGTCCAGGATAGCAAGGGAAAGATTCAGATCTATTTGAAGAAAGACGACATCGACGCCGCTTCGGCTCAGGAGAGCGCGCAGGGAACCGGGGTTTGGCTGAAGTATGATGAGTTCAGACTGCTGGACATCGGTGATATTATCGGTGTTGAGGGGAAAGTCTTCCGTACCAGGATGGGAGAAATCTCTGTACATGCGTCTCATATCGTCCTTCTGTCCAAGTCTGTTCGACCGCTCCCAATTGTGAAAGAGCGAACGGATGAAAAGGGAAACAAAGTAGTTTTCGATCCTTTCTCGGATAAAGAGTTGAGATATCGACAGAGGTATGTAGATCTCGTTGTCAACCCGGAAGTGAGAGAGGTTTTTGTAAAGAGAGCAAAGACTGTCAGCTCCATCAGAAAGTTTCTCGACGACCGGGGATATCTCGAAGTGGAGACTCCGGTTTTGCAGCCCATCTATGGTGGTGCATCAGCTCGCCCGTTCGTAACTCACCACAACGCCCTCGATATCGATTTCTTCCTTCGAATATCCGACGAACTCTACCTGAAGCGCTTGATCGTCGGGGGCTTCGAGGGAGTGTACGAGATCGGAAAGGATTTCCGAAATGAGGGAATGGATCGGTCTCACAATCCGGAATTCTCCATGCTCGAACTGTACGTGGCCTTCAAGGATTACAATTGGATGATGAATCTTGTCGAAGAGCTTGTGAAATCCGTATCGCTTGCCGTCGCCGGCAGGTCGAAGATCAAAGTCGGTGACAAAGATATTGATTTCGATTCTCCGTGGAAAAGGATAACGATAGATCGGA
>JAKASW010000060.1 GCA_021818875.1 Bacteroidota bacterium
CCCAGATTCAGGAAGAAACAAAGCTGGCCGACATGCAGAAGAAGATTGTCGACCTAAGGGACCAGAGGTTCGGGCAAAACGGCGATCTCCAGCAGCAGCAGAACGCGATTATGCGCCCTGTGCAGGAGCAGGTACTGAAGGCGATCCAGGATGTTGCCAAGAAAGATGGTTACGATTACATCCTTGACAAGAGCGGCCAGATCCTTCTTATGTACGCCAGCGATAAGTACGACGTCACCCAGCAGGTTCTCGACGAGTTGAAGATCCCGACCACTAACACAATGCCCGGGACGCCGACTACGAGCCCGACTCAGACGCTACCGCCGACCACCAATCCGCCTACCGGACAACCGACGCAGCAACCCGGCATTCATTGATGAGAGTCTCCGAGATAGCCCGGATAATCGGAGCTAAGGTCGACGGTGATGTCGACCTCGAAATCTCGGGGATTGGAAAGATCGAAGAGGCAAAGTCCGGCGATATCTCGTTCCTCGCTAACCCGAAGTATGAGAGGTATGCGGCGACAACGCGAGCGTCCGCTCTGATTGTACCGGAGGACTTCAGGACGGAGCGGCGAGATATTGTTCTTCTGCGTGCAAAAGATCCTTACATGGCGTTCGTTTTCGCTTTGAAACGGATGATGCCGCCCCCCGATCCCGTCAAACCGGGCATTCACCCGTCTGCATATCTCTCCCCGAAAGCGTCAATAGGAAAAAATCTCAGAGCGGGCGCCTTCGTTTGCATTAACGATAATGCGGTGATCGGCGATGACGTAATGCTTTCCGATAATGTAGTAGTCGGGGACGGCGCGGCGGTCGGTGAAGGCTCGTTGATCTATCCGAACGTTACTATATATCGGAACTGCAGGATAGGAAAACGTGTCACGATACATGGTGGTACGGTCGTCGGCAGCGACGGGTTCGGATTTGCACCGAAAGAAGACGGCACATTCGAGAAGATTCCTCAACTTGGTATTGTCGAGATCGAAGACGACGTCGAGATCGGATCGAATTGTTCCATCGACCGTGCCACTTTAGGGGAAACAAGGATTTGCAGGGGAGCCAAGATAGACAATCTCGTGCAGGTTGCACATAACGTCGTCGTCGGAGAGAACACCGTAATCGCGGCGCAGTCAGGAATATCCGGGAGCACGAAGATCGGGAAGAACTGCATGATCGGTGGACAGGTTGGTTTCGTCGGCCATATTGAGATAGCCGACAATACTTCCGTAGGAGCCCAATCGGGGATTCGCAAGTCAATCAAAGAACCGGGAACTGCATATTTCGGCTCTCCTGCCCGTGAAATTCACGAGGCGAAACGCGTTGAGGCTGCAGTAGGGATGCTTCCCAAAGTGATACAGGAGCTCAGCGCACTTCAACACCAGATTAAGAAATTGACAAACGAGGAGTGAACTCATAGATGCTTGTTCAACAGCGCACTATTGCAGATAAAGCTTCAATATCGGGGGTGGGGCTGCACACGGGATATGAATCGACAATAAATTTTCTGCCCGCCCCCGAGAACCACGGCATAACTTTTCGCAGGAGCGATGTCGGAGGAAATCCAGAGATCCCGGCGCTTGCCGACTACGTGGTCGACGTTTCCCGCGGCACGACGCTGGGCATCGGGGACATCAAAGTACACACCGTAGAACACGTTCTCGCGGCTCTCGCCGGTCTCGAAATTGACAATGTCATAGTCGAGCTCGATGCCGCAGAACCGCCGGTTGGAGACGGCAGCGCAATGCCGTTCGTCGAAGTGTTGCAGAAAGCCGGGTTCGCCGCCCAGGATGCACCTAAGGATTATCTCATAATCGATCAGACAGTTGAGTATCTCGATGAGAAGAAAGAAGCCCAGATGGTCGCGCTTCCGCTCGACGACTTCAGGGTCACCATAATGATCGACTACAAGAATCCGGCACTCGGCAGTCAGCATACCGGACTCTTTTCACTCGAGGATGAGTTTGTAAAAGATTTCGCTTCCGCGAGGACATTTTGTTTCCTGAAGGAGGTTGAGATGCTGCGTGAGCAGGGTCTGATAAAAGGAGGAAATCTTAACAACGCAATAGTCATCGTGGACGACGAGATGGAGCCCCACGAGCTCAAAAACCTAGCGAAGAAGCTCGGCATAAACGGCTCAGTGATACTTGGCTCGACGGGAGTACTTAATGACAGACCGCTCAGGTTCAAGAATGAGCCGGCCCGGCACAAATTACTCGACCTCCTCGGCGACCTTGCGCTCGTGGGAGCGCCTATGAAAGCTCAGATCCTTGCTGCGAGACCGGGACATCCACACAACGTCGAGTTCGCAAGAAAAATCAGAAAACTTTATCAGCAAAAGAAGATCGTAAAGAAGTTCCAGTTTACGAAATCTGCCGGCGTGATTTTCGACAATGAAGCCATCCGGCGCATCCTTCCACATCGCTATCCGTTCCTTCTTGTCGATAAGATCGTCGATTTCAAATTGGATGAGAAAGTGGTCGGGATAAAGAATGTTACGGGAAACGAGCCGTTCTTTCAGGGACACTTCCCCGGCAAACCAATAATGCCCGGGGTTCTGATAGTCGAAGCCATGGCACAGACGGGAGGTATACTTCTGCTCAACGGAATGGCAAACCCCGACGGCAAGCTTGTGTATTTCATGGCGATGAACAATGTGAAGTTCAGGAAGACTGTTGTCCCGGGAGACCAGCTGGTAATGCAGCTCGAAATGATTTCCAGAAGAAGCAAGATTGCTACAATGGCCGGGAAAGCTTTTGTTGACGGGACTCTCGTCGCGGAGGCAGAGATGACTGCGGCAATCGTGGACGCGAACAATAATTCTCAAATGTCGGATGTCAAGTAACAAACAGCGGAAAAGGGGCGGTACGGTGCGAGACAAATTTCAGGATCCAGGAAGTGTGACATGATCGATCCCAAAGCCATTGTCAGTCCAAAAGCGTGTCTGGGAAGCGATGTGCAAATCGGCCCTTTTACTGTTGTGGAAGACGATGTTGTCATCGGTGACGGATGCAAGATAGGAGCTTCCGCATACATCGCGAACGGTGCCCGCATCGGTAAGAACTGCACCGTTCATCATGGTGCTGTCATCTCAAACGCACCCCAGGACCTCAAGTATGCAGGGGAAAGAACTATCCTCGAGGTCGGAGATAATACCGTTATTCGAGAATATTGCACGCTACATCGTGGTACGGCAGAAACGGGGAAAACGACTATAGGCAGCGACTGCCTCCTTATGGCGAATGTGCATGTGGCGCACGACTGCGTAGTAGGAGATCACTGCATACTTGCCAACGTCGCTTCCTTCGCCGGACATGTCACCGTCGGCGACTGGGTGACGGTCGGCGGGCTGACCCCTGTCCACCAGTTCGTGAAGATCGGCTGTCATGCAATGATTGGCGGAGGATTGAGAGTACCCCAGGATGTTCCGCCTTACGCTCTTGCGGGCCGTGAGCCGTTAAGATTCGAAGGTGTAAACGTCATCGGCCTTCGCAGAAGAGGCTTCAGCAGGGAACAAATCGAGTCGATACAGAAAGTTTACCGTATTTTATACTCGTCAGGGCTTATGTTCAGTGAGGCGGTGAAAAAGATCGAGAGCGAGCTTCCGCCTTCTCCGGAGGCATCGATCATTTCCGAATTTGTGAAAGCTTCTTCCCGCGGCATCATCAGGTCCGCATTATGATTGCTTCACATCGCTGGGTGAACATCGATACCGGTGAACACGATGGAGATTTCAACATGCGATATGACCTTCAGCTTGTGGAAAAATTCCAGAACGAAAGAGTGCCCGGGTTTGATTCAACGCCGGTGCTCCGATTTTATCGCTGGCGACCATACTGCATCTCGCTCGGAAAGAATCAATCCGGATCGGATATAGATGTGGACATGGCTAAGCGGGACGGAATCGATGTCGTAAAGCGGCCGACCGGCGGTAAAGCCGTTCTTCACGCGGAGGAGTTCACATATTCCGTAGTCATGCAGACTGCCGGCCTCTCGGTGCAAGACACTTACAACTCAATCAGCGGTGCGTTGGTGGAGGGATTGCGGACTCTCGGTGCCGACCTTGAGCTTGCTAAGAGCTCGGCGGATTTCCAGAAACTTTTTCATGATCCCACTGCTATTCCCTGTTTTTCAACTTCGGCGGTCTATGAAGTTGAGTACCACGGAAAAAAACTCGTGGGAAGTGCTCAGCATCGTTTCGGAGATGTGCTCCTCCAGCATGGATCAATTCTTATTGGAAATTACCACAAGCGGATCGTCAACTACCTCGCTCTGGATGAAAACATGAAAGCAAGAACCCGCAATGACCTTGATGGCCATACAGTAACACTGAACGAAATTCTGAGGAGGAGTCTCGAAGTCGAGAGTGTAGGCGAGGCGGTGAAGATCGGATTTGAAAAAGTATTTGGAGCTGAGTTTCAAGCCTTGACCGCTTTGGCGGTTGAATAATAGCGCGGGTTGACCCTGTTTACCGGCAGGCAGGCAATATGGTCCGCCTAGTTCGCAGAAAGGAGTCCTTTATGTCCAAGACAAAAGTGGATACACACCGGGAATCATCGGAGTCCGGTAAGGAAATCGAATTCGGTACGCACGGATCCGCAGGAGCAGCCACGCAAAAGCCGAAGGCGATAACGACGCGCACCATATCGGAGATGAAAAGAAAGGGGCAGAAGATTGCGGCGCTTACTGCGTACGATGCAATAACCGCCCGCATCCTCGATGAAGCAGGGCTTGACATTATTCTCGTGGGCGATTCTCTCTCCAATGTCTTCCAGGGAAATGACACCACGATACCCGTAACTCTTGAAGAAATGATCTACCACGCGAAGATAGTGGCGCGCGTTGTGAAACATGCTTTAGTCGTTGTCGACATGCCGTTCATGAGCTTCCAGGTCGACGTGAAGGAGGCGATCAGAAATGCCGGAAGAATACTGAAAGAAACCGGCGCCAGTGCAGTCAAACTTGAAGGCGGCAAACCGATTGTGGAATCTGTTCGCCGGATGACCGAGATAGGAATTCCCGTGATGGGACATCTCGGATTAACGCCGCAGTCCATCAACAAGTTCGGAGGCTACAAGCCTCGCGGCGAAGAGAAGGAAGAAGCCACGGGAATTTTGAAGGATGCAAAGCTCCTTGAGGATGCAGGTGCTTTCTCAATAGTGCTCGAAAAAATTCCGTCTCAACTTGCGAGCAGCGTTACAAAAAGCGTCGGCATCCCGACAATAGGCATTGGAGCCGGACCGGGTTGTGACGGACAGGTGCTCGTCTATGCCGACATGGTCGGTTTGACACAAGAGTTCAAACCTCGCTTCGTACGCC
The DNA here is from genome assembly GCA_021818875.1 of Bacteroidota bacterium. Lineage (GTDB taxonomy): Bacteria > Bacteroidota > Ignavibacteria > Kryptoniales > JAKASW01 > JAKASW01. The sequence continues at coordinate 5,319 of JAKASW010000060.1, forward strand.
ATTATGCAAATGTTGCCGAAGAGATGCGGAAAGCATTTCTGAATTATGCGGATGATGTGAGGAAAGGAAAATTTCCCACAAAAGAAGAAAGCTACTGAAAAACAGGCCGAGCCTGCCTGCCACGTAAGCTCCCTTCTCTTACTTAACCGCAATTGATATTTTACCGTCCGTAGCCTAAACTTCCATTCGGAAGGGTCCGGGCCGTTGTTAGGATGTCGAGATTGAGAACAAAGAAAGAATGAACAAAAAATTCATACCTCCACAAAACCTCGTAATCGGGATCGTCGGCAATGCCGAAAAGCCTTCTACCTGCGAAACCGCATACGAACTGATAAGGATTCTCAACGAGCGAAAAATAAGCTACAGAGTACAGAAGGCAATAGCTGCGCAAATCAGATCGAATTGCGAGTACGACGTTTCCGGCTCGGCGGTCGAGGCATCCGCACTTCTGTCCAAGTCGGACATAGTTGTCTCCCTCGGAGGAGACGGGACGATCCTTCGGACTGCGCGGTTGGTCGGGAATTCGAATAAGCCGATTCTTGGCGTCAATCTTGGCAAGTTAGGGTTCCTCGCCGAGCTCAATTTCGATGAGCTCAGAAATAGTATCGATCAACTGCTAAAGGGTGATTTTGAAGTAGAGGACAGAACGGTTCTCAAGGCCACCTATCGGCGGGATGACGTCGAGGAATCTTTGTTTGCGCTTAATGATATTGTGATCGACAAAGCCGGCTCATCGAGAATGATCGATCTCGAGACTCATGTCGATTCGGACTACCTGATTACATATCGTGCAGACGGGATAGTGGTCAGCACGCCCACGGGATCTACTGGTTATTGCCTGTCTACGGGAGGACCGATCGTGTCTCCAGAGAGCCGGGTGATGGTAGTCAGCCCGATTTCACCGCACACACTTTCTGCTCGCCCGGTCATAGTACCTGACAACCGCACGATTCGGGTCGTCGCCTATTCCAGCTTCAAGAACGTTCTTGTTGCAGCCGACGGGCAGGCGGGAGAACCGATGCGGCCGCCAGCAGAATTCGTAATCTCGCTCGCACCTTACAGAATTCTGCTCTTGAGAAGAAATAAGAACGGCTTTTTCAGCCTCCTCAGATCAAAATTGATGTGGGGTGTGGATATCAGATCGGAAAAGGAACCGTAGAGCCCGCCTATCCACCTCTTGCCGGAAGGCAGGGCAGACAGGCACATAACCAGATGCAGAGGCACTTTCAGGAACAGTGGAAGACAACTAAATGCAAAAGGAATAACGGAGTCATGCTCCGAAGGAACTCTCCAATGCAGACTTTCAGACAAACGGAGGAATAATGGAACACTGGATTAAATTAACCCTTGTCGGTCTAATCGTATTTTCATTTCCCTTTATGATCCGGGCACAGAACGTCGCCATGGATTCCGTTGCACACGAGAGAGTTTTAATCGGGCCTGTGACACGATCGTCTTTCGCGGACTCAACATGGTACAACCAAAATTATGCCCTTTACCGCCCTCTCCCGACGCTCATTCACCGGATCGATTCGCTGAACCATGGAGACTCAGTTACAGTTGTCTTCGGCTCGTGGTGCTCCGACAGTCACATGTGGGTTCCGATGTTCCTGAGCATAACCGATAGCACTACCCTGGCACACAGTATCGGATTCATTGCCGTCCCTGAGTCTGCGGGGTGGCGACAGCAGTTGACGCCTGGCCTCGACATCGAGAAAGTGCCGACGTTCATCTTTTACCACGACGGTAAAGAGATTGGAAGAATTGTGGAAGAACCAAGGGGAGATCTCGGCGACGACATTGTAGAGATACTAAGCGGGAAGTATGGGGCGATGAAGTGAAGAGAAATTTGAAACTTGAGGAGACAATCTAATCGCCTGCTAGTCTTGAGCTATGAGTCATGAAATTTTCAACGCTGACGTAACAGATTGGTTCGCGAGCAGACCGTCTCGGGAGTTCCACCTCTCTTTCGTCGATCCGCCATTTAACCAGGGGAAGGAATATAAATATCTTGATGACAATATGCCTCATGGGAAATACTGGGAGTGGATAGAAAACGTTTTGTCCGAAATACGGAAACATACTGCAGATGGCGGTGCAGTATATTTTATGCAGCGCGAGAAGAATGCAGAATTCGTTCTTAGTGCCCTGAGAAAGACCGGCTGGACTTTTCAGAATTTAGTAATATGGAGAAAGAGGACTTCCGCGGTACCGGTTGCCGGCAGGTTTGGAAAGCAATACCAGGTCATCGCATACGCCATAAAGGGGAGCAGACCAAGGGTGTTCAATCGCCTGAGGATCGATCCTCCTCTTCCGCCAGAGTACAAGTACAAAAGAGATACTGGAGTTTTCGTTACGGACGTATGGGACGATATTCGTGAACTGACTTCGGGTTATTTTGCGGGAAACGAAGCCGTCAGGAAAAAAAACGGGCAGCGATTTCACAAACAACAGTCGCCAATCACTCTCCTGTTAAGAATAATCTTGTCGTCAAGCAGGGTCGGCGACACGGTGCTCGATCCGTTTGCCGGAAGCGGAACAACTCTTGTAGTTGCAGAACAATTGAGGCGAATCTCGGTGGGCATTGACATCGATCCGGAAAATGTGAGGTTGATTGAAAAGCGGCTCATCGAGGCGAGAACGGCGGACGATGTTTCAAGGCACCTTAAATACTACAGATACACAGAAGACATCGCCGGGGTAGCAGGGTTTGTCAGTACCGCTGAACCTTCGGCGGAGAGTCTCTGAAAGATAGAAAAATCAGACTGAGTCAAATTGAATCACGAATTGAAACACTTTATGTGGTGTTATCTTGGCCGTTGAAGAGAAAACCTGGACAATCCTGGAACTGATCAAATGGGGAACCACTTACCTGACTGAGAAGGGGTTCGATGAAGCGCGGTTGACAACCGAGCTTCTTCTGTCAGAAACACTTGGCGTGAAAAGGTTCGACCTCTATGTCAAGCATGACCAGCCGATGCAGAAGTCCGAGCTGGAAAAATTCAAATTGCTTCTCAAGAGACGGTTGGCACATGAGCCGGTCCAATACATACTCGGGAAGACAAATTTTTATTCAATTGAACTCAAGGTTGACTCGCGGGCTCTTATCCCACGGCCGGAGACCGAGATCCTTGTCGAAAAAGTAATCGAGCATTGCCGCACTTATCTTTCGCAGAAGGACAACATTTCCGTTCTGGATATCGGAACCGGATCGGGTTGCATCGCGGTGGCCGTTGCGAAGTTCGTGAGAAACGCGCACGTAACTGCCATCGACAAGAGCCGCGAGGCTCTGAGCCTAGCTAATGAAAACACGCGTGCTACCGGTACGTCCGACAGAATAACCTTACGAGAGATGGATTTTCTGGCTCTTGAACAAAATGACCTTGGTCAGAGTTTTGATCTGATGGTTTCGAATCCCCCCTACGTCGCCAGTTCCGAGGTCGCAGGTCTCTCCGAAGATATAAGCAAGTACGAACCATCGGCCGCCCTGACTGACGGGAGCGACGGGTTGACATTCCATCGCAAGATTGCTCAGACTGCACCAAGGCTCCTTCACAGCGGTGGTTGGATCTTTGTCGAAACCGGATTCCAACAAGCCGGACAAGTTGAATCCATTTTCCGAAATGCCGGTCTTGTAGAGATGAGTATTACAAGAGACCTTGCAAACATAGAGAGAGTGGTTAGTGGCAGGTACTTTTCTGACGGCAATTTGGACGGAGGCTCGGATTCGGAGGCCACCGCTCAATGAAGGCCGTTTTACAGCGGGTGAAAAGGTGTTCGGTATCAATCGATGGAAAACTATACAGCAGAATCGATTCCGGAGTTTTGATTTTCGTCGGAATTCACGAAGAGGATCGGGATGCAGACGCGATTTTCTTATCCGATAAGTGCGCTCAGCTCAGGATCTTTCCCGACGCAGATGGCAAAATGAATCTGTCAGTAAAGGACACGGGAGGATCGGCCATGGTAGTCTCGCAGTTTACACTGTACGGAGATGCGAGAAAGGGGAACCGCCCGAACTACATGCGTGCGGCAAAGCCTGAGTTCGCGCAGCGTCTCTATGCTAATTTTGTTGAACGCCTCAGATTATCACTCGGCCATGATAAAGTGGAGACAGGGATTTTTCACCAGATGATGGATGTTGAACTGATAAATGATGGTCCGGTGACGATCATAATCGATACACTCAACGGAGATGATGTATGACAAGACAAAAAATAACGGGTGATGCGAAGTAATTATTTTGACGAGAAGATTTCAGAGTTTTCGCGTTTCATGGGACGCCATCTGATTGTGACGTGGTTCCTGGTGCTTTTCCTGGTAACGGGCGCACAGGATATACAATTAAGTCGCATCTCGGCCTCCCACGTAATCATCTACTACCCGGGAAAGGTCGGGGTTGCCGTTGCGACCGCTTACGCATCCACATTGGATACGATATGCACAGCCGACATCGGCCTCTTTAAGGCCGAAATGGAGAGGAAGCTGAACGTGCGTCTATGCCGGGACGCACTTGAATTCTCATTTGTTACCGGAGCCGATTCCTCATTTTCACCGCTGTGGAAAGACGGTACGCTTTGCATAACCGTAGGAAACGATCTCTCTGAACCGCGTTTCAGGTCGGCTCTGGGCGCTGGAATTATCGAAGGTATCTTAGGCCGATTGCGAAGTAACGGGGCCCCACGCTGGCTGATCTACTCGGCAGCTGCATACGAGAGCAGCGAACACAGGAGTTACACCCCTCCGCCGATTGAATCGATCCGTTACTTCTCCGATTTGGACGAGCAAATTGAAAGTGCAACTTCGAAGAGCGGTCTTGATGACCTCAACTTCTATCTCGGCAACACTGGAAAATTTTGCGACGCGGAATTCGGTAAGGGCTCGCTGGTGAGGCTTGTTCCGGAATTCACGTACTCGAACACCTTTGATTCAGCAGTCAGGCATCTTTTCCACCAGAGCGCCGGCTCAGTGCAAAGTGAATGGCACAGATTTCTTCAAAGCCTTGTGAGATAGTCAAACCTGAGACCGCCTCCCGTGATAAGCCATGGTGCAATCGATGAAGAATTCTCCTCACTTTCTATTCCTGTTTCTTGACGGCGTCGGCATCGGCACTGACGATCCCTCGATAAACCCTTTCTTCTCGGCTACCCTGCCCAACTTCATAAATGTCTTTGGTGGGATTCCGTGCAAAGGATTGCCGATAATTCAAACCGACAGTGCATTCGTGGAACCTTGCGACGCCCTTCTTGGCGTAGAAGGATTTCCCCAAAGTGGTACTGGTCAGGTGACTCTGTTCACCGGAGTGAACGCCGCTCAGTTGATCGCCGCTCACTTCGGCCCCTATCCACACTCCCGGATCAGGCCGGTACTGGAGGAGAAGAACATCTTCAAGACTCTAAAAGAACTTGGAGCGGATGTTCATTTTGCAAATGCTTTTCCTAAACAATTCTTCGAGTACATAAAGTCGGGTAAACGAAAACTCAGCGCGACGACGATGTCCTGCATTATGAGCGGTGTGCCGATTTGTGACGAAGGATCGTTGAGGAGCCGTGATGCAATCTCAGCAGACATCACAGGAGAACGATGGAAATCCGATCTTGGTTACTCCGACCTTGAGCCGGTAAGTGCGTTCGATTCGGGAAGGATACTGAGAAAGATTGTCGAAAAGAGGGACTTCACGATGTTCGAATTCTTCCTGACGGACAAAGCCGGTCACGACCAGGATATGGAATTTGCCATGAAGATCTTGAAGATGCTCGATGAATTTCTTGAGGGCATTGCAGAAGGCGGACTCGACAACATTACCATCTTGATTTCCAGTGACCACGGCAATGTCGAAGATCTTTCCGTGAAGACTCACACATTCAACCCGGCGCTGACTGCGGTAGCAGGAAGGCACGCAAAGGCATTTTCCGGCAAACTTAAATCCATCATGGATGTTACTCCCGCCGTCATCGAATTATTCAGATCCCTGTCAGCTTCACAAACACCAAGCAGACCGCGTACTCTTTGAAAGAAGAATCCTCCTAATGGCAAATGGCGTGCGCACTCATTTCCCGCACCGTCTTCATCCGTCAGACTGGGCGTCGTATTCAAAATACCAGCGAAATCAATCCTTATATTTGAAGAGTCCAGAGACCAAAAGCTGGCAGAACATATCTTCGTCGAAACGATGCTCAACTTTTCTCTCGCAGTGGCTATCGCGTCGGTATCGAGGTGGGCTTTGACAATCTGAAGATTGTCAATTCGCTACCTGGTTCTCAGTCAATCCCGCATTCAGGGTGGCAACTAGCTCGGTAAATACTCTCTCGTTCCCAAGCATATCCTTTAGTGTAATTCTGTTCAAAACAACATCTACTGCACTCTGTATCGAGCGCCAGAGTGATCGCATTGAGCAATCTATGACGTGGTTGCAGATCGAATTTGAACCGGCATGAGTATCACAGAAAGACGGATTATAGATCCTGCCGCCGAGCACCGCGAGCACTTCTCCAATAACGATCCGGTCGGTAGGCCTCGCAAGCTTGTAGCCCCCGGCACGGCCGCGCGCACTCTCTATAAATCCGCCGAGCCGAAGGATGCGCAGTAGCTTCGCGACGTTTGCTGATGTGAGACCTTCCAGCCGGCTTATGTCGGGTATGGTCAAACCTTCTGGCGTTTCGCAACTCCCAATCCGCAGCAAACATCTCATGCCGTATTCCTCTTGAGCACTGACTTTCATTCTATTCCACCTTCTTTCTCTCCTCAACTCACCGACGGCTCTATAAACGTTCTATTATCACATCTTTTACACTTCATGTACTGTGCGGTTTCCTTTACATGAACCCCAATTCCAGTTTCGCTTCCTGCGACATCATCTCCGGCGTCCATGGCGGATCCCAGACGATCTCTATATTGACATCTTTGACTTCAGGAATCTCGGCGATTCGGTCGTGCACTTCGATCGGCAGCGATCGAGCCGCCGGACAGCCGGGAGCGGTAAGGGTCATCCTGACGTTCACAATCGGGTCGTCGCCGACATTGATCTCGTAGATGAGTCCAAGCTCCCAGATATTCACCGGAATCTCCGGGTCGTAGCACTCTTTTATCGCGTCGATAACTTTGTCTTCAAGCACCTTCTTTTCTGCGGCATCCATGATGTTCTCTTTCAATCGCCTTTCAAGATTCTAGCCGAAAGGATTCCCTCCAATTCGCTCCGCACCTCGCTCTCTTTGACATTTTTCAACACGTCATTCGCAAAGGCATATATCAGCATCAGCTTCGCCTGCTCCTCGCCGATGCCCCGAGAAGTCAGGTAGAACACAGACTCTTTGCTGAGCTGCCCGACGGTCGCGCCGTGTGAACACTTCACATCGTCTGCGAAAATTTCGAGCTGCGGTTTAGTATCCACCTTTGCTTCGTCGGAGAGGATGATGTTCCTGTTCTCCTGGTAAGAGTTCGTCTGCTGTGCACCTTTTCGCACCAATATCTTTCCGTTGAACACTCCGCGGGACTTATCGTCGAGGATGCCTTTGAAATGTTCCTGGCTTGTACACCGTGGCGACGAATGGTCGATCATCGTATGCGTGTCGGAAAGCTGCTGACTTTTCGTTAAATAAAGGCCTTCGAGGTTTGTGTTCGACCCTTCTCCTTTTAGCATCACGTTCAGATTGTGTCGGTAGATACTCGCTCCAAGTGCAATATTATGACAATCGAAACTCGCACCGGAGCTTAAAGTTACTGCCGTGGTAGCAACATGGTACGCTGCCTCGTTCTCGGACTGTACCTTTACAGCGTCTATGACCGAATTCATTCCCGCGTTGATTTCGGTAACTGCATTTGTGAAATAGACTCCCGCCCCGATGCTCACGTAGTGCTCAATGAATCTCAACTGAGAGTCCTCCCCGGTTATTACGAGGTTCCGCGGCTGCACGATCAGGTTGTCACTGCCGGTGGAGATGAATAGGAGATGGACGGGATGTTCCAGGACTACGCCAGCCGGGAGGCTAACAAACGCCCCGTCTTGTACAAACGACGTGTTGAGTGCGGTGAACGAGTTCTCTCCCGTATCCGCGCACATTGAAACATTCTGAAGCACGGATTCACGCCCTTCCTCGAATGCCTTAGATAGACTCCCTACGAAAGCTCCGCGAGGAAGGTCGAGAATCGAAGACAGTCTGTGGTCATAAAATCCGTTTACGAACACAACAAGGTGGCTCTGCATTCCACCGAACAAGAAATGCGATAGCTTGTCCTTGATGAGACCGCGCAACTCACCCGGTCGCGCCGGAGAAAAGGTATGGCGGAGGATGGGACTTACGTCGGTAAATCGCCACTCTTCCTGGTGCAGGTCCGGAAAGTTGAGTTCAGAAAACTTTTCTATTGCCCGCCTTCGCAGGCTGTGAACCGGCGATAACTTCTCGCCGTTGAGATACTTTTCGAAATCCTTAAAAACGTCGATGTACCAGCTCTTTAGTTCTGAGGCATCCATTTTCTTCTAAAAGTCATTGATTGTCATTTATCGTCACGGAAAATTTTTGCCGGATATTTACTGTAGGACGAATTACCATAATTTGCCACCGAATGACCATAGAGGAATCTCCCTCAGCAAATCCATCACTCGGTCACCTCCTCTTGCTTGACCCAATCATATCCTCTCTCTTCGAGTTGCAGCGCCAGTTCTTTACCGCCCGATTTGACAATTCTCCCGTCGTATAGAACGTGAACGAAATCCGGGACGATATAGTTGAGAAGTCTCTGATAGTGTGTGACGACTATGATCGCATTGTCTTTTGTTTTCAATTTGTTGACGCCGTTTGCAACAATTCTTAACGCATCTATGTCGAGACCCGAATCAGTTTCGTCTAAGATTGCGAGCTTCGGTTCCAGAACCGCCATCTGCAAGATCTCGTTTCTCTTTTTCTCACCCCCGGAAAAACCTTCGTTCACGGACCGGCTCAAAAGGGTATCGGGCATTTCAACAAGACGCATTTTCTTTTTGAGGAGCGAAAGAAAGGCTCCGGCACTCACCTCCGGTTGACCGTTATACTTCCGGGCCTCGTTCAATGCTGTCCGAAGAAAGGTAGTATTGTTTACACCGGGGAGCTCGACCGGATATTGAAACGCCAGAAAAACACCTTCCCTCGCTCTGATCTCCGGCCTCATGGCAAGCAGATCTTTGCCCCCGTACATCACTTCTCCGGCCGTAACCTGGTATTCCGGTTTTCCGGCAAGCACGTTTGCGAGTGTACTCTTTCCCGATCCGTTAGGACCCATGATCGCGTGGACTTCGCCCGCGTTGACTTCTAGGTCAACACCCTTCAAAATTTCTTTTCCTTCAATAGATGCGTGAAGGTTTTTAATTTCTAACATTTGGCTGTCTACTTTCCTCGATTTCGTTCCTCAAATCTAGTCGCAGGCCGCAGAGCCCGCCCACCGGGAGGCAGGCGCACGTCAACAGCGCAGGGCTGCCGGTATTCCGCGCAATACCATTATACCTTTACTCACCCAACACTGCCTTCCAGGCTCATGCTGAGAAGTCTCGTTGCCTCGACGGCGAACTCCATAGGAAGCTGCTTGAAAACTTCCTTGCAGTAGCCGTTAACGATCAGTCTGACGGCGTCTTCAGTGGAGATGCCTCGCTGGTTTAAATAGAATATTTGATCGGCACCAATCTTCGATGTCGTCGCTTCGTGTTCAACCTGGGCAGTTGGATTGTTCGTTTCGAGATATGGAAATGTATGTGCGCCGCATTTGTCGCCGATCAGAAGCGAGTCGCATTGAGAATAGTTTCTAGCATTCTCTGCCTTCCTCGTTATCTTTACCTGTCCACGATAGCTGTTGTTGCTCCGTCCAGCCGAAATCCCCTTGGAGATAATCGTACTTCTCGTATTCCTTCCGATGTGGATCATCTTCGTGCCCGTGTCCGCCTGCTGGAGGTTGTTCGTCATGGCGACAGAGTAAAACTCGCCGACAGAGTTGTCTCCCATCAGGAGGCAGCCGGGATATTTCCACGTAATAGCCGAGCCTGTTTCAACCTGCGTCCATGATATCTTCGAGTTCACACCGCGGCAGGCACCGCGCTTTGTTACGAAATTGTAGATCCCACCTTTGCCGTCTTTATCACCTGGATACCAGTTCTGGACCGTCGAGTATTTTATTTCAGCGTTGTCGAGAGCTACGAGCTCGACAACTGCTGCGTGCAGCTGGTTTGTATCTCTGATCGGTGCGGTGCATCCTTCGAGATAACTAACGTATGCGCCGTCTTCTGCGATTATGAGTGTCCGCTCGAACTGTCCCGTCTCCGATGCGTTAATTCGGAAATAAGTCGAAAGCTCCATCGGACAGCGAACTCCCTTCGGGACAAAGGCAAACGACCCGTCACTGAAAACTGCTGAGTTCAACGATGCAAAGAAGTTATCCGTATAAGGAACCACAGTGCCGAGATATTTCCCGACGAGGTCGGGATAATTTTTAACAGCTTCGGACATCGAACAGAAAATTACTCCGAGCTCGCTCAATTTCTCTTTGAACGTCGTTGCCACGGAGACGCTGTCAAAGACCGCATCGACCGCAACTCCAGCAAGTCTCTTTTGCTCCTCGAGCGGGATACCCAGCTTCTCGAAGGCTTGCAGGAGATTTGGATCAGCTTCGTTGAGATCGTTCAACTTCGGTTTCCTCTTCGGCGCCGCATAATAAATGATGTCTTGGTAGTCGATCGGTCCATACTTGACGTTAGACCAATGTGGCTCTTTCATAGTGATCCAGTGGCGGTACGCTTTCAACCTCCACTCGGTCATCCAGTCCGGCTCGTGCTTCCTATCCGAAATTCTCCGTACAACTTCTTCGTTCAGTCCTTTCTCAAACTTCTCTTCTTCAACATCCGACACAAAGCCATACTTATAATCCTTATTCGCTAATTCCTCGACGGTAAAGTCCGCGTTGCTCATCTCTGACTCCTTGGCATTTCCCAGCCGATAATTCTTCTCTCTATCATTTTCCTTTTACAGTTTACATAATCTGGATTTTAAAGTCAAGATTGGGAAAGTGCACTAAATCTATACAATTTTTACGATTTCAACTCAACCATTCTGACCGGCCCATCGTTATCAATCCCGATGGATTGGATCCTAACCATCAACGCCAGTCGAATAGCTTAGGCTGATCGACGATTAATCCAAGAGTCATGAGACACCTTTGCCTGGGTGAATTGATAGCTGCGGAGTTGCTTCCTTCATCTGTTCGAGAGCCAGACTTGATTTGATGATGTCTGAACTTGGATTTTCCATGTGGTCATGCTGTCGGGAACTCTAAGCGCCAATTCGTGATACGTGAGGTCCTTTTGCGAGACGCAAGACAGGGATAGCATCGGACCTACCAGATACAAGTGATTCAAGCCGGATATTCATAAGCCGACATTTAATCGGCCAAGATAGACCACCTCGGTTAGTTGTTGGATTGAGTAATTCCGAAGACGTAATCCGGAAAATAATAAGTCGTGCTTTGCGGGCCGTGAACCCAGAGCGGGAAGTGGTCACCCTGGTTGAAGAACGGCCGGATTTCCCAATGAAGACATTCGTGAGAACAAGCGTCAGCTCATCGGAGCACAGCAAGTTTTATCTGAGCGAGGCATTCCCCGGATGGATGATGATTGACAAGAAGCCTCTCACGGTCTATGATCCGGTGAACGCCTAACGTTTCCGCGGTGGAGAGTGGAGCAGATTTATTCACTCTGTCCTTGGTGTTCCCATGCTCATAAGATCGGTCCTGAAAAGAGTCTTGACCGTATGCAACAAGAAGGGAGACTCCGAGATAAAAAAGAGAAAGGGAAATAATATGGGATCATCGAATTGTCAAATCGTGAAGGCTGGCATCGAGTATGCTGCCCACTGTCAAAACC
>JAKASW010000061.1 GCA_021818875.1 Bacteroidota bacterium
CGGAACCGAATCCGCAAACCGGATATTGAACTCTATTCCGCGGTTCTTGAACTGATAATCGACCAGAGATATCATTTCTTTGATCGCCCAGTTCAAGTCGACCATCTCGTGTTCCAGCTCCTGTGGTACACTTCGCGAGAAGGATACGAGCTGGTGAGTGATCTTCGCAATTCTCTGAACCTGACTTCTTACAAGTTCGATTCGCTGTTCAACGTCCTTTCCCTGAGAGAGCATTTCGACATGGCCCAGGAGAATTTGCAGTGGATTGTTTATCTCGTGAGCTATTCCGCCCGCCAGTTCTCCAAGAGATGCAAGCTTTGCAGTTTGAAGCATCTGGGTCTGCGACTGCTTCAATTCGTCATTGGCATTCTTCAAGCGTTCGATATTTCGAAGATTCTCTATCGCAACTGCCGCCTGGTTTGCGAGAATTCCGAGCAGCATCAACTCCTGATTGGAGAATGACCTCCGCATTTTTTCGGTTCGGATGACGTAGACACCGACCGACTCGTTGCGAAGCACGAGCGGGACCACTACAAAATTTCTTTCCCCGACCTCGCCCACGGAGACATTCAGATCAGGGACGACAGTCGTCTTCTTTTGTTCAATCACCCAATCAAGAATCCCTTCTTCCAGAAGATGTTGTGCCACTTTCAACATGTACTCCGAGCAGCTGGGAAGAAAAGGTTTCGTGTGCGCTCTTGATGTCTCGGTTTCGAAGATCATACTTTCTTCGACCGGAATTACCTGCCGGGTGAGATCAATCAACGAGTCGAGTATTGAGTCGGAATCTGTCGTAGTACTGATCGTATTGGCGAGGCGCTGCATTGCGATCAGCTCGTCGATGGATTGCCTGAAGTCGGTCTGATTTTGTTGGTGAAGGTCAATCTTATCTTTCAACGCCTTCACCGTCGTTTCGAGAGCGTGTATGTAGCTTTCGCGGGACTCCATAAACCGCTCGAATGCAGCGTCGACGTTGCCGACGTCGGGCAACTCCATATTTTGCCGTAGATCCGGCTTGACAGATTGTTTCTTCCGTGCCATGTCCTCGACTTCCGTCAATTGGTTCTTTTCGTCAAAAATCATACTACACCCGTGAATGCGCGGTCCAGCTCCTCCCGCAGTTTTGATCCGAACGAATCATAGTACGCCTGGGTCAGTTCGGTCTCGGACACATTCAACAATTCAAGTGCGGCGGGGTTGCAATCTCTCGGTGTCTCATAAGAGAGTACACCGATCTGTGCTTTATGGCAAAGGAAATCCACGAAGTGCACCAGAGCCGTCAGCTTCGGATTTCTCTCGGCCATCTCAGGGCGATGATGATACTTTATCGCTTCTATGAGCTGGTCCGGAAGGTTCCATCTTTCGGCCAGCCACCCGCCTATCTCAGCATGAGTTGCCTGAAGGACTGTGTGCTCCATGTCGTGGAAGGTGACCTTCCTCTCCGAGACCGCATCCACGATCCTGACGAAGTCGCTGTGGAAATATTGGTAGGTCACTAATATCCCGATGTCATGAAGCAAGCCGGCAATGAACGACTCGCCGCTTATTCGGTATCCGAGATCCCGTGCAATTGTCCTCGCGGCGATGCCTGTAGCAAGAGAATGGGTCCAGAATTCTTTCGAATTGAATCGCTTGTCCTGCCTCCTCTTGAATGCGCTGATCAAAGAGATGCTCAAGAGAATTTCCTTCAGCGAATCGAACCCGAGTACCATGATGGCAAAATCCAGGGTAGAAATCTTTTTCTGAAACCCGTAAAACGGTGAGTTTGCAATTTTCAAAACCTTTGCAGTCAATACCTGGTCCGTCGAGATGACATTCGTGAGTTTTGCGATGCTGGTTTTCGGATTGTCTATCATAGAGGCAACCTCTATCGCCACTGTGGGCAGTGCCGGAAGCTGGATGATATTGCGGACTTTTTCTTTCAGTAGCTCGTTTTCCATTGATCTAACCTGTTCGTAAGAATCGCTCTTTCTGCCATCTGCTGCAGAACAGAGATGGCACTGCGATAGAATTCGACCACTTTGCTTTCTTCGTATCCGAGCACGGTCGCGACCTGGCTGAGCTCCAGACCCTCGTATAATTTCAAGGTCAAAACGAGTCTCTCCGACGAAGGAAGGAGCTTGATTGCATCCTTGAAAAACCTCCGAAGGGTCTCGTCATCCACCTTATCCTGATTCCCAAGGTGAGAGACAGTACCCTGGCTGCCATTCGGCCCTTGCACGCCCGAACGCTCAGCCGGGACATGTACCTTCACCGTTGTAGAGACATCGTCTGATATATATTTATCGGCAAGCGATTTCAGAGAGACGCCAAGCTTCTCGTTCCCGACCAAGTGAACCGCTGAATAATCCAGTCTTATCGGCAGGTCAGAACAGGTGTAGCCGGAAACGGACGCGATTTGATTTGCGACATGCACAATCGACGTGAGCGTTGGGTTGACTTCGGCAAAAGCCGGATTATGATGGTACCTGATTGCTTCGACAAAATATGAAGGGAAGCTCCATCTATCGGCGAGCCATGCTCCCACATCCGCGTGAGTCACTCCAACAATTGCCAACTCGGCCTGCGACGGCTGAAGATTGCCGTCATAGATCAGTCTCTGAATTTCTTCAAAGTCGTCCCTGAAATATTTATACAAAACGAGTAGCCCGATATCATGGAGCAGTCCCGCTGTGTATGCTTCACCGGGAAGTCTGTATTTGATTTCCTTTGCCAGTGCCCTCGCGGCGGTTGCGGTGTCGTCGGCATGCCTCCAGAACCTCCGCAGGTCGAAATGCTTCAGCGCCGGACCACGGAAGAGATCTATCATGGTGAGAGAAAGTACTGTTTCGCGCAAGGTCTCGAAGCCGAGAGCCACGATGGCCCACTCAATCGTCGATATTCTCCTGGCGAATCCATAATAAGGAGAATTAGCCAATTTCAATATCCTGACCGCCAGAGGCGGATCCTTCGCAATTATCTTCGACAACTCCACTGCGCTCGACTCCGAATCACCGGCAAGCCGCATTACTTCGATGGCCGTTGACGGGAATGTCGGGAGATCCCTGATTGATAATAACCTTTCGTTCAGCTCGCCAACTTCGATCATAATTCCACGACCTTGTTTATTTCGTCCTTTAGCTTTCCAATCACTTCCGAATGTATCTGGGAGACTCTCGATTCACTTATACCCAGGGTCTTACCTATCTCTTTGAATGTCAACTCCTCGTAATAGTAAAGCGTAATAACCATTCGTTCCCGATCCGGCAGCTCTTTCAACAATCTTATGAGCTGCTCTTTCAGCTCGGCATCCTCGAATTGTTCGACCACTTCGTTGTCGCCAGAAATGACGTCCTCCAGCGTCATATCCTCACCAATACTTCTGGTCAGAGACACGGCATCGGCATTGGCGAGATACCCTTTTATCTGCTCGAATTTTCCGATCGGCATGTTTATAGCTTGCGCATACTTTTCCCCGTCTATTTTGTCCATGTCGAGCTCGCTAAGAGACTTCGATGCTTTCTTATACTTGTCGCGCACTGACCTGGGAAGCCAGTCGACCTTTCTTATTTCGTCCAGCATGATCCCGCGGATTCTCTGAGACGCAAACGTTTCGAATTTCACTCCACGCTGCGGATCGAACCTTTCGATCGCTTCGCTGAGGCCGATGATCCCGATGCTCACAAGGTCATCTTGTGTGAATACGCAACGGGAAGGGAGGCTGATTCCGCGGACGGCAAACTTTACAAGACCCAGGTAAGCCAACACCAGCTCTTTCTTGACTGCGGCCGTCTTGCGCTTCGAATATCTTTTCCACAAGTCCTGCGTGCTCATGTATGCACCTCTACTTTCTTCTCATGAAATGATCCATTTTGAACGCTCTCGCTTCCGGCGGACGCTTTGGTAACTTCCGAATGCCCTCTCTGCAATGTCACGACGAACATTAATGCCATAGGGATAATCAGCATGACGAGCGCAACGCCGATCCCAAGCATGAACGCCTTAATGATCGAGTCCATCACGTCCAAACCTTTCGAAGTGTAGTAGATGATCCCGAGAAAAAAGACGAGCATCGGGACCTTTATACCTAGCTTTTCCATAGTTTTCTCTTTCCTGCCGAACCCCGAGATGCTTTCTCGCCGGCCCGCGCAAGTATTTTAGCAGCAATTGTTTTGATTGCCTGAGAAGACGGCGAGTCCGGAAACTCTTGTAGAAACGGCGCTTCGACGCAGACCGCTTTACCGATCGAATCATCGTTCGGAATGAACCCGGCGTAGTCTATTTTCAGGTTCAGGAAGCGTTCGCTAACCAAATCGAATTTTGTTTTCACCTCTCCAGCCTCCTCCGCATCTCTCGACTTGTTGATGAGAAGCTTGAGGTCTGAACTCCGGTTGATCCGCTTCAAAGCTTTGACCAAAACGTATGCATCCATGACCGCTGTTGGTTCAGGTGTTGACACGACAAGCACCTCATCCGACAGGAGTGCAAGGGAAATAGATTCCTGCACAATCCCTCCCGCCGTATCGATTACAGCATAGTGGAACACCGGCTCCACCGATCCTACTTCGCGGAACAGAGCAGCCACGTCGCCTGAACTAAATTTCTTGAGCCTTCCGTCGGACATTCCGGCAAGGAGAAAGACGTTAGGCAATATTTCAGTGACCGCATCCTTCAGCTTGACCGCACCGTCGATTACCTCAAACATTCGATGAGTTGGAGAGACGCCGGAGAGAATGTCCAGGTTGGACAGGTTCACGTTTCCGTCGATCAGAAGTACACGTGCACCGTCTCTTGTGAGGGCAATGCCCAGGTTGAGTGCAATATTGCTCTTGCCTACGCCGCCCTTACCACTCGCAACGGTCACCTTATAGGGAAGTGCCGGCATCTGGATTACTTTTGCCTCCGCACTGACCGCTTCTCTCAGCTTCAAGGCTTGATCAATCATTCATAACTCCTGATGTGACGGAGGGGACCATCTCCTCCTTGGGTATCATGGATGAAGCCGGGTAGATCAATCTCGCGAGCGTTGCCGCCGAAGCTGGCTCTATATCCTCCGGGACGCCTTGCCCATCGGTGATGTATGAAAACGGCAGGCCCAGCTCATTTGCAAGTGTCAGAAAAGATCCCGAGCAAGTCGACTCGTCTATTTTCGTCAGGAGAACTCTGTTAGGTTTCACCGGTTTGAATTTCTGGGTGACATCACGAAGCGTCGCCAGAGAGTAGTTCGCGCTCATCACCAGATGTACCTCGTCTGGATCCGCTGCTGTAACGAAGCTCGCCAGCTCCTCTATTTGGTCCGCACTTCGCTGACTCCTGCCGACTGTATCGACATAAACGATATCGTAGGATGAGTAGCCTTTGATGGCTGCTGTCATTTCATCCGGAGAGTAAGCTACTGCAAGAGGAATCGAGGCGATGTCTGCGAAAGTCTTAAGCTGGTCGATCGCACCAATTCGGTAAGTGTCGGCGGTAATGATGGCGACGGTCTTCCCCCTGAGCAGCTTATCTATAGAGGAGAGTTTCGCGATTGTGGTCGTCTTGCCGACGCCTGTGGGGCCGACCAACGAAACTATATAGCTTTTGTCGTGGGATTGCCGGGGAGACACCTCCGCGAACCGCCGCGTGACGGCAGCGATGATGGCAGCATCGACAAAAACTTGACTCTCAATCTCTGATCCCGTCATCTTGCGGCTGCAGCTCTGGACTACCTCCAGGGCGATATCTTCATCAACTTCATTTTCCAGCAAGACCGTGTATGCGTTCATCAACGTAGCGGGGAGCGCCGGAGTCTTCGAATGTCTGATGTGTTTAGCTATTTCGCCCAGTGTGCTCTTCACTTCAGAAAGCTCCTGCTTCAATGAATCACTCTCTATCGCGGGAGAGGAGGGCAACGATCCTGAACGGGCACGGTTATGGACCTGATCGGACAATCTCTTTTGCTCACCGGAAGCAGTTCTTTCGGAAAATTTCGACGCAAGCTCACGCAGGCTCTCCATTATTTCCGGACTCTCGTTTCCCCCGGCCGGAAGGAGCGGCCGAGGTACAACCCTGACAGGACTTTCGTCGAAGGCCGCTGTGACTTCCACGTATTCGGCCCCGCCGACACCTAACAGACCGCCTTTGTTGATTCGCCGTGTGTTCAACACTACGGCATCTTCACCGAACTCTTCCCGCATTTTATCGATTGCCTCCTTGGAGGTCGATCCAGTGAATTTCTTTATCCTCATTTGACTGCGATCCTTCCGATGATGTCTATTTCAGTTCGAGCCGGTAGTTCAGTGTAAGATGTGACCGCAACTTGCGGAAAGCTTGTGTGAACAAGCCTGTAGAAATACAACCTTACAGTAGCCGCACAGATTATTACGGGGTCGTACCCGAAGGCCTGGGCATGTTCCACGTTCTGGGAGACGCTCCTGTTGATCGCCTTGGTAATATCGGGCGAAAGACCAAGCGTGTTCGTAACTTCTTTCTGGGTCTGAAGTGAATTCGTCAGAATCTGCTCGACACCGGGATCCAGAGCGATCGTGTGTATCACTCCTGACGGATCCGCATAAAGAGAGGCGATCGTTTCCGACAGAGCGTGACGAACATATTCCGTCAGCACTTCAGTGTTCTTCGTGACTTTCGAATAATCGAGGAGCGACTCAATCACGGTCACCAAATCCCGGATTGGAATCCGCTCCTTGAGAAGATTCTGCAATACTTTCTGAATCGTACCGAGCGGGAGTATATCGGGTGTGATCTCATCCACTAACGCCTGATATTCCTTCTTCAGATTGTCCAGAAGAGTTCTGACTTCCTGGCGGCTGAGAATCTTGTCGGCATTTCTCTTCAGCGTTTCGGTGAGATGGGTCGAGAGTACTGCGGCAGCTTCGACGACCGTATATCCAAGCACTTCGGCATTATCGCGCTGCGACTTTTCGATCCAGATTGCCGGAAGACTGAAAGTCGGATCGCTCACGAAAATGCCCGGCAGATCGCCTTCTTTCAAACTCGGGTTCATTGCGAGATAGCGATCGGTGTAGAGTTCGCCGGAAGCAACCTGGACTCCTCGTATCCTGACGACGTATTGGCTCGGCTGCAATTGCAGGTTATCGCGGACCCTGATGGGCGGCACGATCAAGCCGAGATCGAGCGCAATTTGTTTCCTCAAATTCGTGATTCGCTGGAACAAGTCTCCGCCCGTTTGTTCGTCAACCAGAGAGATAAGCCCGTATCCAATTTCGACTTCGATCGGGTCGACCTGCAAATACGATTCGATCTTGTCTTCTTTCTTCACCAAGGCTGTCTCTGTCGCCGCGTCAGGCTCTTTCGACTTCGGCGCCGATACCTGCGAGCGCATGTAACCTGCCGCAGCCATGATGGAACCCATCGCGAGGAACGGGACCGTCGGCAAACCAGGAATGATAGCGAAAAAACCGAGAGTCCCACCCGCGATGTAAAGCGCCTTCGGGCGGGAAAGAAGCTGATTCTTTAATTCAACGTCGAGCTGGCTTCCCGACGCACTTCGTGTTACCACCATACCTGCCGCAGTCGAGATGACGAGCGCAGGAATCTGAGTGACTAGTCCGTCGCCAATAGTCAGAAGCGTGTAACGCGACAATGATTCCTGGAACGATAGCCCATGTTGTACCATCCCGATTATGAAGCCGCCGATAATGTTGACCATGATTATCACCATCCCGGCAATGGCATCTCCTTTCACAAACTTGCTTGCGCCGTCCATGGCTCCGAAGAAATCGGCTTCTCTTTGGAGCACTTGCCTTCGTTGCCGCGCTTCCTGTTCATTTATGAGCCCCGAATTCAGATCCGCATCGATGCTCATTTGTTTGCCGGGCATGGCGTCCAGTGTGAATCTTGCAGTCACCTCGGCTATTCTGCCGGAACCCTTTATGATGACGACAAACTGGATTGTCGCGAGAATTATGAAGATGATGACTCCAACGACATAGTTCCCCTGTACCACGAAAGACCCGAATGCCTGAATCACTTCGCCGGCATACCCGTTGCTCAAGATCAATCGTGCAGATGCGACGTTCAATGAGAGTCTGAAAAGAGTGAGTATCAGGAGCAACCCGGGGAATGCAGAAAGCTCGAGCGGACTCGTCACGTACATTGAAACCATCAGGAGGACTACCGAGAACGTAATGTTGGCGGAAATCAGAGCGTCGAGAATGAACGGCGGCAGGGGAACGATCATCAAAGAAAGTATCAGGATCACCAGGCCTGCGAGAGCAAGGTCGGTATTGCTCCCTAAGAACTTGAATGCGCGAGTGTTCGATATTCTGTCTACAGTCGCCGACATATCATCCTATTCCGGGGTTACTCTGTATTGATTCGTCGGGGACGCGCAAACTTCCACCTACTATCCGTCCCATGGAGGCCGGGTTGCTGCTCTTCGCGCGTGTATAACCGGTAGGAGAAATGCCGGCTGCATTCATCGACGAGTTCTTCCGGCGCGATTTCATCTGGTAAATGTAGGCGAGTATCTGCGCGACAGCCTTGAAAAGGTTCGGCGGAATCTGTTCGTCGATATCCACAGTCTTGTAAAGCAGCTGTGCGAGCGGTTTGTCTTCGACAATCGGTATGTTGTTCTCGATTGCAATTTCTTTGATCTTCTGCGCTATCAGGTCTTTCCCTTTCGCCACGACCTTCGGAGCAGACATCTCTTTTGAATCGTACTTTATTGCGATCGCATAATGAGTCGGATTCGTAACCACGACATCGGCCTTCGGCACTGCCTGCATCATTCTCATCTTGTGCTTCTTTATCATCTCACGGCGTATCCGTCCCTTTGTAGTCGGGTTGCCTTCTTCCTGCTTCTGTTCTTCCTTTACTTCTTGTTTTGTCATTTTGGTCTGGCGCTGAAAATTCTTCTTCTGGACGTAAAAGTCGATAAGGGCGAAGACCAGGAATACTGCGGATATCTTGATCACGATGGAGAATGAACTGGTCCCGATAAATGAAAGAATAGTTACCGGCGAGCTGTCTACAAGTTGAGCAGACCTCGCAAGCAAATCTTTGGCTGCGAAGTAACCGATGATCGCGACAACAGCAATCTTGATAATACTCTTCAGCAATCCCAGGAATGACTGGGATGAAAAGCCCAATTTCTTGATGCCGTTCAGCGGATTGAGGGCACTCGTTTTAGGCGCAAGAGGCTGCAAAGTGAATAGAAAACCAAATTGCAGAACATTCGACAGGATGCCGACGAGCATAATGGTCAAAAGGACCGGCGCCAACATTTCCGCAAAGCGCAGACCGAGGTTCCCAGCAAGAGATATGACGGACGCCTGGTCCAGTTCGTGGCCGTACGACAGCGTGAAAAAATCATGCATCATGGAATCTATCTGGCTAACCAGATTTCCACCGAGCATGTAGAGTATGAGGGAACCGAATAGCAGCACTGTGGCATTCGGGATCTCAATGCTCTTGGCAACTCTTCCCCTACTTCGCAGCTCGTGCAGTCGCTTTGGAGTTGCGGGCTCTGTTCTCTCTTCAAAACTCTGTTCAGCCAACTTACATCAACCTTATTAGTTGTACCACGTTGCCTTCGAGCGTCCCGAGTAGTTTTTCAAAAACAAACACGAAGAAAGGCAAAGAAGCTATGAGCATAAAAAAGCCGACGCCGATGCTCAGCGGCATGCCGACAAAAAAGACGTTGACCTGCGGCACCATCCTGGATATTATCCCGAGCACCACATCCGTCAGGAACAGAGCCACAATCACGGGCGCGCCGATCTTGATCGCCGTGACAAACACCATCCCAGTCATCCGTGCAAAGAGATCGACTGCTGCACCGGTTATCTTCAATCCGGAAACGGGCACAGCGCTGTAGCTCATCTGCAAAGCCTGGAGCAGGAATAGGTGGCCATTGAGAATCAGAAAAATGAAGATCGCCACGATGTACTCGAATTGTCCGATGACCGGTACGTCGACTCCGTTTTGCGGGTCGATCACGCTCGAGATCGAAAAGCCCATGGCGATTCCGAAGATTTGGCCTGCATACATTACACCATCGAAAAGGATTCCCATTGCAAACCCGATGGCAGAGCCGACGACGACTTCCTGGAGTGCGAGGATAATCAGCGAGCCGAGATCGAGCGAAATGGCCGGGGAACTCGCAGCAATGATCGGAAAGATTGCAAAAGCTACTGCGGCACTCCCCCACACTTTCATCTGGGCCGGGATTCCCTGATTGCCGAAAAGAGGCGCAGTCACAAACATCGACAACGTCCTGATGAAAACCAGGAGGAATACCACGAACTTTTCGGCGTAGAAAGTCATGCTACTTGAGGCTCGGAATTATGTCGAAAATACTTCTCGTAAACTGGAGGAGCTTCTCCATCATGAATGGAAGAAACAGGATGGTAACGACGCCGATCGCGATTACCTTCGGTACAAATGTCAGCGTCATTTCCGAGATCGAAGTGGCGGCCTGAAAAACTGAGATCAGAAGGCCGACAACGATCGACACGATCAGCATCGGAGCTGAGACAACGAAGACCGTGTAAAATGCTTCCCTCGCAATCCCTATCACAAATGCTTCTGTCATGTTATCCTTACTTAAAACTCTGCACGAGCGATCCCACCAGCAGGTACCATCCATCCACCAGCACAAACAGAAGAATCTTCAGGGGAAGAGAAATCATCATCGGTGGAAGCATCATCATGCCCATGGACATCAATACGCTCGACACGATCATGTCTATCATCATAAATGGTATGAATATCAGAAAGCCGATCTCGAAACCTATTCGCATCTCGCTAATAGCGAAAGCCGGTATCAGAACGTATGTCGGTATGTCGTCCGGTGTGTTCGGTTGTTTAATTTTCGCCAGGTGTACCATCATGGCAAGGTCTTTTTCACGAGTCTGGCGGAACATGAAATCGCGGATCGGCTTGATACCGATAGCGTATGCGGAGTCTAAGCTGATCTCATTTTTCATGTACGGCTGCAATGCGCTGTCGTTTACTTTCCCCCATGTCGGGGCCATGATGAAGAAAGTCAGAAAAAGTGCCAGCCCAAGGAGGAGTTGGGCTGGCGGCATCGATTGCGTCCCTAACGCTTGTTTCAGAAAATAGAGAACAATGATGATCCTTGGAAAGGCAGTCGTCATAATCAGTATTGCAGGAGCCAGCGTCAATATGGTCATGAAGAAAAGTATCTGAAGCGTGACGGCTACATCCTGGGGTTTCGTTGCAGTGCCCACACCAAGAGTGACTTTAGGAATCGGAATACTCGTTTGTGCACGGACAACCGGAGCTGTACCGAATAAACAAATTGCCAGCAAACAGGCGACGAGAAGACTCTTCATCTTTGTGTCGTTCCCTTCGCTGGAGCCAGCGATGCCAATATTTCCGAGAACCCCTTTCCTCTCCTTCTTGCGCCTGCTTCATTGATTTTCTGAAGCGCCTCCGGGTCCATGATCTCACCGAGAGGAGCGATAGCATTGTCGCTGACTCCGACCAGCATCACCCTGCCGAAGACCTTTACGAGGAAGATCGCCTTCTTGGGCTGAAGTGAAATTGATGTAAGTACTTTAAGGTTATCATCGACGAACTGCGGCTTCTTGTAGAGATATTTCCTGACAGCTACGAGAACCACGAACATCAAGCCGACGATCAGGAGCATGGACAAAAATGTTTTAATGACCAACCAGTCCAAATCTATCGTCTTCCGCCGTCTGTATGTGCCGCAACACTGCTGTTCATGTACGTGTAATCTTCCATCATCTCTTCAGACCTTTCAGTCGTTCCGATGGGTCGATCATGGTCGTGATCCTGATTCCGAAATGCTTATCCACAACTACCACTTCACCTTCGGCCATCCTTCTTCCGTTGATGAGAATGTCGACCGGCTCGCTTACAAGCTTATCGAATTCTATGATGGACCCGCGACCGAGCTCAAGGATATCTTTAATCATCATGCTTGTCTTGCCGAGCTCAACGCTCACTGCCAGATTCAAATCAAGAAGGATGTCGATCTTGTTTTCCTTCGATGCCGATTTAGAGTCGGTCTCGACCAGATTTTCAAAAGCCGGATCTCTGACATCTTTCTTTGCCGAAACTTCGGGCTTTGTCTCCTGGACTGTTTGAGAGACCGGCTCGCCTGTGACCATTTCATCTCCCATAATTTTGTCCTCCGTTCTTTTTCTCCTTAAACATCTTAGCGTCTTCCACTGAATTCATTAGGCACACCGTGACGGTTCATGTATTTCTCAGACTCCTTCTCCACTTTGTTCCTCTTCCGAGGCGCTCCTGACTATTTTCACTGCCTTGTGTCCATCATGAATACCGGCCTTCGCAAAGAACTTCGTGTGCGAAGCTATCTTGACAGGAAGCAGACTGTCTTTCCGCGAGCTGAGAAGAAGTAGGTCTCCTTTCCGCAGACTCACGAGCTCTCTCAGCGAGATGGCTGATTTTCCCAGCTCGACGCTTACGGGGAGTTCCGTCGTCGAAATTGTCTTCACCACCGAATCGGGCTTGGCGTTTCGGTAAGCGCCGCCTACAGGGGCGACGTTCTGCACACTCAGACTCTGAATTATTTCCTCCAAAGAAAACGTTGGGAAACAAATGTTCATCAAGTTGCTGACACTCCCGATTTGAACGTCAAAGGAAACCACGAGGACAATCTCACTGGCAGGAGCGATCTGGAGAAAATCGGCCTCACTCTCGAATCTCTCCAATTTGAATCTGAGGCCGCTTATCGACTTCCACGCGCTCTGCAAATCCTGGAGCGCTTTGTCTACTGTTCCTTTCACCAGACTTTTCTCAATTTCGGTTACAGCACGAACCTTGCCCGTGGTATCGGTTCCCCCGCCGCCTAACAGACGCTCCACGATTGCAAAAACAAGAGTAGGCGAGAACTCCAGTACCCCCTTGCCTTCGGAGTTTTCCATATTGAAGACGTACAGGCATGTGGGACTTCCGATGGAAAGCTGGTACTCAGAATAGAAGAGCTGGTCGACCGAGCTCACATTAATCGTGACCTGCGTCTGGAGTCGCGACACCAGGTAGAAGCTGAACAATTCGGCGAAGGTCTCATGCACCGCCTGAAAAATTCTGAGCTGGCTCTTCGAAACGCGGTTTGGCCTCCGGAAATCAAAACCCTGTACGTCGCGCTCATCATTGGCGGGATCCTGACTTGTTTGCTTTGCAGGCCCTGGCTCGCTGCCGATACCTGCAAGGAGATTATCGATCTCAGATTGTGATAAAACTTCTGGCATCTTCTCTTATTGGATTATGAACTTGCTGAAATAAACGTTGAGAACCTGGCCTGTTGTAAGATCGGCGTTTATGTCCTTCTTAATCTCGGCCTTCAGGCTATCTCTGGAATCAAAGTCGTCAAGCTGCGGAAGAGTTTTGCTGGTCAGAACCCCGATGATTACATCATGGATCTCTACTTCCCGTTTTGTCAACTCTTTCACCGTCTCTGCCGAAGTGGCTTCGAGCCCTATAGTGGTCAGAAGAAATCTAAGTCCGTTTGTCCCGGCAGGATTGACTATCAAATCTTTCACAATGTACACGTTGTCAAAACCCGCATCTCCCGGCGTCTTCGTTTTTGCCACGGATGCGGGGACAGGTTTTGGATCGGCGTTGATTGCCCCGCGCTTAAGAAGGAACCCCATCAGGAAATATGCGGCAACCAACTGTGCCATGACCACAATTACTATTATGAGAGCTTTCTTAGACTTTCCTTTCGAGGGTGCCGCTGCCGGTGCGGGTTTGTCTACTGCTGCCTGTGCTCCCTGGTGAACAAGTTCTGACATTCTAACTAAGCCTCTTCTCTTGTCCTACACAGGATCCAAAGATCACGCTGTCACAACTCATGTATACCTGGATCCTTTTTCTTCATACTGTTTTTATACTAATTCAGAATGTGATAACTCAACCCATGTGCCAGCAAGAAGAGGCTAATTCAGGTTGTTTGTGGGGTTTCTTTAGAGCTGCGGAGATGAGCCTGCTTAATATTGAACAAGTGGTCAATATTATGTGAGAGGACAACAAATAGGCTATGCAGAAGGTATACTCAAAACTCTAAACAGACTTTAATTTCAGAAGCCTGAAGGACAAGGAATGGAAGTTATTACGTTGGTCGTTCCCGGGATTTGAGAAATAGAATTTTGGATTCTATTGGAGTATCGAACTTGGAGCCTGGAGTTCCGCGTACCGCACTGCTATCACCCACCCTGTTATGTTTTCTTTTCATCGCTGACAAGTCCAAAGTAGCGGATCATCACATGGCTAAACCTTGTAAAGATCAGGATGGACCTTGACAAGGTTACGACCCCCTATTTGTTGACCACAACTTCGAAGGTTTTACTAATGGGCATCTCTAAAAATGCATACATGGTTGAATGGGTGCGCTGAATTCAAATTAGGGATCCCCTGCCGGCGGGCAGGGGCACTGAGTGTTGTACAACGACACCAATACCAAACATTTTTCTTTGAGCCTTTGAGTCTTTGTGGTTTCCAGAGGGGTTCTCGGCCTGGCCTCTAGGCTGGGTGAATCCCGGGGTATTGCGATTAACTAACGTCCCGTAAGAATCGAAAGCTCCATTGCCGGTGGGGAACAATCGACGACATTACAAGTACATCTCTGACTTTTATGGTTTTGAAACCCCGCGTTTTCGATAATTCACCTCTGGTCTGGCGATCCGCCGCTTGTACTCTACCGTCTTATTTATAACATCCTCAACCTCTTCCCGCACTCGTATTTTCCGAGACGTTGTCAGAGTGATGATGGTGTCGTGGGCCTTTTCGATCGTTTCGATAAGCTCCGCATTCACGACTATCTCTTCCCCGTTTATCTGTGTTAGCCTAACCATGATGAAAACTCCTTGAGATAAACCTGAGTGATGCAACAGAAGAATCTGCCACGTTTGCCTGCCAGCAGGAAGGCGCGTCCGCCCCTCTCATTTCCAGAGAGGGGCGGAGTGAGCGAGACTAACTGAGCAATCTATACATTACCACTTCCAAAGGCATTCAGTTTGCATGTCAGCCGATCTTACTGAATCGTGTTAACCAACGTGTTCAGCAGCGTGTCACTGGTGGTGATTACCTGGGCGTTTGCCTGGAAGCCACGTTCGGCAACTATCATATTTGAAAGCTCGGTGGCAAGGTTGACATTCGATTCTTCGAGCGACCCGCTGACTACCTGGGTGGGGATGGCACTACCTGCTTCACCGATTATCGGGTCGCCCGTGCTGGCAGATCTTTCATACAGGTTATTGCCGGCGTCAACAAGTCCGTCAGGGTTATTGAATGTCGCCAGCATCACCTGACCAAGAGTGCGTGTGGTGCCGTTTGAGAATTCCCCGACAATGTTGCCGTTCTGGTCGATCGACTCGCTGTTGAGGACACCCAGACCATAACCATCCTGTTGACCCGACACCGTTGTCGATGCGCCGCTCATTTGAGTCAGTCCGGCAAAGTCTCCCGGACTGCCGGCTTGCAGCTGTAAACTAATAAGGTTGGCACTCAAGTTTGAGGAATTGCCGACTGGACGTGGGTTGATTTGGAGCGTTGTCGAGCCGTCGTCAAAGGTAAACGTGTTGAGTGAACCGTCGTTGTTAAACACTGCAGTTCCCGAGCCTCCGCCGGTGATGACGGCAGGCGCGTCAACCGATGCTTGCCAGGTCCATGTATTCGGCCGCGTCACGTCGCGCGTGAATGCAAGCGTGACGTTGTATTGGTTTCCGAGTGAATCATAAACTGTCGTGGAAATATTTTGCGTGACGTCTGTTGCAGCCTGGGTTTGGGTCCAGTCACCCGGGCTCCCGCTGAACACCCCGTTGAATTTAGCAGTAGTAGTAGTCGCGTCTGAAACATCGACGTTCGAAATGGCGTATGCCGTACCACCATCGGCAGTTATCGTGAGTGCGCCGGTTTGGGGATCTATCGTACTGCCTGTAGAATTTGTTATTCCGAATGCCATTGTTACGGCCTTCGCTAGATCTCCATAAGTTGTCTGAGCTCCATTTACAGTGAGAACACCCTGCGTTATGGCGGACCCGTTTACGTTGCCATTAATGTCGATGTTGTCGTTGTTCGCGATACCGAGAGAGGCGCCAGTAGCGTTGCGAAGGTTTGTGAGAAGGTCGGAAGATGTCGCTACATGAGAAAACTGCTGTGAGGAGAGTGATCCCCCACCTGCAGCCAGCGTCACCTGACTCGACGCTTCCATCGCAGATTGAAGAACCGGGTTCGTGCTGCTAATCTGCAGCGTGTGAGATGAACCACCGTTGTTTACAAACGATATAGAGCCGTCGGATGAGTTGACAGATGCAACAACAGGCGACGTTCCGCTGAACTGTTGATTCAGACTGTAGTTGATTTCGTTGACCAAATCCTGCAGGGTGTGAAAATCGCCTTTCCCGGTTCCGGAGTCGGTGGTGACATAAGTGTACGTTTCGGACTGTCCGTCGACAGTCATCGTGAGAGTCGTGGAGTCCGGTACCATGCCGGTAACCACATGGCTGTTTCCGCCTCCGTTATCCGCGGCAAGCAAACCTTCCACATCGGTCTGACCATTATCGACAGCATAGACTGAATTCGACTGCATTATGGTGCCGAGTGGCGTCTGTGAGGAATCGAGATTGCCCGTGAGCTTTATGTAGGTCGATGCCTTGGCCGCCGATTTCTGTCCAAAGGGTATGACAATGTCGGACACTGCAGAGCCGACGGGGAGATTTCCCTGTGCATCGGCAGTCTTTCCTTGCACGATTGCACCCGTGGCAGGATCGATCAACCTCCCCTGAGAATCGAACTGAAACGCCCCGGCGCGGGTGTAGTATTGCGTCCCATCAAGATTGACGATGAAAAATCCCTGACCCTGCAATGCAAGGTCGGTGTTCTGACCGGTCGTTTCAAGGTTGCCCTGCGTCATGTTTGTGTTCACTGCCTGGACGGACACTCCGAGGCCTATCTGGACCGGATCGGTTCCGCCGCTTAGAGCTGTAGCACCGGTAGCGTTGCGAAGTATTTGGTCGAAGGCCTGGCCGAGAACGGCCTGGCTCGATTTGAAGCCGATCGTATCGACGTTGGCAATGTTGTTGGCGATGACGTCCATCATGGTCTGGTGACTCGTCAGACCCGATATGGCAGAAGTAAGAGAACCACTGAATGGCA
>JAKASW010000406.1 GCA_021818875.1 Bacteroidota bacterium
GGTGTCGGAAAGCTGAGCAACTTCGATAGGAACCACCCCCCAAAGCAGCATCAGCTTTCGAACTACACCAACACTTTCTGTAAACGCATAAATCGGGACTTGCGGCCTGTATTTCGAAAGGGCGCGCGCTGTCGTTCCTGTATTGGTGATCGAGATTATGAACGATGCATCGACGTAGTCGGCGAGCGAACATGCCGCCTCAGCAATTGAATCCGTGAAGTCATCACGAACCGACTTGTAGTTCAGTTTCCTTTCCGCGAGATGCAGATGGGATTCGGCGGCTTTGACAATAGAAACCATGGTCTTCACCGACTCGACAGGAAAGCTGCCGGCTGATGTTTCCCCGCTCAACATAACCGCGTCGGTACCATCGAACACGGCATTCGCGACATCGGTTGCCTCTGCGCGTGTCGGCCGCGGCTCACGGATCATCGAATCCAGCATTTGTGTCGCCGTGATGACGGGCTTTCCATACTCGTTGCATTTCCTGATAATCGTCTTCTGCAGGATCGGCACTCGTTCTATCGGCACCTCGACACCGAGATCGCCGCGTGCAACCATGACGCTGTCACTGGCTTCTATTATCGAGTCGATCTCTTCGATCGCTTCAGGCTTCTCTATCTTCGAAATGATGCCCTGGTGACCCTCCATCTTGTCCAGCAGCTCTCTGAGCTCGACCACATCCGAAGCGCGACGTACAAATGAAAGAGCGATGTAGTCGACGTCGTGCTTCACTCCAAATTCGAGGTCCAGTCGATCTTTCTCAGTCAAAGATGGGATACTGATCTTCACTCCCGGAAGATTTATTCCCTTATGTGAGGACAGTGGACCACCATTCATCACTACACAGTCGACGCTTTTTGTCGACACTGATTTCGCCTTCAGCTCCAGCAAACCGTCATCCATCAGAATCCTGTCGCCCGCGACGACATCATCCATAAGACCTTCATAAGTGACAGGGATGACATGCCCGTACCAATTGATCTTCTCGGAAGTGAGAGTCACTACTTCACCGGTTGTCAACTGGACAATGCCATCCATTTCTCCGACTCTAATCTTCGGGCCTTGAAGGTCCTGAATTATAGCAAACTTTCTTCCCGCATTGACTTCAAGCGCACGAATTGAATCTATCTCACGCAAATGCGATTCGTGGTCGCCGTGAGAAAAGTTCAGCCGAAACACGTCTGCCCCAGCATCAATCAGACTTTTTATCTTCCCAATCGATTCCGATGCCGGGCCGAGAGTACAGACGATCTTCGTCTTTCTATGTTGTTCTTCCTGCAGCTCCACGTAACTCCCTTATTTTGTTCACAATTTCAGGTAATATCATCGAGGCCGGACCGATAAATGATGCATCTGCGGATCCCGAGAGGGGCGTCGCCTCGATATTCACCTCAACCAGCTTTCCACCGTTTCTTTTTACGGTGAGCGGCAGCTCGGCGGCCGGGTAGACAACGGCCGACGTACCCACGACAAATATCGCCTCTGCACCCCTGGCAGCACCCTCGGCACTGTCCCAGGCATCCGGAGGGAGCATCTCGCCAAACCATACGATATCTGGTCTGATCAGACCTCCGCACTTCTCACATCTGAATGAGCCGATCATTTCAAAAACATCTCCATCGTACCTCTTCCCACAACCGATACAGTAGTTCTTCTCCATATTGCCATGAAGCTCAACTATGTTCTTCGATCCGGCACGACGGTGCAGGTTATCGATATTCTGCGTAACCAGAGTAAAATCAGGAAACATCGATTCCATTTCAACAAGGGCCAGATGCGCTGTGTTAGGTCTTGCGTCCCTCGCAATTTCACGACGTTGCTTGTACCACTCCGTCACCAATTCCGGGTTCTTAAGGAATGCATCGAAACTTGCCAGTTCCTCGGGGCTCAATTTGGACCAGAGACCGTTGGTCCCTCTGAAAGTAGGGACTCCACTTTCCGCCGAGATTCCGGCTCCGGTCAATACCATAACGTGCTTCGCTAGCGATAACTTTTGAAGAAGCTCGTCTGAAATAATCAACGGAGAGGAACGAGGTTGAGTTTGTGGACTGCCTGGCGGTTGTTCATCGAAAGCGGGAAGTAGACGAGTACCCCATGAAGATAATTATCGAGAAAATCGGAGTAGTGAGGACTCAGCAGCTGCCCGCATTCTCCGCCCGGAAGACTGAAATAAATCCCGTTCTTGCTCATGTCGGCGATCATCCTCATCGAAGGGCCGATGACCATATCGAATGGATCGTCTAACGAGTACTCGCCATTGTTCACCGTGGTATTGCAGCCGCCGCGCTCGAAGGGACCGAGATCGTATAATCTCGCGAGGAGGGGATTCGAACTCAACAGATATTTCAAAGTCAGTTTATGGATCTTACCCCATTGCCAGTTGATTGGATTACGTCCACGGTCGACTTCCAGCGTATGAATTGAATGTTCAAAACTCCTAACGAGCATGATATTCAGAAGACTGTCTCCGTCGGCGACATTATACAAATTGGCAAGCAGATCCGGCTTTTCGAGAAAGTCCGTCAACACTCTTGTTGGCACGTTGCTGATAAGAATATACTTCTGATACAGCGACTTACCCATGACCGGTTCGAAAACCTCCTTCACGAGATCCACGAACGCCTCATTTAGGATTGCAGCAGCGGTACTCGTTTGGGAAATGTAACCATCAAAGTTCTTGAGATAAACCAGCACCGGAGGAGAGAAGCCCAGACTATCGCAGGCCCTCACGATCGCAAGGTTCAATGAATCCATAAAATCGGAGTAGTAATCCAACTGCAGGTCATGGCACAACGCAACAGTCATCGGATCATGAGAAGAGATGAAAGAAGATATCCTGTTGATCCGGGATGCCGGCTCGTAGAGATTCGTAATGTAGTACGGATAATTTCCGCTCGTGGTTTGATTGTTAGCCGTAGCTACGAAGCCCGCCGAAGGATTGTAACTTTCAGGAAGCATATCGAACGGGATAAAAGACGACCAG
>JAKASW010000407.1 GCA_021818875.1 Bacteroidota bacterium
TGAGTTTGAAGTTAACTAGTGCAGCATTTCCTTCTTCGTCATCTACGACCAAAACTGTTGTCATTCCTGGTTGACACCTCTTAACTTTTGGTACTTTCTCAATTGCGCAGTTGTACTGCGGACCTGTCCGTTTTTTCGACATCTTTTGGCAAAACTTTAGCCGTCCTAGATTTATTGCTCAGTTTTTAGCTCGCACGTGCTAAATTACAGACATCTAAACAAAGAGAACAGAGGCGCAATGCTTGAGAAGATCGTAGAAATCGCAAAGGAAGCTGGAAGATTCTTGAAGGAAAACGAGGGGAAGATCTCACAGATAGATGAGAAGGGATCGTTTACCAACCTGGTCACGGACATCGACAAGGGATCTGAGAAAATGATAAAGGAATTCATCGAGAAGAATTTTCCAGGACATGGAATTCTGGCTGAAGAGAGTGGCGCCTCTTCCCCCCTTTCTGATTACAGGTGGATAATCGATCCATTGGATGGCACGACGAATTTCACTCATGCATTCCCGGTCTACTGCGTTTCAATTGCGCTGGAGCATAAGGGCGAGTTGGTCGCCGGGACAGTTTACGATCCCAACTTTGATGAACTATTCTCCGCCGAAAAGGGAGGTGGATCATACATGAATGGGAAGAGACTTTCGGTCACCTCAGCCGATAATCTGGAAAAGTCCATGTTAGCAACCGGCTTTCCATACGATGTTAAGCATAACCCGTTCAATTGTGTGCAGCACTTCGAGGAATTCCTGACGCAAACTCAAGCGGTTCGAAGACTAGGTTCGGCAGCTCTTGACGCTTGCTACGTGGCTGCCGGCCGGCTCGACGGCTTCTGGGAAGTTAATTTACATCCGTGGGACACCGCCGCCGCGGTTCTGATTACAACTGAAGCCGGCGGAAAAGTTACAGGGTTTCATGGCGAGAAATACTCTATATACCAGAGAGACATTGTTCTATCCAATGGACTTATACATGACCAGATGCTGGAAATTATCAAGAAAAATCTTTGATGCTACTCGAGCACGAAATCTGCACCAAACTCCAT
The DNA here is from genome assembly GCA_021818875.1 of Bacteroidota bacterium. Classification (GTDB taxonomy): domain Bacteria; phylum Bacteroidota; class Ignavibacteria; order Kryptoniales; family JAKASW01; genus JAKASW01. Next base: position 1,045 of record JAKASW010000407.1, read on the forward strand.
CCCGATACGGTGCGAATAATTGACGTAGACATTTTCTTTGCTGTTTGACGGGACCTGGATCGCCCAATCCCCTTTCTTGTTTTGTACCTCGCTCCCGAATAGTTTTCTGCTCCTGGTCGTTGTGAAGCGCTCGATAAAAACCCACCCGAAGTAAGCAGTCGAGCTACGAATTGCGAATGCGGCAATTCTCTCATCGAATCCAACATCAACATTCCCGACAGTTGTCCCGACGAACCCTGCTCTTTCAGCACGCTCGACGAAGAGACCTGTGAGGTCGGATCCGTCTACGATAAGTTTATGGACGTAGCGTTTGACGAATCTCCCGGATATGATCTCATCAAATGCTTCGGCGATGTCCGTGAGGGAGTTCATCCACCAGGCGATTCTGACTGATCTCTGGCAGCAGAGACATGTTTGCCCGGTGCAAGCAAGTTCTTAGTGACCGAGAGTACTTTCCCGTCGCTGCCTATCACAAAAGTCACCCGGTTCGCCATCTTGAATAGTTTGTTGTAGACTCCGTAGAGGCGTGACACTTCACCACTTGAATCCGAAAGGAGATCGAACGGAAGCGAATGCTTCTCTTTGAATTTCTGATGGGTTTCCAGCGTGTCCGTGCTTATCCCAAACACTCTCATGTTGGACTTCGTCAGCTCAGCGAACTCGTCACGGAATCCACAAGCTTCAGCGGTACATCCCGATGTAAAGTCTTTCGGATAAAAATAGAGAACCAGCTTCCGAACATCCAGATTATCTCTCAATCGAAAGTCCGTGCCGGATGTGGAAGGCAATACGAAATCCGGAGAAATATCACCAGTATTTATCTTCATGATAAATAGCAACAACATTGGAGGCGGTTTGATTCCAGGATGCATCATGGGACATTCGTATCTTATCTGAACCGACCTACGAAGCTATTCTTTCTCTTACTAATTGAGGAGCCGACGGGCGGTCAGTGCCTAAATTGTAGGATGAAAGAATATCCTTAGCCGCATCGGCTGCGCGATCTCTGTCGCTCGCATGGATTATTGCGATCTCCTCACCGGCAGACACATTGTCGCCGATTTTCTTCAACAGAGAGATCCCAGCCGTCGGATCAATTTTATCGTGGAGCTTCAACCTTCCGGCTCCGAGCTTGACGGATGCCATGCCGATCTTGAATGTATCCATCGAAGTTACAAATCCACTTTCGTTCGACTTGACGTCAAGCGATACTTTTGCACTTCGATATTGGGAGGGATTCTTTATCGCCGCAACATCTCCATTCTGGGCTCTCACCATATCAAGGAACTTTTCGTACCCGGCTCCGGATTCAATGGCTTTTCTGACCATTGCTTCCGCCGTAGATAGTGCCTCACCGCTGCAGAGTGAAATCATTTCAGCCGTAAGTACCGTCGATAGATGAACCAAGTCCCCGGCATCCGATTCACCTCTAAGTACCTTTACAGATTCGACGACTTCGTTCCAATTCCCGATCTCCCTCCCTAACGGCTGGTTCATATCTGTGAGGTAAGCTGTAACCTTCTTACCATACGACCTCCCGACCCGTACCATCTTATTTGCAAGCTCTCTCGCCTCGTCGAGACTTTTCATAAACGCTCCATTCCCGACCTTCACATCGAGAACGAGCGAGTCAATCCCTTCGGCAAGCTTCTTGCTCATTATACTTGCCGTAATCAGAGGAATCGATTCCACCGTAGCCGTGACATCTCTCAGCGCATACATCTTCCGGTCTGCCGGTACAAGGTCGTCGGACTGAGCGCTCATGACGATGCCGACTTCCCGCAGGATTCTTTTGTACTCTTCGATCGACAATCTCGTGCGGAAGCCGTGTATCGATTCCAGTTTGTCCACCGTCCCGCCGGTATGTCCGAGACCCCTTCCTGAAATCATGGGTACTCTTGCTCCGCATGCCGCAGCGAGCGGACCAAGCATT
>JAKASW010000408.1 GCA_021818875.1 Bacteroidota bacterium
TGAAGCCATTCGATTCGAAAGGTACACCATTTTGTCCAACCTCGTCGTCACGCTTGAACGAGCGCTCACCAACAAGACCATCTCCCCTTCAGTCAGGAGGAAAATCCTCGACATTTTCGTAGGCAGAGTGTTCCTGGAAAATGAGAAGGTAAGACAGGAGAACTTCATTAAGGAATTCGGACAGGAACCGCCCGGATTCATTACGATCAGCCCCGGAAAGAAATGCAACCTGCAGTGCACCGGATGCTATGCCGGAAGCGGGGCGAAATCAACGGAGAAGTTGGACTACACAACCGTCGACAGGATCGTACGCGAAAAGACCGAGTTATGGAATTCGTTCTTTACGGTGATATCAGGCGGTGAGCCGCTCATGTGGAGATCCGAAGGCAAGGGCATCATCGACCTATGCCGAGAGCATCCCGACAATTACTTCATGATGTACACAAACGGCACGATGATCGACAAAAAGATGGCGAAGGCCATGGCAGAAGTCGGTAATCTCACACCCGCTATCTCTGTCGAAGGATTTGAAGCTGAAACCGACGAAAGACGCGGCAAGGGCGTTTTCGGAAAAGTGCTCGAAGCCATGGCTAATCTTAGAGAAGTCGGTGTCCCCTTCGGTATTTCGGTAACCGCGACGAGAAACAATGCGGAGAAGATCGTTAGCGATGAATTCATTGATTTCTTCTTCGAGAAGCAAGGTGCGGTTTACGGCTGGATGTTCCAGTACATGCCAATAGGCCGCTCTCAGACCCTTGACCTTATGGTCACCCCTGAGCAGCGCAAGTGGATGTTCGAGCGAGAGAAACACATCATACATGACAAGCACGTGTTCCTCCCCGATTTCTGGAACGGCGGAGTATTCTCGAGCGGCTGTCTCGCAGGCGGAAGGTCTGGCGGCTACATCTACATCGACTGGAACGGAAGCGTCACGCCGTGCGTATTCTATCCTTATTCGAAGAACAATATAAAAGACATTTACGCAAACGGCGGGAATCTCAACGACGCATTGAAATCTGACCTGATGATCGGGATACGTCAGTGGCAGCACGACTACGGCTTCGAGAAGAAAGGCAAGGACGTGAAGAACTTCATCGCTCCCTGCGGGATAAGGGATCACTACGAGTTCACGAGAAAGCATATCGTAGAGACAGGCGCGAAGCCGATCGATCCTGACGCGGCGATCGCCATCAAAGACCAAGGATACTACGATGGCTTAGTCGCATATAACAACAAATTCAACTCCATGACCGAACCGATCTGGCAGAAAGACTACATCGGAAATGGCAGTGGCACACCTTCGCCGGTCACAAAGATTGATATCAAGGATGAAGGCAAAGGTACGCACTCGGTCAATGGAAACGGTAAGCTCATCGAAAGTGAAGAAGAAGTAACGGTCGGGAAATGATGCTGCTCCACGAGAAATGCTATGGCATCGCCGCTGTGAGTCGCTCAACCCTGACCGGGCTGAGCCCCCTACCGGCGGCGATGCCCCCGACTTTAACCCGTTCTTTCCTTTGTCTTGATACAAAGGAAAGAACCAAAGGAAAAATCTCCGCCAGAGGCGGATGCGCCTCAGGCGCAAAGGCTGAAGAAAAAATGGCTAGAAATTTCTTCGCGAAGCTAAAACGAATAAAATACGCCTCATTTTCAGCGGGCACAGGAGACCAATATTCGTTTTCCACGCTTCGCTCCGAACTTTTCTCAACGCCATTTTTTCTCAGGCCGTTATAACGGCTCTTATGGATTTACATTTGATCCCGGACAAACGAAAATGAAGTTCACCGATTTGATAAACGAACGCAACATCGACCTGACTTTGTCGGCCGATTCCGAACTCGAGACCATCCTCTCAATGGTCGATCTAGCGAGTCACTGCCAGAAAGTTGAGGATTCGGGAGATATTGCACAGACGATACTCCATTATGAAGTGATGGCCCCCTCATTCAACGGATCGTGCGGTATAGTTTTCCATTCATTGAGCGATGGCATCTCTGCACCGAAGATATTTTTCGGAAGATTCGACAAAGGAATCGGTTATAAATCGAAAGCCGGGCGTCCGATCGACCTCGTTTTCCTTGTTGCTGCACCGTCAAGCTGTGATAACGAGCTGGTTGAAATTTGGGAGAGGCTGGATCACCTGGTCCAGCAGCAGCCAACGCGGGAATTGCTCCAGTCATCGAAGAGCCCGGAAGAGATATTGCAGGTACTGATAAGAAATCTTGACTGGAAAAAGGAGACCGCAGATGCTGAGTGAGGGGCACAAACTGACAACCCAACCAAATCATCAAACCACAATCTTGAAGTTGGCTCTGCCGGTGGTAGCGGGTTTGTCGACTCAGATGGTGCTCTCGCTGATCGACACAGCGTTGGTCGGAAGACTACCGGATGCAAAGTACGAGCTCGCGGCGATGGGGATCGTCTTCTATTTGACCTGGGCAATCATAAGCTTTTTCTCGAGCCTTTCAACGGGCACACAAGTACTCGTATCAAGGAGTTTCGGAAGCAAGGATTACAAACACGCCGGCACGATATTGGCCAACTCAATGACCATGGCGGCGGCACTCGGCCTCCTTACTGCCGCCGTCGTGGTCACATTATCGCAGAGCATTTCAGGGTTGCTCGCGGTGGATAAACATGTAGCCGATCTGGCAGCCGGATATTTGTTCTACCGCTTCTTAGGCGTCCCCTTCTTTCTGGTCACCGTCGCTTACAGGGGATTCTATTTCGGGATAGGAAAGACGAAGGTATTCATGTTTGCAGGGGTTCTTGCGAATGTCTTAAATGTCATCTTCGACTACACTCTGATAAACGGTGCCTTCGGAATAAAAGGGATGGGACTGGCAGGTGCAGGCCTGGGCACCTCCATTGCGGCTGCAGTCGAAACATCAATTTACTTCGTCGTGAGCATCTCCAGGAAATACCGCAACACGTTTCAGATTTTCAGATGGCGGAGATTTAACAAAGAGATAGGAA
>JAKASW010000062.1:0-16649 GCA_021818875.1 Bacteroidota bacterium
CACTTTAAACTCGTGAGGCTTGCGTATTACTCTGACGGTGTTCCCGACTATGCCACCGCCGGTGATGTGTGACATGCCATGGACTGAGAATTTTTTTGTGACAAATCCGATAAGATCAAGATAAGACCGGTGAACTTTCAGCAGCGCCTCGCCCACGGTCTCACCGAGTTCCTCAACAATACTATCGACTCGATATTGCACAAGCAGCGTTTTCCGGGCAAGCGAATAACCGTTGGTGTGTAAACCAGTCGAGGCGACGCCAACGAGTACATCACCTTTCCTGACTTTACTTCCATCGATCACCTTGGTTTTGTCTACGATTCCCACGATCGTCCCGGCGAGATCATAATCATTTTCCGAATAGAGCCCAGGCATCTCTGCGGTCTCACCGCCAATCAAAGCAACGCCATTCTTTCTGCAGGCATCAGCGAGGCCTCCCACTACCTGTGAAGCGACAGAAACATCAAGGGCCCCACAGGCAAAATAATCGAGAAAGAAAAGCGGTTTCGCTCCACCGACTGCAATATCGTTGACACAGTGGTTGACCAGATCCTGGCCGATCGTATCATGCTTACCTGCCTCGATCGCCACTTTTAACTTCGTACCAACTCCATCGACGCTCGAAACGAGTACGGGGTTGCGGTAACCTTTGAATTTTCCATCAAAGAACCCACCAAAGAAGCCTATCTCGGACAAGACACTTCTATTGAACGTCTTTCTAGCAAGCGGCTTTATCCGCTGAACTAAATCTTCTGCTTTGTCGATGCTTACGCCCGACTCTCTGTACGTTGTCATACCGACCCTGACTCTATTCAGCCTTTGTCTATTTTAGTGCGAGCATTCCATCTGCTGCCACGAACTTCATAGCATCTATAATGCTCTTTGTTGCGACATCGTCTCTGATGACTACCCTCCCGATTCCGGTAGGAAGAACAAACCTTACTTTCCCAGCCTTGACCTTCTTGTCAAAACTCATGTGTACCATCATCTCGTCCAAAGAAACTTTTTCGTTCCTCTGTCGGGCTATGCGGCGCACCATCTCCAGGATGCGCTCGAAGGTGGAAGGCCGAAGGATCTTCATGTGCATCGCAATATGTGATTCGGCCACGAGCCCGATCAGGACACATTCTCCATGCTTGAAGGAGCCGTATCCCGTTGCCGCTTCAATCGCATGGCCCACGGTGTGGCCGAGATTCAGGTGTGCCCTGATACCCGCTTCCCTAACGTCTCTCTCCACATATCGTTTCTTGATCTCTACAGACATCCTCACAATTCTCGAAAGGGTTCTTCGGTCTCTGTTCAACACCTTCACGTAATTCTTCTCCAGAAACTCCAGAAACGGCTCTCCGCTCAAAACTGCATACTTGGCAATCTCTCCGGTTCCGCAGAGTATCTCCTCCTTAGGAAGTGTCTCAAGAAATTGAGTGTCCATTATGATGGCGGAAGGCTGATGAAAGGCACCGATCATATTCTTGCCGAGCGGATGATTGACACCAACTTTGCCTCCGATGGAGCTGTCGACCATCGCCAGCAGGGTCGTCGGAACCTGGACGTAGCTGATCCCGCGCTGAAAAACTGCGGCAACAAATCCCGAGATGTCTCCGGTTATTCCTCCTCCTATGGCGAAGAGCACAGAATCTCGTTTGATATTCTTCGAAAGAAAGAAAGTCAGAAGCTCTTCAGCCTTCGACAGACTTTTGTTCTGCTCTGACGCCTGGTAGGTGGCGACTACTGTTCCATCAGAAGAGATTATTTCTGACAGGAGGCTCTTGTATGCGCCCGCTACTTTCGAATCGATAATGACGGCAGCCTTCTGCGACCCGCGAAGCTGGGAGAAGAGCGTCGAACTGGAATTCTCAAGGTAGATAGGCACACGCGCCCCGCTCACCCGGTAGCCCAAAACTTTCATTCGATTTTTCCTTGCAGTCTTGTTAAAATCTCATCGACAGTCTCCGGAACTTCCAGATTCGTCGTGTCCACGATTACACTCGCTTCAAGGTAGTGTCTTTCTCTTTCTCTAAGAAGCGTTTCTACCCTTTCAGACAGATCCTTATCACTCAGCACTTCGCCTCCAGGTCCAAGAAGAAGTGGTCTGTCTCTTTTTCTTTGAACCCTGGAAAGAATCTGATTGCGGTTTGCCCGCAAATACACGAGAACGCCGTCTCTCTTTACCAGATTCCTGTTACCTGCATTTCCCAGCGTGCCTCCGCCGAGCGCAACAACGACCTTTCTTTCCGTTCGAGAAATCTTCGCTAACATTTCTCTTTCGAGAGCACGGAAGTGCGGCTCACCCCGTCTCTCAAAAATCTCGGACACCGAAGTCTTCTCCCTTTCTTCAATCATATCGTCTATGTCCACGAAGTCATACCGCAGTTTTTTAGCAAGTTCAGGTCCAACCGTACTCTTTCCACTTCCCATGAAACCTGCAAGGAAAATTATGTGCTTCGGCTCATCCATTCTCTTCCACAGAACCAGAATATAACTGTCTGAGTTTGACTTGCAAAATCGCTTTCGGGGTCGCCTGAGCCACTTCAAACTCGAAACTTCCGAGAGTCGTCTTATTTCCGACTCGCGGCACTGCGCCGTATTTTTGAATGAGCAAACCTGAGATACTCTCGCCGGAAACAAATTCGAAGTCGAATCCACCAACCTCCGGGGAGAGGTCATCGAGTCTGGCTCCGCCACTCACCAAGAACATGTTCTCACCGATCTCGACGGGCATCATTTTTTCTCGCGGCATCTCTGCGCTGGATCCGAATATTTCTCGAACCACATCGGAGAGTGTTACTATTCCAGATAGTCCACCAAATTCGTCCACGGCGACGGCAATGTGTAACTTGTTCAGTCTGAAAGTCTCGAGTAGCATTTCAATAGGTTGTGTCTCCGGAACGAAAACGGGTTTACGCATCATCACGGAAACATCGAACTTCTTCTTTCGCTTTCTATTCAGAAGAGGGAGAATATCTCTCGCATACAACATGCCGACGATGTTCTCATGCGAATTTGAATAGACGGGCAGTCGCGAATGCTCGCTTGTCCTGAATGACTCAACGACCTCATCGAAGCAGCTTTCAACCCGGATACTTGTGATCTCGGTTCGTAGTGTCATCGCGTCTTTCACCGTTTTCTCGCCGATGAAAGCAATCTTTCGCAAGAGCTCCGCTTCGCTTTCTTCGATGACTCCCGCGTCCCCTGCAATCCGGGAAAGAGCTTTCAGGCCTTCACTGTCAATTGTCATAGGTGGTCTCCTCCTTCGCGCATTAATCCGCGACAAAAGTGCGTTAAGGGGTATGACTACCGGAGATTCGATTAACATCAACAAAGCGAGAAGCGGCATCGTCGTCGAAGCAACCAGCTTCGGGTTACCTGCGGCAATAATTTTGGGGACGGCATCGGCGATGAAGACCAGGGCGGCAGTGACTACGACTATCTCCAGCACAACGCTGAGGGTCTGGTTAACGGAAGATGTCTGAGAGATGTCCAGGGCAAGCGAAGCTCCGTACGAAGCGAATAGAAAATTTGCTATCGAGTTAGAAACGAGTATGGAGGTAAGAGCAATCTGCGGCGATTTCATCAGTCTCCGATAAATTCTCCCGCCTACGTTTTCCCTGGAACTCGTGAAGGAATAGAGCGCCACCTCGGCCGCTGACATCGAGAACGACAATAAAAGCAGGAGGACTATGATTACAATTTTGGTGACCACTTAGTGAATAAAGTTGCAGAAAAATCATTAGAAATCCCACTGACGGTTGCCAGAATCAGGTTGTCCTGAAAATGAGTTGAAGCCACCACTACCAGTTTACGGCGCCAGTCGAAATATCCTCCAGCTTCCGTCATCTTCAAGTGCGTACACAATTCTGTCATGTAGACGGCCCGGTCGACCTTGCCAGAACTCGAATCTCTCGGGTCTCAATCTCAACCCGCCCCAATTCTCCGGGCGCGGAACCGGAACATTCAAGAACCGGCCCTCGAATCCGGCGAACTTCTTTTCGAGTTCTTCCCTGTCCCTGATCAGTTCGCTCTGGTTCGATGCCCAGGCCGCAATCTGACTGTCTTTCGGCCTCGACTCGAAGTATCGATCAGATATCACGGGGTCAACCTTCTCAATTCTTCCTTCGATTCTAATCTGCCTGTCCATCTCGCGCCAGAAAAAAAGAATACTCGCCCTCGGATTCTTGAGTGCCTCGGTTGCCTTTCGACTCCCGTAATTCGTAAAGAAAATAAAACCATCGTTGTCGTACTCCCGGAGGAGTACAACCCGTGCTGAAGGAACGCCATCCGGTGAAGCTGTTGCCAGAACCATCGCATGCGGATCCTGAACACCGGACTTCACAGCATGCTCAAGCCACTTGATGAATTCCTGGTAAGGGTTGCGCTCGACCGAATTCTCATCGAGGATATCGCCGGAGTACTCCTTCCTGAGTTGTCTTATGTATTCCTCAAGCACGGGGCGGTCCGCCCTGGAGTTTGATTCCGACTTCGACAATGACTTCTTACTCTTCTCCTGCACCGACCAACCTAAATTGTGTACTCGATTCCATTTTCATCTCAATTGTCTTCAACAAGCCTTGAGCCACTTGACGCAGTGGATACGAACGTCATCTTCTTGATGTCGTCCTCCGCCGCCGCTACCGGTCAAGCCAGACTCTGCTCATATACCAGAAGATTCCCATTCCATGATCTCATTTTATGCCCGCGGACGGCATAGAGGAATATTGCAAATTTTCCGAGACCATCGAGAGCGAGAGACCATATCGTAGGCCAGACCATCACATTGGCAAAACCAAGAAGAGCTACAAACATAACCGAATTCGGTATAGCGGGAACACCCAGCCAACAGAGCAGGACACTGGAAATGGACATATTTGCCGGCGACGAAAACAACACCCCCAGACTGAGCACGAACCCCAGCACCGCTGACATTGGAAGAGCCATAAATGTGTATGAAATGTGAAACGCTAGCGAGACCAGACAAGCTTCGGCCTGGTTAAATTGACAGGCCATTCTTGGAAACGAAATAAGAGATCCGTTCAGCCATGTCACAAATCCGAATATGAAAAAGAGAAGACCGATTATGCTAATCGACACAAAGTAACTTTTTTGTGAAGGCCGGACATTATCAGATCGCACAACATTTCCTTTCGATTAATTGAGCAAGCTACCGAAAGCAGATCTGCCCTTGAATTTCTCTGATACATTAAAGTTGTTGCCCCATCCACTTTCCGTCCACGGCTCCCTGGGGCAAGACGGTGGAAAGCCGATCGGCGCCACGGCAACTAAGTTTTTACATTTGTACCGAAAAAACAAGGCGGGGTATAAATAGGTATGTTCACTCACCTCTTAGCGTCTCGACTAAGGAGTCAAATTTATATTCACACTTTGCCGCGCTTCGGAATATTTCATCACCTTCGCGCAGACTCTCTCTGACCACCTGCATAGATTCCTCCCCTACAAATGTCGGCTCTTGAGCTTCAAAGTCCTTCACAAGTTTTGCAAGGATAAAGTAGCCAATGAATCCTTCGAACTTTTCTTTGTTGAACCACCTGGCATCGGCATACGAGTGCACGTCAATGGCCTCGTGTACCATAGCTTCATCCAGCGCCGCGGGGAGCAATCTACGGACGCTGACCGTATCGTCTCCCCGCTCGAATCGACACTTGAGGAGTGCTCTGACAATTTTCATGTCCTGATCCACAGTGCCGTCGTCGGCTCCCTCTTCGCGTAGCAGTATCCGCAATTGGTTTTGAAGTCTCCAGTTTGTCACAGGATCAAATCTCTCATCACCGACGTCTTTGCCCAGGCGCTCCAGAAAGTCCCATACAAAGATGTTCCGCCACCGCAATAGAATGATCCGGTCATCCCCGGCAAACATCTTCGCGATAGATTCTGCCGTTGAAAAGGACTCAAGCCCCTTCTTGACCGTAAGGACCGCCCGATAGTTCCGGCTTACGTCTGCGGACGGATTTGATATCAAACTCGGATTGTGCACGTACCGACCCGCCGCTTCGGCAAGCCTCTTCTTTTTTTCTTCGAATGCCGCCTCATGATCCTGTTTGACACTTTCATCTTCAAGTCCGTCCAGGAGATAGCTAATGCTGCCGGTGTTTATTGCCTCCCGGAATGCTGCGTGAACATCGCGGAGTTTGTAGTCGCTCAATTCCTCTTCAAGATTGAAGACGCCACGTCCGTTCAGCACACCGCAGAACTCTGCGTAGGGCAGGTCCATGGTCGACTCAACTTCCCTGAAGTCCATAAAGACGTTGTACTTGTACGCGCCAAGCTCAACGTACAGTCCATCCTTTTTCACATCATGGAGCGGTCTAATGTATTCCATCCCCGTGATAACATCGCGGAATACCAGGTAGTGATTAGGCTGATTGCCTAACGCGAGGCCTTCTGCCAGCGTCTTCTGGAGCAGTCTGCCGCCGGCATCTCGAAAAGCCGTCGACACCTTGATCCATCCGGCAGTAGAGGCATACCGGTTGTTGTAAACCACGAGGCTTCTCTCTTTGTCGCAAATATTGCTGTACGCAAATACATCTTCGTTAACCGTTCCATTTCCCGTGTAGAAACCATAAAGGAGAAAGTGGTCGACCTCGCTGAACATTTGTCTCTTACGAAGCAGAGGAAAAATCTCTCTCTCATGCCGGGACACAAGATTGCCGTCGGGTTCTTCACTTCTGCCTGCCCGCCGAAATTCCATTCCGTATTTTTCCGTGAACCCTTCGATTTGACCATGCCCAAACATGGGCAAGCCCGGCATTGTCGCCATCATCATGCAAACCCCGAAGTACTTGTCATCCTTGCCGAACTGTGCAACGGCGGTTTCTTCATCTGGATTGTTCTGGAAGTTGACGAAACGCTTGAGGATTTGCGGATTGTACTCCAGCACGTTCTTTATAACCTGTCTGTAGTTTGCATTCTCCTCATTCTTCAGCATGTTCATGAAGGCGCTGTTGTACACCCGGTGCATGCCGAGAGTCCGAACAAAATACCCTTCCATGAGCCAGAATGCTTCGGCGAGCAAAAGAGTGTCCGGGACTTCATTCTGAACACGGTCGACGACTTCGCGCCAAAATTCGGCCGGCATCAATTCATCAAATTGTTCTTTAGTCATAGAGAAACGAGAGCGCGACGGTATCGCACCTGCAGTTCCGGGTTCAGGAAACCAGAGCCTCTGGTAATGCTTCTTCGTCAAGACCATGGCAGCATCAAATCGAATTATCGGAAACAAACGGGCGACATGGAGGATGGTCTGCACCACGGCCTCGCGCACCTCCGGGTTCGTGAAGTCGAGCTGTGCCGTGTCGTTCCATGGCATATGAGTGCCGTCGTTCCCGTGATAGATGTATCTCGTTTCCCCCGTCCACCTGTCCAGTCTTCTGAACACAACAGCAGCATCTGTCTTCGTCCAGTATCCGTTCTCAATGAAAACCCCAACCCGATCGTCATTGCTTAGATCCGGCCCGTCAAATGAATAATTCTGGAAAGGCGAGTCCTCTGATCGCAGGAACCAGTTCGGATGACCGACCAACCATCTTGAATCAATCCCCATATGGTTGGGGACCATATCGCTCGCCAATCTGATTCCATAGTTTGAAGCCCGGAATTTCAAATTCTGAAATGCATCTGTCCCGCCGAGCTCTGGTGAGATGTCGTACGATTCGAGCGAATAAGCGGAAGCCATCGCATCTCGATTGCCGTTAATATTCTTTATCTTTTGGGAAGCTGGACTTCGCTTCCAGATTCCAATTAGCCAAAGGCCGGTAAATCCGCGCCTGCCGAGAAGCTCAAGCTCCTCATCAGGTACCTGGTCCAGATGCGTTATGGGTCGGCGATATTGACTACTCAATTGATCCAGCCAGACAAAGACATTTTTCGCAATCAATACGAGACGGGGCATCCACGAAAGATCGGTGCTGAAGTTCTCTGGCTCGTACTCCGCACCAGTCCTGAACTGCAGTACAGGCACCGATCCCTTTTCAAGACCGCGCCAATGCTTTGTGTCTCGAACTTTCGGGACTTTCAGCTTGTCGGTTCTCGCCTGTTCCAGCATCAGGAAGTATTTTCCTTCCTCGTTAATGTAATCGATTGCATTTAAGATTCTTGATAAGTAGGGTGAGTCAGCAAGTATTCCGCGCCACCTTTCTGCAATAAATCGCAGCTGGTGGTTTACTGAATCCGGATGATCCCGCATCGGACCAAGCAACATCTTTACCAGCGATTCATTCGCCGGGCCATATTTCGGTTGTGTTTCGAAGAATTCTTTGGAGATGTCAATTACTTCTTGATATGACGATGACCGTTTGAGTTCTGAATCTTCGATCAAATTGCCGATAACCAAGTAAGCCGGGTTTTGGTTTTCCAGCCACAACAAAAGGAGTCCTTTCAAAGCGACTTGCGAATTCGGCTGTTGGCCTGTCCGGTGCTGTAAGTATTCATTCGAAGTCATCAACCCGTTGTAGACACAAGCAGGCGGAAAAAGTTCGACAAAATTTCGGAGGGAGGTTGACACTTCATCAGTCGTCATTCTCTCCAATAGCGATCCCTGCAACATGTCGAAGGCCCGGCGGTTCACAATTCGAGCGTATGAGTCAATCACAAAGTGAAGGACTTCATGGAGCAGCAAAAGAGCATTTAGCTCACCGGGTGAGGTCTTCCTCCGCTTCTTTTTTCCCCCGATTCGGCTGTCGGACAGCTTCGAAGAATTTATTAATGACACAACCGATTGAAGAGACTGGATATCCGGATAGCCTTTGTCTCCCGAAGAAGATGATACAAGAGAATCACTGAGACCAAGTGAGTCCATCGCTACGCGAGAAATGTGAAATTCGTAAGCGGTCGCTCTGCTCGCCCTTTGATCTTCGGTCACCGTATATGCCCTTTTAGCCATGACAAAAATCTATTCAAGACGTAAGAAAAATGCCAACCATTGGTAGTGGCCTATTCTAAACACCAATAACGATAGTCGGATTGATTGATTTGTCCAACAGCACGAATGTCAAAAGCGATTCATGCGTTGAAATCATCCCTATGGAAAATTTCAAGACCAAAAATGAGATGATTCCTGACATTCTCGGCCAGACGCTAATGAGGCTACGAATCAGTGTCTGTGCTCTTTCCGGATGCAAGGTAGTCCACTATTCAACTATTGGTTTTCTTGATTTTTACTGCTTGCTTGTCTATTTTCATTCGAGTTTCTAGGTCAACTTGCCGGAGGCCATTCATGTATAAATACGACTCCTTTTCTATATTCATTCGAGTTTTCAAACCAACTTTTCGGAGGGACAAGAGATGAAACTGGTACGGCGTGGGAAACTACTATTGTTCCCGGCTTTGTTGCTCGGGATAAACCTACTGATAGGGGGATGCGGTGAGAGCATAACGGCAACAAAATCAGCGCAACAGGCCGCGGCTGACTCTGCAACCATCGGGACACTTCGAGCGGAGAATACCCAGCTTCGCAGATCGAATGCCCAACTTGAGCAGGACAAAAAAACATTGAACGGTAAGGTTGCCGACTTGACATCAAGGCTTGGTCAGAGTAGTCAGCAGTGGCAAGATCTCCAGGATCTACAGGCACGCGCAAATACATTAGACTCGCAATTGACAGTCGAGAAACAGATTAATAGCGAGCTCAATGCGAAACTGGCCGGACAGGGCGCCGGAAGTATCACAACTGCATCAGAATTTGCCGAGAAGTACCGCCAGGCACTGAGACTCTTCGATAGAAGAGAATACTCGGAGGCTTCAGATGCGTTCAAAGAACTGAGTCTTAGCAACGCAGATCCGGGCCTGGCAAGCAACACACATTACTGGCTTGGCGAATGCTATTACGCTGCTCAAAGATATCGAGATGCCATCGGCGAATTCGAGAAGACTCTTACATACCCGAGGAGCTACAAAATCGGTGCTGCCTATCTGATGCTCGGGATGTCATATTTGAGGCTCGGAGATAAAGCGAAAGCCAGGGAGTCGTGGCAATCATTATTGAATAGAGTTCCGAAATCAATTTACGCGGCGCGAGCCAGGAAATATATCAGCGAGCTTTAACTCTTTTTTCTAGACTGCCACCTGCCTACCGAGTGCCTGCGGGCAGGCAGCGCAGCGAAGCATCTTTGATATTGTCCGCCAGGTCGCGATCTGGTCCATCACTCTGGGTCGCGACTTTGAAGAATCCAGCGGAGTGCCCCAGAGCAAAATTGAGAAGAATACGGAGCGGAACAAAGTCCTTGGCTATCACATCGGTCCGCCTGAAGAGATCCGTGATGCCTGATTCGATGCCACCTGGTGGGGCAACTACTGGCCCGGTAACCATCCCTTTGTTGACGCGATAAAGCTCGAATTTCTTTTCCGAAAACCAACCGCAGACGAAGTTCGCTTTCCCTATCGGACCATTCAACAACTTCATCCGTAGTGAGGCTGCGTGAAGCGCCAGCATCATGTCTCTTATCTCCGCTGCGTCCTCGAACTCAAGTCGCTTAGTGAGCTCGTCGAGCTTGCCGCGAAGCTCGAAAGTAACTCTTTCAAAAGAGCCGCAGAGGAATTCCTCGACGGCTTCCACTTCCCTTCCGTACTCCTCCGCGTCGGCATTTCCCGCGCACGGCGCTGAGCACCTGTCAATATAAAAGTAGAGACAGGGATCGAATGGCTTGACGAAGTCCTCATTGCATTTGACAAGTTTGAAGTACCTGTCGGCGGCGTAAAGTATTTGCTCGGCTGCGTATGAGCTGTCAAACGGGCCGTAATACCGACCATCATCTTCAAGCTCATAAACGAGATCGAGATGATCGAATTTTCTACCGGAGTCAAGTCTGATAAATGGAAATCGTCTCGGATGAACGAGCATGGAATTGAAATCCGGTCTGAGCTGGCGAATAAGCTGCAGTTCGCGAAGCAGTGCGTGAAGTTCCGAGGTTGCCTCCTCCCATTCGACTTTCGTAGCCTTCGAGAGCATCCTATGAACCTTGTCGGAATCCCGTCCATTCTCGGTGAGGTATGAAGCCATTCTCATTTTCAGATTCTTCGCTTTCCCGACATAGATGATATCGCCGGCCGAGCCGAAGACTTTGTACAATCCAGGAGAATTCGAGACGGTCATCATTGCCTTCTTGAAAACATTCTGGTTGCGATGGGGATCGATTCGTCGCGGCACATTCTGGAAGCGCAGCAGCTCGTCGAGATCGACTATCTCGTGTCTCTCGCTAATCAATTCAAGTAGCTCGATCAGGAGGTGAGCTGTGGCGCGAGCATCACCATAAGCCCGATGCCTTCCGCTTATGCTTATCCCGAGGTGACGACATACGTGGTCAAGGGCTTTTCGAGGCAAGTCGGGAAACATTCGAGAGCTCAGCTTTCTCGTGCAAAGTTGCGGCATATCGAAATCCATCCCGACGTTCTTCATTTCGTTCTTGACGAAACCGTAATCAAACTGAGAATTGTGCGCTGTGAATACGGTACCGTCGAGAAACTTTGACACGTCGCCAGCGATTCTCCCGAAGTCAGGAGCGCCGTACGTCATTTCACCGCTTATCCCTGTCATGTTTTGTATGAAAGCAGGTATGTGCCGCCCCGGGTTGACAAGGGTGGAGTATTGGTCGACTATTTTTCCTTTACGGACCTTGAACGCCGCGAACTCAATTATCTTATCCTGATATGCAGTCGAACCGGTCGTCTCCACATCTACCACTGAGAAGGTGGCATCTTGCACAGGGATGACTGAGTCTATGCCTTTCCGATCTATCTCTGAATCTTTAATGACTGGTCCCAACTCGGTAAAGTTGATACAAAAGAAAACACACTGATTCTCATGGATGAAAACAGATTCTCGAGCGCCTCCGCCGCCATGGCGCATATTGATATACGATAAATGAGTGCCACAATGATTTCAATACGTTATACTTATCCGTGGTCATCTTGTTCTTATCGATGTTAATCCGTGAGCAATCTTTTGCTTTCAGCTGGCAAAGTCAACTTATGAGTGCCCGATCAGGCTACGAATCCCTGCCGAGATTTGGTCGGCAACCTCCGAAACAATTTCGTCCGGCACACCATCGTAGTGTTTCGACTTCAGTCTCATATCGCACATCTCATTCACATAATCAATGACGACAAATTTCTGATTGTCAGTCTTCGGATTTTTTTCTTCACCCACGCCTTCGGTGAAAATCCGGGTTCCTGCAGTCAATGCAATTTCAGTTGAGAAGAAATCGAGTCCGCAAATATCATGAATCTTCCTGACAATTTCTTCAATCGGATACAAGCTCAGCATTTTTTCTTCTTCTTCGGTGACAACAAAATAAAGATGTGACAGGTCATCCCACCAGCTTGTCAACACTTTACCAAACACGTAGAACGACCTGAACCATGCCCTTCTGCCATTGAAGAACAGCGGCTGCACTTTCTCCTGGAGCAGATACTTGTCATCCTTGTTGTGCTGACGCGTTTCGACTACTTCCTGCAATCCCTCGGCGCCGGTGACTACTCCAATTCCGCCGCCGGTGGTATTGGCAGGCTTAATTATGAACGGCCTTCCCAACTTTGCAAGCTCGCCTAGACTGAGTGTGATCTCGTGCTCCGAATTGTATGGCGAAATGATAATTGTGTACGGTACATCGAGACCTCCGGTGATAAACTCCAAATGCATCGTGGCTTTGTCAGAGGCACGTAAAATTCTGTCCGGATCGTTAAGAATAAATGTCCCACGCCGCTTGAGGATTCTCATTATTCCTTCACAATTCTCATCCACATCTGATGCTCTGTCTATGACGGACCCGAAGGACAAATTATTCTTTTTCAGCTCGTGAAGTACCGTCGGAAAATCTCCCGGTTTATATATCACATACCGAACGTTTCTATCCTCGAATTTGCGCGAAAGGATGGACATGAAGTCGTCATCATATCCCCATTCGTAGAATATTCCGCAATTGATTGTTTTCACGAAGTGTAATCTAATCAGAGCTCACCGGATTTTTGATGCAGAAAATTCAAGGCAAACAGGAACGAGACACTTTACTCCCTCGAAAACGTCTCCTTGTCCTGCAGGAAACTTCATGGCTCAAGGTTTGCCTTAGCGGTCAAGCACTTATTATCATTTCCACAATATATCCACGAGTCCCATAGTAACTTCAGGAATGTTGCACCTGAAGTATGCCGACCGCACACCCCAAGCCGCAAAGCTCCCCGGCATTGAGACTGGAGTGCGCGTTCGGGCTACCCGGCTAATAGGAGTCGAGCCGTGTTGTTGCGTCGCTGCCGTGCCCTTTCAACTCAGCCGAATAGACATCCTTGTCTTCGTTTATCATCCCATACTTTACGATACCTCCCGGTATTTCCGAGGCGCGGAACAGCCTCAACGTCATTCGAGGGGCAACCCCGAATTCAAGCTGATCGCAGGTAAATGTCCCGGCAGGGACGGTAACGCTAACGCCCTTCTTCACCACTGCTCCTTCAATCGACTCCGGAGTCAGATGCATGGGCGAAGTGTACCAGCCTTCTGTCACGGGCACTTCACGAGGAGCCTCGTTGTCGAACCTTTGTCTCATTCGTCTAACTGACTCCTGTTTCCCGCTGAACAATACTTCCATCAACATCGAATCTTTGCCCGACGACACGAAGCTTACCTGCCACCATTCCTCACCGTTAGCGAGCTTTGTGAGAAAAGCTTTCCGGGTTTCATATTTGTTCTCACCATCGGAGCTTATCTCCCATTCAGTGTACTGGCCGGGATTATATGATGCGAGGTCCATGCTGTACCCGTATGCGTTGAACACATATTGGAACAGTATCGGATAGAGCCTCGCGCCCATCATGGCAAAAGCTCCTGAGCCACCGGGAGTTGCTGTTACGCCCCCACCAGTCCCCGCAGACGGGACATAGTTGGCAGTGAGAGTTTTCCCGCCGTCAGAAGGCATGGAAACATTGTAAGATGCGATGATGTTGTCCTGATATCGTACCGAGATGTAATACGGTCCCACATCGGAAAAGCTGAGCTTTACAATGCCGGAAGAATCCACGGTAACTGTTTGTCCGGTGCTGCATCTAACAACAGCTCCTACGAGCGGAGCGTTGTTCGTGCCGCGAACTTCAACGCTCATCGAGAAGAGCTTGATGCCGAGTTGATTATAGCCGAAGCAACCTGAGAAACTGACCATAGATCCCGCGGTCATCGCAAGAATCAACAGCTTTTTGCCATACCAGACATAATGTGAAGCTTTCTGAGAGTTTATCATCTTACACACCTCCTAATCCGGTCAGAACTTGTAATCGACACCGACAGCGAGGATATAGAATCCAAAACCTACTCGCGCCTGTGCTGTCCAGTTGTCGCTCAAGAAGTACCTGATTCCCGCACTCCCGCCGAGCGTGAAGCCGCCCGCACTCGGGCTGTATCCATATTCCGAATTCAGGTACGAATACTCCCCTTTCCACTTCCAGCTTGCGACTTCATAGCCCAGGACAAGCCCAACAAATGGATCCCACTTTTTGTCGCTCAGAACAAAATGGTACATCCCGGTTACGCCGAAGTCGATATAGGCCCAGCTACCAACATCAGAGTAGCCATAGTCGCTCGAACCGTAGCTGAAATAATCAAATAGGCCGCCCACACCTATGATTCCAGGTCCGACTTCTCCAACGTTCGTGATTCCGCGTTCATAGTCGGCTCCCAAGGTCAATGCGCTTCCGACCCCGCTTAAGCCAATATGAGCGCCGAGGAAGTTTTTTTGGTTCTCAAATTGAGCATTCGCAGGACGAGCTGCGAATGTGAGTGCGAATAGCGATGCGGTTAAGAACGTGAGTGAGAGTTTGTTTCTCATGATTTTTCTCCTTTTTTGTTATTCTTGAGACCCTCATTTCGCGAAACAAAGTGAACACAGGTAACTTCACCTGTCATTTCAAGAGAGTCATTTTGCTTGTCTTGGAAAATGTACCAGCCTGGATCCTGTACAAGTACGTCCCTGATGGTAAACTGGACCCGTCAAAATCGGTCTTATACCTTCCCGCCTGAAGATCCTGGTCGATAAGAGCCTTTACCTCCTGTCCCATGATGTTATACACTTTGAGTGTCACGTGGCTTCTCGTGGGTACGGTGAACTCGATTTGAGTTGAAGGGTTGAATGGATTCGGATAATTCTGTGATAAAGAGAAATTGGATGGAGATGTGAACTCGTCACGCGTTACGCCGGTAACAGTATTATCCAGAACAATATCGTCAAGCAATACATACGTACCTGGATGCCAGGAATCGGAAGCCGAATCGGGCATGATCCAGAAATCAACGGCGGCCGAATCGCCAGTCGTACCGGGAGTCATTACAGCACCAAGCGCAAATGCTGTCCACACGTCCTTAGTACCAACTATACCAAGAACGTTAGCACCGGTCAAACCCGCATATTCCCCTTGCCCATATATCCATATGAATATTGCAAGTCCATCTCCGCCATCAGGATGCAACTGGTACCATCCCTTCACAGAAAAAGTCGAACCCGAAACACGAATCGAATCCTGGCTGATGGCACCCATAATGCTCGTTCCGAAGATCTGTGAGTTCACCAGCTTCACCGCCCCTGAGCCTGAATGCGTCACGGTAGATTTTTGGCAGGAGTTTGTACTCGAGGTCCAGAACGACGGCAGGCCATCACTTCCCCAGTCCTCGAAGCCGGGATTCTTCAAAAAATTCTGAGCAGATGCCGTCGTTACCAAGACAAATGGCAGCAAAAAAAGTAAATGATAACGCTTCACGGTTTGCCTCCTATATTATTATGGTTGTGGTTTCTTATCGGTGTTTACGTTAGTCATTCTGTCACCGAAACACGACTGATTTTTGTCGGATGCCTTTTTCCCATTTCCACATATGTTTCAATTCCCGAATACTTCCTCAATATTCTCGATACCAAGCGGCTGATAAACACAGTAATAATCCCATGTACCACCATAATCGCCGTAGGTGGTAACATAGACGTGAAGCTGACCCTGTCCTGCATCGACTGCGTTCATGTGCAAGAAATGGGAATATGGATTCAAACTGTTTATGTCACCGCCGTTGTACCAATCAAAAACACCCGCGCCGGTATTGGGATCGCAATTGGTGAATTCCAACCTAAAGTGGTCTCCGGTATTGGTACCAGATTGATTACTATTCATTTGAACTTGAATGTCATAGTAACCCGTTAATAAACCGTTAGTGGCCCTGGCACATTTGAAGTCGATCTCATATGAATAGGAGCCATCGGTGCCGCTGTATGTAATTGAGAATTTGTACTCAAGCGTTTTGTCCTGGTAACGCACCTTTTCTGTGTATCTATAGGAATTTCCATACCCGCCTTCATAAGTCCAGGTGTACCAGCCCTGGCTGTCGGGTCCGGCCCAATCACCGGGACCGGAAGTCCCATCAACCTTCTGAGCCTTACCTATTCTTGCCGAAGAGGAAGAAGGAGGCGCAGGCAGGGTCGGGACGGAACCGGTGTCGCTTGGCGCCGACAGTAATCCCGTAATGGCGCTTAGAATATTGGAAGGAATTTCGGTAGAAGCGGTTACCCTTGTTTCAATTTGCTGCTGTGTCATTGTTCCGGCAGTGTTCGGGCTCGTCGAACTCCCGTGGCACCCGACCATAACGCCGACAAAAACGATTAACAACAATTTTGTGATCA
>JAKASW010000062.1:16659-16994 GCA_021818875.1 Bacteroidota bacterium
ATCAACAAACTGGATTTCTTAGCCATCTGCTTTGATTCCTTTCATTTCACATTTCATCACTTGATTAATACAAGCTTCTCGGATTGAGAATAAGAACCCGCGGACAGCCTGTAGAAATACACTCCACTTGATAGACCACTTCCATCAAATGTGACGGTGTATGTACCGGCGCTCTGACGCTCATTCACAAGCGTCCTGACTTTTTTGCCGAGCACATCGTACACGATCAACGTGACGTAGCTGACAGCCGGAAGCTTATAGCTTATTGTCGTCGTGGGGTTGAACGGGTTTGGATAATTCTGTCGCAGGGCAAAATTTCGCGGCAGTTTGTTTTC
>JAKASW010000409.1 GCA_021818875.1 Bacteroidota bacterium
CGAAGATTATCGGAGTTGTTCACCTGCTTCCTCTTCCAGGCGCTCCGCGATTCGGAGGCTCGATGGATGCAGTGGTGGAACGCGGGATAAGCGACTGCATTGTGTACCATGATAACGGGGTAACAAGTCTTATTGTCGAAAACTTCGGGGACGCTCCGTTTGGCAGGCAAAGGGTTGACCCGATTACCGTCTCGGCCATGACGCTTGCCTCAGTTGAATTCAAGAGAAAATTTCCCGAAATCGAATTTGGAATCAATGTCCTCCGTAACGATGCAGAATCAGCCCTGAGCATTGCGACCGTCGTCGGAGCTTCTTTTATCCGGGTGAATGTCTACGTTGGAGCCGTCGTGGCCGACCAGGGAATAATCGAAGGTGAGGCTTACAAAGTGACCCGGCTTAGAAAAACTCTGAATTCCGATGTGAAAATCTTCGCTGATGTTGATGTCAAACACTCCTCCAGGATAGGTGAATACACTTTGCAGCAGCAAGCGGCCGACGCACTTGAGCGAGGACTCGCCGATGGAATAATTATCAGCGGCCGGCGGACCGGCGAAGCGGTCGACATGACGGAACTCCGAGGTTTGCGTAAAGAATTTCCTCACGCTAAGATCATCGTTGGTAGTGGTGCAAACAAGCAGACCGTCGGCAGTCTTTTGAAATATGCAGACAGCGTCATCGTCGGAACGTGGGTCAAGGTAGACGGGATCACCACGAATCCGGTTGACGCAAAGCGGCTCAAGGAGTTCATGAGGGCTGCTAAAGATTGACTACTTAGTAAAGACTTGCAGTCCATTCCAGCATTCTGTAATCTCTCGCAGTCACCGCTCATCATCGCCTGTAGTCATCGAGAGTTGAAATCGTGGGAAGGATGTGCCTTGATCTCGAGCGGAGAGTAGCGTCGGATCGATTCTGTTACCTCTACTCGATCATTGATTTGTATTTCCAACAATTTGGCGATCCATCATACGACAATTCCGTCTTCGCTATTCTTTCTTGGTTTCCAAAGAATCATTCGGGCTTTCCTGCGCCGATTTGCAGCATGCCACCAGCCCTCTGCTTCTTCTCGATGTTCATTGAAGTTTCACCCGCCCTTCTTTAATTTTGATTGTTATGTTTGAATACTTTGTGGATTTGCTGAGGGTTTTCCTCCCGGTTCTCTACTTGTTCACAATTTTCCTGTACGGGCTGGCATTTTTCCTCGATGAGCCCTTCGGAATACGAAATAGAACCAGATTTCTCGTTGGCACACTAGTTGTAGGATTAATATACCTGGTGAGCAGAACAGTCCTTATTGGACACCCACCCACCACTTCGGTCTTTGATATTATGGGAGTAGTTGCCTTCACGATCGGCGTCGCGTACCTCTACATAGAGTGGAAAACGCGTGTCAAGGATACTGGAATGTTTATCCTTTCACTGGCGTTTATTTTCCAGGTAGTTTCGGCGGCTTATTCGAAAGAGGATGTTCGGCTGGACCCGTTGTTCAGCTCAAGCCTCCTCGGAGTGCACGTTGCCGGTGCGATGCTCGGCTACAGCGCCCTGGCAATCTCGGCAGTCTACGGAGGACTGTACCTGATGATGTACCATGAAATTAAGTCGGGCAGGTTCGGTCTCATTTACAGGAAGCTCCCTGATTTGCAGACGCTTGAGAAGCTGAGCTTCGTGTCGATTGTATTCGGGTTTATATTCCTGTCGATCGTGATTTTAATCGGCTATGTTTGGCTTCCTAGAACTATAAATAACTTCTCGTATTCCGATCCTAAGCTGATAATCACGGACATAGTCTGGATTATTTATTTCGTTGCGCTTGTGTCCAAGAGGGCTATGAAATGGACTGGACGGACTGTTATTATTGTCTCTATTGTTGGGTTTGCCCTGACTATAGCTTCCATGGTAGTTGTAAATGTGTTTATGAGAAGTTTTCATAATTTCATATAGATGACAAATGCTAAAGTTAACTGCGGTCTCGGTCAATCACAGAACAGCGAGTGTCGATGCCCGCGAGAGAATTTACTATAACTCTGAAGAAATTCGCCGCGTCTCGGAGAAGCTTCGGTCGGTAGCCCGCGAGTCACTGATCGTGTCCACTTGCAACAGGACCGAGCTTTATCTTGTACCATACCACGAGCCGCTTACAAATTCCGATCTATATGAGATGGTCCGTCAGGCGAAAGGCCTCCATGATGGCGAGTTCCATGCCAGGTATGAAACTTTCGAGGGGTTCGAAGCAATCCGTCACCTGTTTACTGTTGCAACCGGTGCCGACTCATTGATGGTAGGAGACATCCAGATACTCGGTCAGGTGAAGGATGCTTATAACGTCGGCGTCGAGCTGGGGACAGTCGGCACGGTGCTCCACCATGCATCCCAGGTCGCACTGAAGGTGGGCAAGCGTGCAAAGTCAGAGACAAAAATTTCGGAGGGTGCAGTCTCGGTAAGCTATGCGGCTGTCGAGCTGGCTCAGAAGGTATTCGGCAATCTCGGTGGGAGGACCGCAATGCTCATCGGTGCTGGGGAAACGGCCGAGCTGGCTGCGAAAGATTTGAAGTCGAAGGAGATTGGGAAACTCCTAATTGCAAACCGAACGATTGAACGGGCACAGAACCTCATTGCAGAGATGGGGATGGGTGAGGCGATTCCGCTCGACGCGATGACCGCGCATCTTCCATCGGTAGACATAGTTGTATCGAGCGTCGCAGGCAACGATTACATTCTGAACCGGGAGATGGTTGGCGCCGCCATGAAAGGACGACCGGACCGACCGCTTCTCATAATCGATATCGGCTTGCCAAGGAATGTCGATCCCAATGTCAGAAAAGTGACGAACGTTTTTCTGAACGACATGGATTCTTTGAACCTGATCGTCGAAAAGAATATGCAGATGAGGCGCAAGGAGATACCGGCTGGCAACAGGTTTTTTTTTTAGGTGCTAAATGATTTCATAAAGTGGCACAGTTCGCTTG
>JAKASW010000063.1 GCA_021818875.1 Bacteroidota bacterium
CATATTGTGTAACACAGGGGCTGTACTGAAAGATTAATCCAAGCCGCACTATTGAGAGCGTCATAGATAGGTGCAGCTGACTCCAACAGCTGCACTTCTCGGATCTGTGCTCCACTCTCTAATCTTAATGCGTCGCCGTGGCTTTATTGCTTTCTATACTAACGAGTATTAATTTTATACCGATCAGTTCAATTGTCATCAGGAGAAAAGATTTGTTGCCGAGGAAAGAACGTGAACGAGAGTTGAGGAAGTCACTGATCATCGAGGCGGCGAGAGAAGTGTTTTCCGAAAAGGGTTATAAGGGCACGACTATTGACGACGTCGCAGAAAGGGCGGGGCTCGCGAAGGCAACGCTTTACACGATCTTCAAAAACAAGGAAGAACTCTATAAGTCCGTATTGGAGGCTGTGTTCCGGGAGATCAACGAGATAGCGGAAAAGGCAATGCAAGAGAAGCTTCCCATCAGAGAGAAATTCGGATTGTTCGTAAATCGGTTGATCAACCACTTCAGGGAACACGCAGATTTCTTCCGTATTCTAATGCGTGAGATTGGCAAGATGAATTTGGATAACTGGCATGGCACACCGCACGCCATGATACACGAAAAACTCAACAAGATTCTTGCGAAGGAACTCGACCGTGGAAGAAAAGAGAAAGAGATTAGAAGTATCGACACACTTCGTGCCGCTCAAATATTCAACCACATGGTTTATGCGTACCATATGAATGACCTTTTCCATGAACAAGACGAGAAGAAAAAGTCTGATGCGGTGGATTTTCTTGTGACTGTTTTCTTTGACGGGATTGCAACAAAAAGGAAAACGAGATGAAGAAGAAATTTATTTTTGCGATTGGTGCTGTGACTGCAGGTGTAGTTGTCCTCTTCCTCGCGTACCGATCGATATTTGATGGTAGGACTGTAACGGTATCTAGAGTTGAAAGGGGGAATTTAGTCATGGTGGTTTACGCGACAGGAAATGTGACCGCTGATTCGAGTGCGACCCTGCGTTCCGAACTCGGAGGCATTGTCACATATATCGGCGCGCGAGAAGGGATGTACGTCAAGCGGGGGGAGATAATACTTCGGACGGATGACAACGACGATTTGCTTAAAGTGGAACAGGCAAGTGCGGGCGTGCAAAGCGCGAAGGTTGATCTGCAGACGAAAATGCAGGATCTCCAGCGCACGGAAGCCCTTTTCGAATCAAAGAGTGTAACTCAAAAATCTCTTGATGACGCTCGAAGTGAAGTTGATTTAGCAAAGTTGACACTTCAACAAAATCAGATTGCCTTAGATATTGCAAAGCAGAGATTGGCAAAAACAGAAATTACTGCACCTTTTTCCGGTGTGATAATTTCGGCAACCGCCAAGTTGGGCGATTACCTTTTGCCAAATGAAGTTTGCTTCCAGATGATTGCACCCTCATCAATTCTCGTCGCGGCGGACGTGGACGAACAGGATTTCTCGCGCGTGTCAAAGGGTCAGAAGTGCGTGGTTGCATTTGATGCATATGGCTCTGAGAAATTCGATGGATATGTATATCGCATTGTCCCCAAAACAGATGAAGCTACGAAGACATCTAAAGTTTTCGTCAGACTTACAAACCCACCGGCCAATCTTAATGTTGGAATGACGGCGACGGTCAACATAATCACATCTGAACTCCGCAACGTTATTCTTGTCCCACGTAGTGCCGTGATGCGCCTCCAAGATTGTGATATAGTTTATGCGGTCGAAAATGGAAGAGCGAAAATTGTGAGAGTAAAGTTAGGGTCAACCGATGGCAAGTATTCGGAGATCCTTAATGGGGAGCTCTCTCCAGGTGTCGAAATAATATCTCAACCAGACGCAAGCTTTCACGACGGGATGCGAGTCGGGACAGGGCAATAATGTTACGGAAGTCAAGATTCATCCTGACTATTGCCACGCGGCATCTTATGGAAAAGCGTCGGCAGACAATTCTGGTAATCGCCGGCGTCGCTGTTGGATGTATGGTCATGATTCTTACATTCGGACTTGCAGGCGGGATAATCGCCGACATCCAGAATAAAATAATAGACATTTCTCCACTGATCACAATAAAGGGGGAAAAGGTAAATCCGAAGCAGAGAATGCTCGTATCGGTCCCTCGAGATTTTGACGGGCACATTGAGATTGTCTCACGGATTGTGCCAGACGAGCTAAAGCAAGTGAAGCCCTACACTGAGATAGTTTCCCTTCTCGACAGTTTTCCTGGAGTGGATGCTGTTTCACCATTTGTCATGACAAGGGGAGTTCTGAGGTACGCCACCCTCACAAGGCCATGCATAGTGAAGGGAGTCATCCCTGAACGAGAGGCAAACATCGGCAAATTAGCAGAGAAAATTACGACCGGTAGTTTGAACGAGCTTTCTTATACAAAGAACGGAATCTTGCTAGGCGCTGGACTCGCGGCTAAAATCAACGTGGTGTACCATGATATCGTTAGAGTCACTGGTGAAAATGGGGAAGTGTATAACTTGGTGGTTGTGGGGACATTTGCAAGTGGGTTTGGAGCGGTTGATGACAACAACGCTTTTGTAAATCTTAGACTCGCGCAAACTATAAGTGGGCTTTCGGAGAATGCGGTAACCGCTGTAGGGATACACACGGTTGCCCTCTCGCACATCAACAACTTGTCGAAAGAGATCAGTGACCTCACGGGATACAAAACCGAGACATGGGAAGAAGCCAATGCGAATCTCCTTTCCCTCTTCGAAAGGAACAACAACATCACCTTCTTCCTGGTAATATTCGTATTCATCGTAGCGGGATTCGGAATCGCAAACGTTCTGATTACTATTGTGCTGCAGAAACGACGCGATATCGCGGTTTTGAAGTCGATAGGAGTGAGCATCAAATCGGTGGGATTGGTGTTCCTGTCTGAAGGCATGATCCTTGGAATCATCGGGGCTATAATCGGAAACATTGCGGGTCACTATCTCACGATTTTGATTTCTTCGCTTCCATTTTCGTACGGTCCCAGCGCAGTAGTCAGAGGAAATCATATCGTGACTGTGCAGAAAGTTTCATACTACTTGATCACCATGGCTTTCGCAATTATTGTGAGCGCATTATCCGCGTATGGACCTGCCCGTCGTGCAGCCCGGCTTAAACCTGTCGAAATCCTCCGAGCATGAAAATGAAGATCAACTATCATCTATTTATGATAGCCCTGAGGCAGCTTCTTAACCGGAAGCGGCAGACTTTTCTCACGCTTTCGGGAATAAGTGTCGGCGTCATGGTACTCATTACTGCCGTGTCACTCATGGACGGACTCCTGCAGAGTTTCATACAAAAAATCGTCGAGATAGCTCCACATGTCATCGTCTCGGGGGAAAAGGTCAGGCCGACGGTTCCCGATCAACTTGTAGAGTCGCATGGAAACACTCATGTCACTTTCATCAAGAACGTGAGCAGGGAAGACCAGGAAGTCATCAAGAACTATCCTCGAATCGAGAGCCTTATCCAGCGTGACTCGCTCGTCGAGTTGATCTCGCCGTCCGTATCGACTGATGTCATCGGAATGTTCGGGACGATTTCAGAACCAATTCAACTTTTCGGCATAATACCTGCGCTGGAAGATGGAATCGAAAAGTTCTCGAAGAATATGATCAGCGGAAGTTTAAGTGACCTTGAAAAGACGCCCGATGGAATAATGCTTGGAAGCAGCGTTGCCAAGGATTTTACTTCGCGCGTCGGCGATAGAATGCAGATCGTGGCCCCGTCAGGTCAGATTTTCAGCGTGCGAGTCGTCGGCATTTTCATGACAGGAATAAACGATATCGACGACAATTGTTACGTGAATTTGAGACTCGGTCAGAACATAGGCGGGTTTTCTCCCGACGAAGCAAGCAACTTATACATTCGCGTGAACAACCTGAGTCGTGATGGCCTCGTTGCAAGGACAATAGAGCAGGAGACGAACTACAGGGCGATCACATGGGAGGAAAAAGCGGCAAGCGTCGTTGCACTCTTCAAGATGATTTCCGGGATCGTTTACTTTCTCGTATTCTTTGTTATCATGGTCGCGGGCTTTGGCGTCGCAAATGTGCTGATTACGAATGTTCTCGAAAAAGTGAGAGACATAGCCGTAATGAAATCACTTGGATTCAAGAGGAGTGAGATAACCTGGATATACCTGATCCAGGGAATAATGGTAGCGCTCGTCGGAGCGACGATAGGATGTGTACTCGGCTTCGTACTTATCGAGATCATGTCTTCAATCCCGATGGCATCGTCCAGCGCGAGCACGATCAGGACCGATCATCTAATGATGGGCAAGAATCCGATGTACTTTGTCGGCGCGTCCATCTTTGCCTTGATTGTGAGCATGGTGGCGGCGGTAGGTCCTTCCAGAAGCGCAGCAAGAGTCAATCCCGTAGAAATTCTCCGTGGTGAACGATAATGGATGAACCAATCATCAGACTCGATCACATCAGCAAAAAACTCTCTGTGAAGAACGGCGGTGAAGAGATCGTTACAAAGATTCTCGTCGACATCAGTTTCGATATAGCGCAAGGAGAGTTCACTGCTATAACGGGACCGAGCGGCTCAGGCAAGACCACGCTTCTCTATTTGATGGGCGGACTCGACAGACCGGATACAGGGAGAGCGTTCCTGGATGGGCAGGAGATCAGTGCCATGGAGGAAGAGGAACTGGCCGAAATGAGAAACGCAAAATTGGGATTCGTGTACCAGTTCCATTTCCTTCTACCCGAGTTCAGCGCGGTCGAGAATGTGATGATGCCTATGCTGGCTAGAGGTCGAGCTTCTACTGGAGAGGCCCGCAGACGAGCGGCGGAGCTTCTTTCGGAGTTGGGCCTGTCGGACAGACTTCACAATAAGCCTAATCAGCTATCGGGCGGTCAGCAGCAAAGGGTGGCAATTGCAAGAGCTCTCGCGAACAGTCCCAAGGTACTCCTTGCCGACGAGCCAACCGGGAACCTCGACTCAAAGAACGCTGAGACGATATATAAACTCTTTTCTGATCTGAATACACGAACGGGGCAGACTATCGTCGTCGTGACACATGACGAGCATTTCGCTTCCGAGACGAAGCGGATTCTGCATATTCTCGACGGTCAAGTGAGCAGCGACAGGCAATTGCGATGAGCAGCAAATTGTGCACCCTCACTCACTTCGGGTTGGTTCTATACCGCCCATTTCAGAAACTTAGAGAAGAAGGAGACATTGACAGTGAAGCGAATACCATTTTTCGGAACTGCTGCGATTATTATGCTGGTACTTTCGGTGACCATGAAAGCCCAAGAGAAATCGTCCAAAGATAGCCAGCCTGTCACGGTGAGCCATGTCGATTTGAACAGGTATATTGGAACCTGGTACGAAATAGCAAAGATCCCAAATTTCTTTCAGAAGAAGTGTTTCAGGAACACGACTGCCACTTACCTATTTAACAGTGATGGTACTATAGAAGTCGTAAACCGGTGCATCGAAAAAGATGGAAAGGAAGATGTGGCAGAAGGGATTGCAAAGGTTGTGGATACGAGCACGAACGCCAAACTCAAGGTGAGCTTTGTGAGTATTTTCGGCATACACCTTTTCTGGGGGGATTACTGGATCATAGGATTGGACAAGGATTACAGATACGCTATTGTGGGAGATCCATCGCGTAAGTATGGCTGGATACTAAGTCGAGCCCCAGTTCTTTCGGCGGAAGAAAGAGCGGAGGTTAATGAGATCTTAGTCAGACAGGGATACAACCCATCCGATTTTGTACCGACACAACAAAGCCAGCAGGACTCGTCAGCTACACAGTCGAAAGTGCGCTGATTGTGCAATTGAAAATGGTGTATTTCTTGATGCTGCTGCGGGAATCGCCACCAATGCGGCTGTCATGAGTCCGCCGCCGAGGTCAACGCCTAAGGCTACAATGATTGCGCTGTTGAGCGGAAAGCTGTTCAAACTTGGTTATGCCGACACGGTCACGATGTCGTTCACGACTACCGCACGTAACTCGGAAGCAATTATCGGAGTTGCAGTTGCGGCATTTCCGGGTCACCCGCTCGTTTATCTGGCGATAATCATCGGCCCGATTGTGGAGCTGCCTATGCTCCTCCTGTTGTCGCGGTTGTTGCTCGGACTCAGGGGACGATTATGGCGTGTGGCATCTCCAGCTGAATCTGCGAACTAATCAAGGACTTGAGCGGATGCCACGTTTACACACATTGAGATCAATTAATGAAAGCACTGGAAAATGAAACAGAAATCGAGCAATGACATTGCCAAAGTGGCTTATGATCTCTGGGAAAAGGGCGGACGCCAGAGTGGGAAGGAAATTGAAAACTGGTTAGTCGCGGAGAAATTGGTAATGGAACAAATCAAATCCGAATGTGGTCAATCAAAACGGCATGATGAGATTCGAAAGATTGCATATGGAATCTGGGAGAAGAAAGGAAAGCCGATCGGTCAGGATTTGGACAACTGGCTTGAGGCTAAACGAACATTCCGGCAAACGATGAGAGAGCGAAGATATCATGGCCCTTGGATGATGGGTCACGGCGATTCTTCACAGGTCCCGCCAAACCAGAATGATGACAATAAAAAGGAAGAAGAAACTACTCGAGGCAATGCCTGAAGCAGGAAGGAGGGAAAAATGAGAATTTGGGTTACAGTCGTTATTGTAATCATGATAAGCGGCATTGCGTTTTCGCAGGTCAAAGTGCCGACTTTTTCAGGACAAATGTTTGGCGACTACTATTATGTCCTCCAGTACCATGGCCCTTCAGAGAAAAATTATCAGGCGTTCGATTACAGACGTCTTGATTTAGCCGCAATGGATACACTTTCAACTGACTTTCTCGCGCGCTTCTGTGTCGAGTCAGATCAGAGTACATCTCTGTCAAGCGGCGCTCTCGGTTTTGCCGTAAAGCATGCCTACCTCGATTGGGAAAACGCATTCTGGGGGACGACCGCACGCATGGGGTTACAGCCGACGCCGGCCATCGACCTGTCGGAGTCGGTATTCGGCTACCGCTCGCTTGAGAAGTCTATCCAGGATTTACATGGTATTTCGCCTTTTGTGGACATGGGTGTGGCGTTATATCGGAACTTCGGAAAAGACCTCTATGCCACAGCCGAAATAGGAAACAACAGCGGCGACCTTTCATCGGTTGACAGATACAAGCGATTATATCTGCAGCTCACCAGTGCGCCTAAGGATGGTTTGATTATTGGGGCGACGGTGGATTACGCAGGAGGTCCGCAGAGAAAATACCTGAGGACTGGTGACCTTCTAGTTGCCCGGAAATCCGCGGCTTTGTCTGGTGGTGCGGAGACCGTTGTTCAGGCAGTTGAACACGGTGAACCAAACGGATCAACATTGAAGTCGTTCGGAATAAGCCTTAACGCCGCTGCCCGCATCATGAGAGACTTCGCCTTGGTGGCGCGTTACGATTATTGGCAGGGAGACTCGAAGACGCGGAGCACAGGACAATCGCTTTATCTTCTTGCTTTCGATTTCGCGGCAATGAAGAATGTCCACTTTATGCCTAACGTCTAGAT
Source organism: Bacteroidota bacterium (assembly GCA_021818875.1). Lineage (GTDB taxonomy): Bacteria > Bacteroidota > Ignavibacteria > Kryptoniales > JAKASW01 > JAKASW01. The sequence goes on from JAKASW010000063.1 coordinate 7,544, forward strand.
CGTTGATTACGAGAAAGCTGGCATGGCGAGCGATGTGGTGGCACGTATAACGTTCGCGTTTGAGTTTCCAGACTAATGGTTGGAGCTCTCATAAGCGAGAAAGCGTTCGTAGATGAGTGGTGAAGTTCAACACTTGGTCGAAAGCTGGCGATTGGGAACACTGTGATCAGGCGGATAAGGAAATTTTGAAATGAGCTACCGTTAGCGGCTAAGTGATCTTTCTATTGTTCTCTCAGCGTCCCAACGTCAATTCCATGTTTCTTGATTAAGTTCTGTAACTGTCTTTTGTCATACCCGCTCATCCTCGCGGCCTCGGAAATGTTGCCTCCGGAATTCTCGATCAGGTTAAGCAAGAACTTCCGCTCAAAGTCCATCAGTACTTTTCCGTTCTTTGAACCTTTTCCATCTGCAGCTCCTCTTTGGTCGACGGCAGAGGTCCCTCGATTTGCCCGACCTCATGACGTATTTCTGTGGGAAGGGAGTCGGTTTTGATCTGACCGCCTCGCGCGAATATCATCGACTGCAGCACCGCATTCCCAAGCCCACGGACATTGCCGGACCATCCGTGCGGTCCGCGGACCGAAGCCCACCGGATGGCCCGCACCGGCATTCAAAGAGGGCGGCTTATCTGCCGATGGTTTGGCCAACTTGTCATGAGACAAGTCAAGTCCGGCGACCCGCCACATACACTTTGAAACTTCACCCTCACCCGTGACTTGCACGTATGGTGTTAAATCGTTAATTTGACTCGTGATTGCCGGTTTTGCCGATCAGACTACAGCAGACATTTACGATGGACTCGACACGAAGGCGGCCCGGCGAATTCCACGCACAATCTGGAGCGTTGCACAACGCAAGCTGGACATGATCGAAGCAGCCCATGAGTTGAATGACCTGCGCGTTCCGCCCGGGAATAAGCTTGAAACCCTAAGAGGACACATGTCAGGTTATCACTCGATCCGCATAAATGACCAGTTCCGCTTAGTCTTCAAGTGGGCTGACGGTCTAGCGAACCATGTTTTGATAACAGATTATCATTGAGGATCACAATATGATACCGAAAAATCGAAAGCCATCTCATCCCGGAGAAATACTCCTTGAAGAGTTTTTGAAGCCGAATGGAATGAGTCAGGTGGAACTTGCCCGCCGGATGAGCGTTCCGATCCAGAGAGTGAACACTCTGATCAACGGTAAGCGCGACATGACTGCTGAGACCGCACTTCTCCTATCAAGCGTGTTCGGAAACTCCCCTGAGTTCTGGATGAATCTTCAGGTGGCATGTGACCTTTACGACGCCCGCAGGGCCCTGCAACATGCCGCATGAATCTTAACAGGTCAGTGAGACGCAATTCCCTCTTCAAATGGGTCATTTTCCGTGGCACGAGCGTGGCACTATGGTCATACACTTTTATACCAAATTATACACCTCTCCTTACAGGTTTTTCTGCAAGATCGATAAGAAAACGCAGAGACTGTTTCTTTGGCAGGCGTTGAGGATGCCAGTCACGCAAGGGGCCGCAAGTTTCAGCGGCTAGCACACCAAAGCGATGCATCCTACGGTACTCTTACGATAATCCCCAGATTTTGCCATCATTTAGAAAGTATGATACTGTCATACTTACTGGAGGAGGTGTGAAAGCGGCAGAACGAAGGGAGGTGACTTGTACAACACTTCTGGTATCTTGCCGATTCAGTCCCGGTTGACATGAAATACCCTCGAGCCCGGAAGGTGCAACCTGGTCATTTGAGGTAAAGAAAGACGCTCACCGAAAACGACATGGGCTCACTACTTGACAAAGGATTTGTTCTGCCAAATCCCGTACATTGTGGGAAACATCGGCCAATGATCTTCTCGCGCCTTCAATATTCTTTGGAGGCGGAATTTCCTCACATACCATGATATTCTCCCCTCGTTTTACCATTTCCCAATTGTCATCTGCCTGACAGACTCCTCTTGAGGCCTGGGCTAATTTTATGTCGTGATAGACGAAACCCTCAAATCACGGCCAAGAAAAACATGATTAAGATCCTCCTTTTTGCAGACACAAACTGCACCTCGTGTAAGTCAACAGAGAAGGAGTTGAAGCAGCTGGTGAGCGGTCGGAGTGACGTCCACCTTGTTATTTTCCGCCGCCCCGAAGATTCGGAAAGGTTTTTGGAATACAATATTGCGATATGTCCGGCTGTATTTTTGGAGAACAAATTTATTTCGTATGGAACACCGGATATGAGGAAGCTCGAATCCATCCTCGGTATGAGAAAAGGAAACCGAAGCAAAACGAAACAATTAAACACTAATCTGAGAGGAGAATCAAAATGAATCAACACAATTTCGGTCGTGCAGTCGTGGCTGGACTCATCGGCACGCTCGGTATGACCATCGTAATGCTTATGGCTCCCGCAATGGGAATGCCCCCGATGCCGATAGGTAACATGCTTGCGGCCTTCATGCACATCCCCGTCGCGTTCGGATGGGTAATGCACTTTATGATCGGGACGATCCTGGCGATCGCTTACGTTTATCTTTTCACTACTAAGTTGCCTGGAAAACCTGTGGCTCGCGGCCTGATCTACAGTCTTATCCCGTGGCTCATGGCACAGGTCGTGGTGAATCCCATGATGGGCGCGGGGGTATTTGCTTCTGCAACTCCGGCTCCGATTCTTTTCGTAATGGGAAGCCTGGTCGGACACCTGGTCTACGGAGCGATCCTTGGCGCGGTATATGGACTCGAAGGTGCAGCGGCAGTCCAGACAGCGTGATGCAATTGATGAATCGCCTCCCCCAGACAGTCGAGTCCGGCCAAAGCGTTCGGACGGACTCCTGTCGCGTTCCTGTGCAAGCACGTTTGTCTTTTTACGGGCACAGGAATAACTTATCGGAGAACTATGGCGAGCTCATACGCGGCCAAATTACCGGCAATTTTTGAAGGAGACGTATCGTGCAATCAAAATCCAAGTTCTGGTTCCTTAAACACATCAACATCCTGGAGGGTATGGACGAATCGCTCGTTCAAAGCATCGACAAGATGTCTTCGATGTCTTCCGTCAAGAAACACGAGCCCATCTACTTCGGAGATCAGCCATCCCGTTCGATATTCTTCTTAAAGGACGGTCACGTGAAGATATCGAGGATATCCTCCGACGGCAGGGAGGTAATCATTGATGTGATAGGTCCGGGGGAAATATTTGGTGAACTCTCACTGGTTGATGAGGGCGAGAGCCGCGACGAGATTGCCGAGGCTCTCGACGACGCACTCGTGTGCGCCATGAACGTCCAGGACTTTCAGAAAATCATGAAAGACAGTCCCGAACTGAACCTTGAGATAACAAAGAAGATAGGCCTGAGATTGAGGAAGGTTCAGAAGAGGGTAAGCGACATGATCTTCAAAGATGTCAAACAGAGAACTGCAGGCTTCCTCGTTGAGTATGCCGAGGAGTTCGGCAAAATAAAGAATGGGATAGTGACCATCGACAGCCCGCTGACTCATCAGGAGATCGCGCTTCTGACCGGCTCAGCGAGACAGACCACCACAAGCATTCTTGATGAATTCCGTAAATCGGGTTTGATCGAATTCAGCCGCGATAGTTTTACAATTAAAAACTACGAGAAGCTGAAGAAACTCGCCGGTTAAGCTTCGCGGCAACGCGGATCGCCACAGAAGTCCTTCATTACTCATTTTCTTACACCTCTCTCGAACCTATTATTCCATCATCCCAGCATTCCACTTTTCCCGACGGAATTGTCATCTACCTGACAGACTCGAAAGTGCCCGCCTCCTATCTTTTTGCGTGAATATAAGAATGGAAACAAAACACAAAACTCAAAGGAGGAATACCATGAGAAAAATGAACCTGAGCAAACTTGCTGCAACGATTTCGCTAGCCCTGCTTGTCGCTGCGTCGCTCATTCAAACGAAACCTGTCTACGCGCAGGAAAACGGACTTGTCACTGTTCAATCGAAAATGTCGTTCAACCAGACGATTGATGGACTCAAGAAGGGCGTTGCCAAGAACGGCATGATGGTTATGTCTGAGATCAATCAGGGCAAGATGCTTGCCATGACTGGAATCAAACTGAACGCCGTGTCATTGTTCGTCGGCAACCCGACAGTTGGCCACAAGCTCTTTGTTGCCGATAGAGCTGTTGGGTTCGTGGTTCCGATCCGCCTCAATGTTTACGATGATGCAAACGGGAACACATACATAAGCTATGTCAAACCTTCCGCGCAGTTGTCGGTCCTGAACAACAAACAGGTGGATATGATAGCGAATATGTTGGATCAAAAGCTGCAGATGTTGACCGGCATGTTTGCGAAGTAATGATCGAGCAAGGAACGAGGGCGGCCGGGCAAAGCTCGTCCGTCCCTTTGTTCAACCAAAAATGAACTCATACATAGAAACGGTCCCTTGAAATGAAACCTCAATTAAAAACAATCGTGCTTGCGCTGCTCGCGCTTCTTGCAGCCGCCGTCTCTCCAAACCTCTTCGTCGCAGCCGAGGCGGGATATTCAACCTTGAACACCCTTGCTGTTGAATTGCTCGTTCCGTCGATAGTTTTTCTGGCTATCGTCATGGCGGTGACCTGGTTTTCGGGCGAGCGTCAGCTCTTTCGACAAATCAGGACGGGAATGTTAGCTGGGCTCATCGGGACAATCGGGCTGGAAATTGTGCGTGAGATTGGTTTTCATCTCGGCGGTATGCCGGGTGACTTGCCGGAACTTATGGGAGTCCTGCTACTGGACAGGTTTGCGCAGGGGCCCAATGTCTTGTCCGATATCGCAGGCTGGGCTTATCACTTCTGGAACGGCGCCTCCTTCGGTATCATATACAGCTTGTTCGTCGGACGGGGAAGGTATTGGATCGGCACGATCTACGGAATACTGGTCGGCACCGGCTTCGTCTTGAGTCCGGTCGTGGTTGCTTTAGGAGTAGGATACTTCGGCGTCGACTTCGGCTGGGGATTTCCCGTTACGGTTTATATTGCACACATTGCATTCGGGACGATTCTCGGATGGTTAGTATTCAGTTGGAATGAAGGACAGAAGAGTGTTGTCTCCGGGGTCGTTATGCTGATCTCTAAAAGGGGATCTGCAAAAAGCACGGAGGTAAAATGATAATGGCGCATGGGTTAACCTTTGGACTATTTGCTGCCTTAGCTTTGGGTTCGGCAGTTCTCGGAAGTGAAGCACAGGCCGCCCGGTCTCAGCGCGGGCGCGTTGCGGAGAGTGCGGAAGATGTTCACCCGTTACTCGTTGGAATGAGGGTACCTGACGTCACTCTCACAACTGTGGACGGTAAACCCTTGAGGCTTTATGATCTTCTCGCGAAAAAGCCTTCGGTTCTTGTCTTCTACCGCGGAGGTTGGTGCCCTTACTGCAATCTTCAGCTGGAACAACTTCACACAATCGAGCAAGAAGTCCTGAATCTTGGATACCAGATTGTTGCTGTCAGCGCTGACCGGCCTGAGAACGCGGAGAAGAGCATCGAGAAACACGACATGAAATACACCCTGCTTTCCGACAGCTCGAAAGCGGCGGCGAAAGCCTTTGGGATTGCCTTCAGAGTGGATGATAAAACGCTGGAAGCGTACAAGAAATTCGGAATTAACCTGGCAGAAGCTTCCGGCGTCGATGACCATGTTCTTCCCGTGCCGGCAGTCTTCATAGTCGGAACGGATGGTGTCATCCTCTTTGAATATGTTAATCCGAATTACAAAGTAAGATTGAACGCGCAGGTGCTCCTGGCGATCCTAAAGGCTGAAAATGAAGAGTCGACGACCACAAGATGAAAGTAGCAATATACCGGCAATTACAACCAGTTCCGTCATCTGGATGACAGACTTGATTGCATTCGGCCTTTTATGTTGTCCTGTCAAATGAAAAGAAACGGTGAGACAAATGGAACAGATAACGATGTATTCGACTTCCTGGTGTTCGGATTGCAGAAATGCGAAGTGCTTCCTCCGGGAACATGGGATCCCGTACGATGAGATCGACATCGACAAGGATCAGTCGGCGGCGCAACAGGTAATACGGTGGTCAGGAGGACGAAGAGTGATACCGACCCTGCGAATAATCAGGTCGGGTCAGTTCGAGCCTATCATTGTTCATAATCCTCCTCTTAATAAGCTCGCCAAGCTGCTAGGAATTGATTATTGAGGACTCAGGCTTAATCTGTAATCAGGCATCAAAATGGTGTGCGCAGTTCTGTTGGAAGTTTGTAATCAAAAGAATCAACTGATCAAAGCAATCACAAGAAAGGAGCAATAAAATGGCTAAGTGCGTGACATGTGGAATGGAAGTCAACGAAAAGAACACGGCTGCCAAATCAGAATACAAGGGCGAGACTTATTATTTCTGTTCGTCCAACTGCAAAGTCGCCTTCGACAAGAACCCGCAGGCTTTTGCCGACAAGGCGAAATCTGGTGCTCACGAACACGAGCACAAACACTAAACTGCCTCGGGGTGCCCGTTCACTTGCAGGCATCCCGGGTTCAATTCTTGGTGCCATTGGCCCAAAAAGGGTGAAAGGTAATCAAAGAATAATAGTTGCATATGATTGGGATATCCGTCGAACGGAACTATCGGGCTATGTCTTTTTGTTATATATTTTAGAATGTGCTAATATAAGGAAATGTTGATGAAGAAGGCTCATGTAGACGGTCAGTTGTGTATCGGTCCAACGTTCACAAAGGCGGAGTTCTCGCTCATTAAGAAAAACCTTTCAGATCAGAAGGGGCTCGACTCTCTCGCCGATCTTCTCGCAGTCTCCGGGAATAGGCAGCGACTGAAGATCATTTACCTTCTGCATGCGCACAAAGAGATGTGCGTGTGTGACCTCGCCGAGTGTCTCGAAATGAAGACATCGGCTGTCTCGCAACACTTGAGGAAGTTGAAAGACAAGAACATCGTTCGGTCGCGACGAGAGAAGCAGACTATTTATTACTCGCTTGTTCCAAACGTGTTCACGTCAAACTTGAGAGATATCCTCACGGCGGAAGAAACAAAAGAACCACATTCGTTCATGTATAAGGAGATAACTCAATGAAAAGTAAAAATATATCTGCGACAGGATCAATTCTCACAGCAATAGCAGCTTCAGCATGCTGCATTGGACCCGTGCTGCTCGCGCTTGTTGGAGTAGGAGGCTTAGGTATTTTCGGAGCCCTCGAAAGTTATAGGCCATACTTCATCGGACTTACAATTGTTTTACTTGGTCTCGCTTTTTACCTCACCTATCGGAAAAAGGAAATCGCATGCGAAGACGGGAGTTGCAAAGTAGTCAAAGCCGGGAAGTGGAACAAGATCGGCGTTTGGACATCGGCGGTGATTGCACTGGCTGCAATTCTTTTTCCGTACTTCAACGTTACTCCCACAGCTACAGCTTCGGTCGTGTCCTCAACCGGGAAACATGTTGGTTATGCGACGGCTGTCTTGAGGATTAAGGGGATGGACTGCGTGGAATGTGCAAACGGACTTCAGGCAGCGCTGTCGCAAATGAAGGGCACCGAATCCGCGGTTGTAAACTACAAAGAGGGTTCGGCTGTGATAAAATACGATCCGAAAGGAGTTGCACCGACTGCATTTGCTGCCTTTCTCACGAAAATGGGTTATAAATCATCAGTTTTGAAAACAATTCCTGCATTGAATGGCAAGGATCCAGCTCCCGCCACGTGTCCCGGTTGCTTCTGAAGGATCATGGCACGGTCACGTGATAGGCTCAACACTGAGAATAAGAGGACATTAACTAAGGACAATTCATGAAACAATACCAACTTGCGATTATTGGTGGAGGTGCGGCGGCGTTTGCCGCGGCCACCAAAGCGGCAGACCTGAATGTCGGCAAAGTAATAATGATCAACAGCGGTTTACCAATCGGCGGCACATGCATAAACGTAGGCTGTGTACCGAGCAAGGTTCTGCTCGAAATTGGTGCGAAACTTTATTATCCATGGAATCCCGGCTTCAAATCCTTGCAGTCTTCGGCGATCCAAATCAAACCTCGGGTGAACATCGCTGAAATAATCAATGAGAAAGATGAGATAGTCGAATCTCTGAGGCAGTCCAATTACCGGGATGTCGTTTCCGCACTTAAGAATGTCGAGTTTGTCGAGGGCAGAGGACGATTCGTCTCATCTAACGCCGTTGAAATCATCGCACAAACGTCAAGGACAATAGAGGCGGACAAATTTATTGTCGCAACAGGTTCTCGTGCTGCCATTCCTCCGATAAAAGGGATCGAAAAGGTAAAGTATCTGACAAATATAGAAGCATTGAGTCTCAAGACCGTCCCGGAACGGCTTCTTGTTCTCGGCGGCGGTCCGCTCGGACTCGAGTTTGCCCAGATGTACAGACATTTTGGAAGCGATGTACTCCTAATCGAGATGGAAAAACGTGTTCTCCCTCTTGAGGAGCCGGAGGTATCGCGGGAAATTCAGCGTGCACTTGAAGACGAAGGTATTCAATTCATGACGTCGTCGAAGCTTCTTGAAATTTCAAGCAATGGTCAATTGAAGCACGCTAAGGTCGATCGCGGCGGCGACGTTGTCGAACTGGACTTTGACGAGATTCTCATCGCGACCGGTGTTAAACCCAACACGAACGGACTGAATCTCGAATCAGGCATCGTCAAGACCAGCCGGCGTGGCTTCATCGAGACCGATGAATATCTGCGGACGGCCAATCCGGATATTTATGCTGCCGGAGATTGCGTCGGCAAGATGGCACTCGAAACTGTTGCAGCGAAGGAGGGTGCAATTGCGGCAGAGAATGCACTGACAGGTTCTGCTAAAGCGATAAACTATGAGCAGATTCCCCATGCGGTGTTCACGACTCCTCAGGTGGCGAGTGTCGGCATAACTGAAGCGGAACTTATGAGGAGAATCAAAGTTTGTTCATGCCGAACGGTCCCGATAAGCTCAATTCCCAAGGGTCGAGCTCTCAGAGAAAAACATGGTATAGTCAAACTCGTAATTAATCCGCACAATGCGGAGGTCGTTGGGGTCGGAATAGTCTCACCGAATGCGTCAGAGATGATCCACGAAGCGACGCTCGCAATTAGAAACAAAATGACTATCTATGATTTAATAGACACAGTGCACGTCTTCCCGACTTTTTCGGAAGGTTTGAAGATCGCAGCCCTTGCTTTCACGAGGGACGTAAGCAAGATGAGCTGTTGCATAGGATAAGGGGGTAGCTGCATGTTAGTGCGTGCTCGCATAATTTTCACTTCAGATATCTCTCAGTTTTGAAATATCTATGCCGT
>JAKASW010000410.1 GCA_021818875.1 Bacteroidota bacterium
TCTCGGCTCGATGACGGCAGAGTGCTTCCGGCTTTCATGAAGCAGGCGCTAATGGGTGAAGATCTGACCGCATTCGGAGATGGTACACAGACACGCAGCTTCTGCTACGTGGACGATTTGGTTGAAGGAATCGTTCGGCTTCTCCGGTCGAACTACACTGAACCTGTGAACATCGGCAACCCGGACGAAATAACCATTCTCCAGTTCGCGAAGGAGATTATCGAGCTTACCGGAAGCAAGAGCAAGATCAGCTTCAATCCGCTGCCGCAGGATGATCCGAAGGTCAGGCAGCCGGACATAACCAAAGCCAGAGAGATTTTGGGCTGGGCACCGAAGGTACCGAGGGTCGAAGGGTTACGCAAGACTCTCGGATATTTCAGAAACAAAGTGTTTCCTTCTTAAGGGATTTTATCTGTCTCACTTCGGTTTCTTGAATTTATTTCAGCGTTCGGATATATTTGAACCGTCTAGGCGATGTGTCATTGCGTCTGGCTACTCTTGAAATATCTGTCGACGGTTCATCACTAAATTCGATTTTCAAGAATAGATTGAACGGCAGGGGCTGTCCATTTAAAGGTGCCCCTGACGGCGTAAGTTTTGGAAGATATGGCAGTGTGACTGAGATAATTGAAATGATATCGGTCCTTTTACGACAGCGTCCCGATCGAGATGTTGAATCTGATCGGTCAGCAAAAGCCGGCTCTTACTCGTTTGACGGTGTAATGCTGGCGCGCCTTTCCCGCGTTATGGTCGCTCTGGTACCGAAAAATAAGGAGAACATTTAATGGCTACAATGATCACTGAAGAGTGTATCAACTGCGGCGCGTGCGAACCGGAATGCCCGAACACGGCGATCTACGCCGGCGGCGTCGAGTGGGACCTCTTCGGAGAAAAACGTCCGCCTGTCTCTAACGATTTCTACTACATTGTACCTGAGAAGTGTACCGAATGTGTAGGACACCACGAACAGGAACAATGTGCCGCGGTTTGTCCGGTGGACTGCTGCGTGGCTGACCCGAACCATGTCGAGTCGGAAGCGGAACTCTTCGACAGGGCAGTCAAGTTGAATCCTGAACTTGCGGGATTGGAACTGTCTGCGGCGAATTCTAAATACAAGAAGTAGACTGCGAAAGATTCGGAAGACAGAAGGTCGGGTTTTTGCCCGACCTTTTTTGTTTGTGCAATTCCGGGGAAATTTTTGAAGGCTGATCGGTTGTTTCTAAGTAAAGACGTTTATTTGAAAACGATATGAGAATTGGGAAGTACAACATAGCAGCGCTCAAAACCGGACGGTTCTTCCTTGATGGCGGGGCCAAGTTCGGTGTCATCCCGAAAACGATCTGGAGTAGATCAAACCCGGCCGACGCGAGGAACAGAATTGAGCTTGCGCTTCGGATTCTCCTGATCAGGGATGAGAAGCGTTGTATCATGGTAGACACCGGCATTGGCGAAGGCTGGGATACGAAGTTCTCCGATATATACGGGATAGATCACTCCGCGCACTCACTTCAAAATTCATTGTCGCAATTGGGGCCTGCACCGCAGGATGTTACTGATGTTGTCATTACCCATCTCCACTTCGATCACGTTGGAGGTGCAGTCAAGACCAACAAAGCCGGGAATTTTGAGCCAGCATTTCCTAATGCGAGTTACTACATTCAAAAGAGACACTACGAATGTGCATCGAACCCATCAGAGAAAGATCAGGCGAGCTTCGTCAAAAATAGGTTTGCCCCGCTCCTTGACCAACGGAAACTTGAACTAGTTGAAGGTGAAGTGGAGCTGTTCCCCTGTATCTTTATCAAGCTTTCGGATGGGCACACAATTGCCCAGCAAAACGTGCTGATCGCGGATGAAAAAAGCGCACTGTACCATCCCGGTGATATGATCCCAACATCCACTCATGTCCAGCTCCCTTTCATTATGGGGTACGACAACTATCCGTTGGTGACGCTTGAGGAAAAAAAGAGCATTCTTCGTCGAGCTGTCGAGCGAGACTGGCTACTGTTCTTCGAGCACGATCCAAACGTGGCGGCTTCACGAATAATGAGGACCGAAAAGGGATTCAAAGCGGGGAAGCCTGTGGATATAAACGAGGTGGACTAATGCAACTCACGGGGATTCCTTCGTCGTCATTCATGGTCACTTTTTGTTTACCCGGCAACAATGAATAACCTCAGTGACTACCTATGGCCATGAGTGACCCGTTTCAAGAGTTGAACCCTGACGGCTATACGAAAGTTGCCGATTTGTCGGAGCTAATCGGGAAGAAAGGAATTGTAAGGAAGCTTGGAGATGATGAGATAGCGCTTGTGAGATTGGAGGGGAAGGTCGCTGCTTTCATAAATATCTGCCCGCACCAGCATACCAGGCTAATCAACGGGTACGGCGGCCAGGTTTCGGGTCTGAATCTGACTTGTCCCATGCACGGATGGACTTACAATCTCGAGACCGGTGTGTGCATAAATGGAAGCGGGAAGCTTAAGATGCTTGAAGTGATAATTCAGGACGGGCACGTGCTTGTGAGGAAGATGAATCCTGCCGGGTTCCATGACGGAATGCTGGAACATGGGAAATAAGCGAGACGCCACCGGAACCATAAAATCATTAGCCAAAGAGCTAGGATTTGATATGGTTGGAGTATCGGCAGCAGAGCGGCTTAACGATGCATCACTTAGACTATCCGAATGGCTTTCCCGCGGTTACCAGTCGACTATGGAATGGATGAATCGAAATGTGGAGAAAAGAATCGATCCGAGATCAGCGATGGAAGGGGCGCAATCCGTAATCTCACTTGCAAAGAATTATTACGTCCCGATAGACCATGGCATGGAGCATCTCAAGATTTCCAGGTATGCCTGGGGAGAGGATTATCACTTCGTAATCGGCAAAATGCTGGAAGGTTTAGTTGCTAAACTCAATGAAAGGTTT
>JAKASW010000064.1 GCA_021818875.1 Bacteroidota bacterium
GACGGGTATGATGGTACCCGTGACGAAGGACGATGCATTGTTCGATGCCAGCCACACGAATGTACCACTGAGCTCCTCGGCTTCTCCGTATCTTGTCATGGGTGTATGACTGAAGATAGCCTTGCGACGCTCCTCGGTGAGTATCTTGCGGTTCTGTTCCGCAGGGAAGAAACCGGGCATTACGGCGTTGACACGGATCCCGTATTGTGCCCATTCCCGTGCCAGAAACCGCGTCAGGTTGTTCACACCGGCCTTCGACACTGCATACGTGGTGACTTTCGACAGAGGAATCTCCGACGACACTGATGAAAAGTTTATGATGCTTCCTTTGACTTTTGCATCAATCATATGCTTCCCGAAAACCTGGCAAGCGAAAAAAATCCCTTTCAAATTCACGCTGACTATTCTTTCCCACTCTTCCTCTTTAATCTCGAGGAAGGGCGTGGTAGAGTTTATGCCGGGAGCATTGACGAGAACATCCACCTGTCCCCATCCGCGGACAATCTCGTCTCTCGCATTCTCGAGATCGGATTTGACGCAGCCATTCGCGTGGACTGCGATTGCTTCACCTCCGACAGATTCGATATCTCTGACTCGCTGCTCAGCTGCTTCCTTTCCACGGTTGTACAAGATTGCGATCCTGGATCCCGCCTTCGCGAGCGCACCGGCAACGCTCCCGCCGAGCACTCCGCTGCCGCCGATGACAACTGAAACTTTTCCGCTCAAGCCGAACATATTTTGCAGGTACGATTCTTCGCTCATTTTTCTCCAGGCGTTATTAAGATTTCCATCACCATGCTATTCGAGAGTCAATACGGTCTCTTCGAAGACTTTTCTGAAATGAAAACCGTATATGGCAAACGAAATCGCAAGAGGAAACAGTCGCGGGCGCGTGAAAAGAGACCAGAAAAACAAGCGCCAATAATAGACTCTCTCTTTTGCAATCACACCTAACAGCACGGCCGACTTCAATAATGCCTTGACATCAGAAAACTTGACATTGGTACTTCGTGCTGCAATCGGTTTGAAATCTCTCAAGAATGTTTTTACTCTGGCGTAATAGACTTTCGGGGAATATATCTTCTCGACAACACTCTTGTATCCGCTGATGAGAGTCTCACGGTTCATCTTTGGGATGAAATTCATCGAAAGGTCGGTGTTGTTTCCTGAGAATGCGTGAAGGAGTCTGCCTTCTTCTTTCAATCTCTGGTACAGCCTCGTGTTTCGCGGGGCGTTCAGCAGACCAACCATGGCTGTAACTATGCCAGTTTCCTGAATGAACGAAGTCAGCTTGTCGAAAATGGATGTAGGATCGACATCAAAACCGAGAATGAAGCCTCCCTGCACCTGCATACCGAACTTCTGGATCTTCCTGACGCTGGCCTTCAAATCTCGCCTCTTGTTCGGCAGCTTCCTGCATTCTTCCAGACTTTCTTCGTTCGGCGATTCTATCCCTACGAATACCGCGTTGAATCCCGCTTCCGCCATCAACATCATCAGGTCTTCATCATCTGCTGCATTCAGTGAGACTTCGGTATTGAAATAAAACGGATGTCGTTTTTCTTCCGACCATTTTCTAATTGCCGGGAGAATTTCTCTCTTTAGTTTTATCTTATTTCCAACGAAGTTGTCATCGACAAAGAAAACGCTTCCTTTCCATCCGTGCTGATAGAGACTCTCGAGTTCCGAGACGACCTGGCCAGCGGATTTGGTGCGCGGGAGGCGGCCGTAGAGAACTGTTATGTCGCAGAACTCACAATCGTACGGGCATCCGCGCGAATACTGCACGTTCATGGATGCATACTTCTTAAAATTGATTAGGTCCCACTGAGGCGTGGGAGTCTTCGATATGTCGGCCCATTCGGAAGTGCCGTAGATTCTCCTCGGAGTACCATTTACAAGGTCCTCAATAAACGGGCGCAATGTGTTCTCGGCTTCGTTAAGGACGAGATGGTCCACTTCGGAGAATTCGTCGGTGTATGAAGTGAAAAGCGGTCCGCCGCCGACGACTTTCTTCCCCGCTTTTTTGCAGCGCGCAATTACAGCATTCGTAGATTCTCTCTGGATTGACATTGCGCTGATAAAGACATAATCACACCATTCCAGATCCTTTTCATTCAGCGGGCCTACGTTTAGATCTACGAGCTTCCTTTCCCACCCATCCGGAAGCATCGCGGCAACAGTAAGAAGTCCAAGCGGCGGGAACGCAGCTTTCTTGGAAATGAATTTCAAAGCGTGCCTGAAGCTCCAGAACGTGTCCGGGTAGTGAGGATAAACTAGAAGTATTTTCATTCAATGCCCTTCAGTAATAACTCAAGCTAACAATTGATGATGCATTGTTCAACAGCATCTCTCGATAATGCTTTGCTCAAAGAGGACAGCGATCTCCCTCTTAATTAATCCACCAGGAACGCCGAGAGATTTCGAGGACTTATCAAATCGGAACTTGTCCTCAGAGTTTCCGGCGCCCTCCGGTTAATGGTTCCTCACAAAAATTATTCCAGTCTTGTCTTCGTTTTATCTGCTTCCTTTCGAAATCTTCGGCGCGAGCCCGTGCCACTTTGCCAGAAGTCCGTCGAGTTCCTTTCCGCAATATGTGTAGACTGCCATTTCGCCTTGTGTCGGTAGTCCGTCGGCGTAGCCCACCGCAGTGGCGAGGCTCGCCAGGTTGCCCGCCACTGTCGAGACATTTGGTTTTCCTTTGCTTTGAAGGTTGGTTAGCGCGTCTCTAAGCTGAACCGGTATGGCGCTTGTCCCTTCAAGGGCTTTTTCGATTTCGTTGTGCATACCGACTGTCTGGTCGAGTGCTTTATCAATTTGCAGCGAAAACCTAATCTGTTCTTCCAAAGCACTTGTTGTAATGTGGACCCGCGGGTCTTCTTTGACCTGGAACGGCTCCGTATAGGATTTGCCGTGCACCTCGAGTGTAACCGTATAACGTCCCGGTAGAACAAGCGGCCCTTGCGGGTCGAGTGGTGTACCAGCATCCACATCGTTCGTTCCCCCTTCAGGCCAGACCGCAGCAATGTCATATTCATACCTCAGTGCCTTCGGCCGCGGGTATCTGAGGTCCCAAACGAATCGGTGTTCCCCCGCAGATGTCGAAAGCTCCTGCGGCGATTTTATCCAGGCTGCCTGGAAATACCTGTGGGACGGCAGTTTAGGCTGAGTTTCATTGCTTGTGAAACTTCTTATGACGTTCCCCCTGGAGTCACGGAACGTCAGCGTGATCGGGCCGGACGCGTCATCCTTCAGCCAGTAATCTACAATCGCACCCGTTGGGGGATTTTGTCCGAGCGCTGTTGAAGGCGGCCATGGCGTATCTTTGTTCTCGTCCGGCCGCATACGAATTGCCAGAGACGGGCGGAAAAGGTGAACTGGCTTCGTCACCAGGGCCGACGAGATTTCTCTCAGCGGTTCGACGTCGTCAAGTACCCAGAATGCTCGTCCCTGCGTGCATATTACCAGGTCATTATCGTGTACCACCATATCGTTCACGCAAACGGTGGGCAGGTTGAGTGTCAGAGGCTGCCAGTCGCTGCCGTCGTTGAAGGATACATAGACGCTTCGGTTTGTCGCTGCATAGAGTAGCCTTTTCTTTACCGGGTCGCAGCGGACGCAGTTGGTGAACTGATCGGCAGGGAGTCCATTGCTGATTGTTTGCCATGTCTTCCCGTCATCTGTCGTTTTCAGAATCAGCGGTTTCATGTAACCCAGCCTCTGGGTATTTACTGCCGCATACGCTGCATGAGCGGAAAAGTGTGACGGGTCGATAGCATCGACCCTTGCCCATTGCGGGATAGCTTTCGGGGTCACGTTTGTCCATGTCTTCCCACCATCCGTCGTCAATTGGATCAAACCGTCGTCGGTTCCAATCCAGATGACTTTTGCCGAAAGGGGAGACGGGTCAATCGTGAATATTACTCCATAGCCGGCTTTGAATGCTTCGGGTCTGGTCGGAACGGCGTAGTCCCTGGCGCCGGTAACTTTGCCCGTGAGATCCGGGCTGATTCTCTTCCAGTGATTCCCGTCGTCCATAGATTTCCAGAGATACTGGTTTGCTACGTAAAGCGCGTGGGTTCCCACGGGTGAGAACGCAAGCGGAGTAATCCAGGTGTAACGGTATTTCACAGTTGACTCTCGCTCTCCGTAAGTCATGAGCGGCCAGGGCGAAATTTCTGCTACCTGCCTCGTAATGTTGTTGAAACGCGAGAAATGTCCGCCAAGTCCGCTTCCAAAAACTAAATTAGGATCTCCAGGTTTTGGCACTTCGTAATCTCTTTCGTCGCCACCGACCGGATGCCAGTCTCGAAGTCCGATTACGCCGTATGGCCCCCGACTGAGGATGCCGACCGTACCATTATCTTGCTGTCCTCCATATATTTTGTAAGGGAACTGATTGTCAACTGCAACATGATAAAACTGTCCTGTCGGTTGGTTGTACCAGCTTGACCAGGTATTGCCACCATCAACGCTTACTGCACACCCCTGGTCGGATGCGATGACCATGTAGTTAGTGTTGTCGGGATTGATCCACATGAAATGATAATCATCGCCGCCCGGTGATCCTTTGAAAATGGTAAATGTCTTTCCTCCATCGACGGACTTATGGATGGACCGATCCATCACATAGAGTATGTCGGGATTTGTCGGGTCAACGGTGACACGGCTGAAGTAGTTGTTCGCGAAGCCTTGATAGTGATTGATATATGTCCAGTCTGCGCCGCCGTTTTCCGAGCGGTAAAGTCCACTCTTTCCATCGGAGGCGATTATTGTCGCATACACGATCTGCCCCTTGCTTCCGCGAGCGACACCCAGGCCAATTCGGCCAAGCGGGCCGGAAGGCAGGCCATTTCCCTCCAGTCTTGTCCAATGCTCACCGCCGTCGGTGCTCTTGAAAATTCCGGAACCAGGACCCACCTGTGGCATGAAGTAATCAAGCCAAGGATGCGCCTCCACCTGCCAGGTGGCGGCGTAAACAATATTCGGAGATTCGGGGTCCGACGCGAGATCGACTGCACCCGCGCTGTCGCTCACGAAGAGAGTCTTATTCCATGTTTTGCCGCCGTCGGTTGTCAGGAAAACTCCTCGCTCTGAATTCGGTGCAAATACATTCCCAAGCGCGGCCACGAGCACACGATCCGGATTTGTCGGATCGATAATGATGCGCCCGATATGCAGTGTCTTTTTCAGCCCAACGTTCTCCCAGGTTTTCCCTCCATCGGTAGATTTGTAAACTCCGTCACCGGCAAGCATGTCGTACCTAAACGCGACCTGTCCTGTACCAACATAAATGATATTTGGATCGGAGAGTGATACGTCGATCGCTCCCACGGTTGAAGCGCCCTCATGCTGCATTTCGGGCTGCCATGTTATGCCTGCGTCAGTGGATTTCCAGATCCCTCCGCCAGCCGCGCCGAAGTAAAACGTGTTCGGCTGTCCCGGTATTCCGACGGCCATCGTTGCCCAGCCGGCCCTGTACGGTCCGACGTTGCGCCAGCGGAGACTGCTGTAAGCTTTCTCAGGAATTTGCTGTGCCATAACAACAGTGGCGATCACCAGAACCGGGATGACCGCTCCGCTAAACCTCGTCAGGATAGAAAGTATGTCATTGGCAAAGGTAAACGACACGCCGAGTAGTTTTCTCAGGAAGAAATTTACTTTCATGATGTCCTCCGTTTTGGGATTTGGAGTTGGATCGGTTGTGCTTTTGAAAATGTTGAAGCTTCTATACCGAGTTGCCACATGGTGAATAGTGAGTTTCGGATGTGATGAGAGCATCTCTTATTGAGCCACGCAGAATTCCATCCAATTTAATGTGGTATGTTGTTCATAGCAAGTTCCTTTACTAAAGGGTCTGCGACAAATTTCTAGAAGCGCAGCCGAAAAGTGTAACCACTGCCAAAGGCATCACTTCGTGACAAGTCACCAACCTGCCTGCCGTCAGGCAGGGGCACTAAATGTTGTACAACGACACCAATACCAAACATTTTTCTTTGAGCCTTTGAGTCTTTGTGGTTTCCAGAGGGGGTCTCGGCCTGGTTTCTAGGATGGAGGATAGCCATGATTTTCGAACCCACCCCTCTTTGTCCCCCTCACTTTTTTCGAAAGAAAAAGGAGGGGGGGGGAATTGAAAGGGGATGGGTAATAGGCTTTTACATTCTTGTCGCACACCCTACCAAAAGGCAGTCGGCCAGTCGCGGTTGGTAAGACACGTCCCGCCAATGCGACGAATTTCCTTTTTCCCAACATCGCAATTCCACGAATTATTTCCCTGGATTCGATTGAACACCTCGATTCACTTCATTTGTGTAATTCAAGTTCAAAGCGGCCCACTATCTGCCCAAAGCGGAGTAGCATTGGAAGCACTGAATTGTCTTTCATATATTGTCTTACAAATGGAGGCAACCCTGATGAAGAAGAGAATCTTGTCTCTTTGTGTTTGGCGCGGAATTCTCGCTCTGCTGCTGACATCTGCAGCCGTTTCAGCAGCGCCGGATTCCACAATGATCCACTTGAACAACTATTCCTATTTCTACGGTCGGCAATACTACGTTCTTCGAAGCGGCAGAACTCAGATGTTCATCCAGGCCGACAAAGTTGATCTCGGCTCCGCATTTACATATCTGCTTTTCGACGCTGAAAACTCCCATCAGAGTGCGAGGAAAGACAGCGCTTGCAACTATGATCCGAGGTCCGGATTTGAAACGAGCGCGCTCGAGGTCAAAATGGGCGGCTACCCTTTTGTCGCGTTGGGGCAGAATACCATGACGCGGTGGATATACGAGGACGGCATTCCAAAAGTCGAAGCCGTCTGGTGGGCGGGGGGAATTGAAGTCACAGAAAAGATCTTTGCACTCGCCGGAGCCAACGCTTTCGAGCGCACGGTAACTTTGAGCGGAAAACAGATTATTGGCCGGGAGAGCATTGAATTGAGGCTTGGAATTCCCGAAGGAAAAATCGAGCGTTCAAACAACGAGATTACCTATTCCAGTGAGAAAGGAAGAGTATCGATTGTTGCAGATGTTCCACCTTCTCGGGTGAGCTTCGCCAGCAATTACCTGCAGGTTTCCGATACAATATCTCCACACGAAACACAAACTTTCCGCACTTTCATTGTTACGCAGATTCCAACCGGTGGCGAGAACGATTTCGCAAAACGCGTTAATCAATTCGCGAACGGAAAAGTCTCATTTCAAAGGACGAGACACAGATGGGCAGAATTGAGCAGTATTGACTCACGAGATTCCGTCATACAAAATCTTTATGATAATGTCCGTTTCACTCTTCCCGGGTATGTCTCAAATGTCGGCATCATGGACGCCGGAGTGTTCGAATATGGCGGCCAGTGGATCAGAGATGCATCGAACACCGCGGAAGGGCTTATCAGGATTGGCGACTTCGATCTGGCGCGGTCGCTCCTCGGATATATGCTGGACAAGATGATCAACGATAATGGTACGACCATGATATCGAGTTCTTACGTGAACCCGGAGGATGAAGAGTTCGATCAGATGGGTGAGCTGTGGGACGCTTTGAGAGATTATTATTATTGGACCGGCGATTCGTCGCTACTCGTCGACAATTCTTCAAAATTGATCGCTATGACGAACAGACCTCTGATGCCGGTGTTTCTTGACTCTACCGGTATGGTACACAACAAACGAGAGTACTGGGAGCGATTTCTGACGGACGGCTACGAGCTTGCCTATCAAGTGTATATCATTCGCGGGTTGAGAGATGCAATTGAATTGGCGCCCGTAATCAGGGCTGAAAAATACGTCTCCAGATGGAGGAGCGCCGAGAAGAAGATGCTACACGCAATGTTGGATAACCCGAAGTTCAAACTCGTGCACGGTGGAGCATTCATCAAGCGCCGGTCGATGACGGGGCAGATAGTTGATACAGTCAGATATAGGGGCTATGTCGTGGATGCACCGGCCGTGACGGAATCGCTGCAGAGGCTGATGCCGGATGCGTCTATGGCCTTGCCGATAATTCTCGGGATAGTCAAACCGAATTCGTTTCTGGCTAAGAAGACTCTCGAAGACCTGCAGCCTTTGTGGGATATGCGCTGGTCGTTTGGTGGGTATGATCGTTACAACACCAGTTCTCAACCGGATCAACCGGGGCCTTGGCTCATCGCAACCACCTTGATATTGCGCGCCGAGCAGGACGCAGGCATGTACCGTCTGAGCCGGCGCACTCTCGATTGGCTGTACCATGTCCAGGGCGGCCACACTGGGGCTTTTTTCGAGGAGATTCCGATCAACAGGCATCAGGAATTCACCGCGGGGATTTTGCCATGGCCGGCTGCGGAGGTTGCATCTTTCGTGATAAAAGATTGGCTGGGGATCAGGTTTTCGAATGGTCGAATGATAATAAAGCCCAACCTCTATCCGGGAAGCAAGGGCGTTGATGCTGATATTAGGTACCGAAACAGCAGGATCAGATTGTCTCTTGAAGGATCGGGAAAAGTGAATAGGGCAGTAGTCAACGGAGTCGTTGCGAAATTGGGAGAAGATGGATCGGTGGAATTGCCTATAGATTTCAGGGGAGGAACGGTCAGGATTTTCATGAAGTAGAAGGAGAGTCAGAAGACAACTACCTATGGATTTTCATATCATTCTTGCTCGGACGCTGGCAATCGCTGGAGTATTCATAGCAAAGGAGACAACACGATGACAGGGACCACAACTGATATGTTTGCTCCCGAGACCGACGTGGCTCAACTGCGCAGGTTGCGCTACTGGCTTTCATAAAACCGTTACTCGATCCTCACGTTTGGAGGCCTGCTATATTAGTCCGTGGTCCCAATACTTCTATTAATGGCCGTCCTCGCTGTTGTGTTTGCGCCCTACGTTCTCTGGGTGCTATGCAAAAATGGGAAGACCGGTTGGCTGGTTACATTTGCTGTGGTAGTTGGGATTCCGGTTGGACTTGAGTTCGTCCATGTTAGTGACGTGGTTGCATCGACGGTTCTGCGCTTCCTTCCATTGTTGACGTTCTACTTTTTTTGCTTTGTGCTTCGATTTTCTGTTGCAGATTGGATCAGCGATGCGGACATGAACCCCGCGGATCAGATGTGGACTCAAGAGGAAGACAAGCAGAATAACTTTGACCAGTAGCAATTGTGGAGAAGGTGCCGATTCTCATCGGGTCTAGTCGCGGTATTTTCAGTACTGAGTCAGACTGAATGAGTTTTGTTTGCGGCAGATTAGGCGGACCTGCCCACAGACGGGCAGGTGATTGCAGATCTTATTGCGACCTAATCGGCGTTTGTCTGCACAATCTGCAGGATATAACTCTTCAAGAGCGTCCGCTTCCTCTGTTCCTAAAATTATTGCAAAATCACCCCCTCAAATTTATATTGATTTAATGGATTACGAGGTTAGAGGAGCGTCAGCAGTAAGTGGCGCTTTCAAGGTTCCGGGCGACAAGTCAATTTCCCATAGAGCATTATTGTTCTCTTCTCTTGCCAACGGCCTTTCCGAAATAAAGGGAATCTCGACCGGTGCAGATGTAATCAGCACTGCCGGTTGTCTTAAACAGCTTGGCGTAGATATTGAGCGTGGGGAAGGCGTTGTCAAGGTGTACGGAAAAGGGAAACGGGCTTATAGGGCGCCGGCGTCGACTCTGGATGCAGGTAATAGCGGTACGACAATGCGTCTTCTGACTGGATTGTTGGTGGGCCAGAATTTCGAGTGTACGCTCACGGGAGACGAAACGCTGCGTCGTCGTCCGATGCAGAGAATAGTCGAACCGCTGTCACAGATGGGAGCAACCATTGTACCATCTTACAATATGACAGCTCCGTTGAAGATTTTCCCTTCGAAGAAATTCCACGGCATCCGGTATGAGCTTCCTCTTCCCAGCGCACAGGTAAAATCGTGCATATTGCTCGCCGGTATGCTTGCAGAAGGCGAGACAGTAGTCGTTGAACCGGTGGAGTCGCGAGATCACACCGAGCGAATGCTGAACCTGAAGAAAATAAATGGACAGCATGGTCTTGAGACGACAATTTCCGGAGACTTTACCGTTCGACCTGAGAGTTACGATATCGCGGGTGACATTTCCTCAGCTGCATTCTTCCTCGCGGCTGCCGCAATTTTGCCGAATTCGTCTGTCACTGCCCTTGGAGTGACTCTTAACCCGACGAGAACAGGAATATTGGATGTCATGAAGGAGATGGGCGCAAAAGTACTTCTCGAGAATATACATGAAACGACCGGTGAGCCGATCGGCGACGTAACGGTGTCCCATTCGGAATTACGGGGAGTGGATATCGGCGGCTCCATGATCCCAAGATTGATAGACGAGCTGCCGATTATCGCCGTTATGGCAGCATTCGCCAATGGTGAAACAGTGATCCATGATGCACACGATCTCCGACGGAAAGAGTCCGATCGCATCGTCGCCGTCGTAGACAACCTTGGAGCGATGGGTGCGGATGTCGAGGAGCTGGATGACGGATTTGTTGTCAGAGGAACAGGCAGCCTGCAGGGAAATGAATTAGATTCGTACAAAGATCATCGGATCGCGATGGCATTTGCGGTGGCGGGGTTGGCAGCGCGAGGGGAGACTGTAATAAAAAATGCAGAATGGGCAGAAATATCATTCCCGGAGTTTTTTAAAATTTCTGAAAAGCTTGTCATCAGGGATATAAATCACACCAAGCCGGCCTCGTCTCGCAAGGTTAAGAATGGGCTGGAGGCTGACGACGGGAGACAGATGTGACGGCAGTCGGATTTAGTGGAGTTCCGGAGCTTCACCGGAAACTCGGTACGTTCATGATAGCCGTTAGCCTCGACCGGGTTGAGGGCGAAACAATAGTGAACCGAATTGTAGTGGTGACTAAATTTTCATTTCTGTATAGAAAGTCGGCGGGGCCAAACTGACATGGACATTCCTTTTAATCAATTACCCGATCAGTCGCAGTTATACACGGATTATCTGTATGATTTTGACAAAGTAAGTAAGTATTACAACGTGGACTATTCAAACGACGATGCGCTCCGCAATCACTTTGCGAAAGTCGCCGCCGACTTTAGTCCAAAAAGGCAGCGGCTGGTGGAGCTTCTTCGCGAGCAGAACTCGCGGCTGAACAAGTCTGACGGGTACGAAAACCTGATGGAGCTGCTGAGCCAAGATAACGCCTTATGTATAGTCACGGGCCAGCAAGTCGGTTTGTTTTGCGGACCTCTATACACGCTGCTCAAAACGGTAAGTGCAATAAAACTTGCAGCCGAGCTAAAAACAAGATTTCCTGACTTTGAATTCGTGCCGGTCTTCTGGCTCGAAAGCGATGACCACGACCTCGACGAGTCGAACCACATACATTTGCTTAACGCCGCTTCAGATGTCGTAAGGGTGGAATCTATATTTACGGATGGCGACGATGAGAATCTGCATCCGCTCAGCGAAATAAAATTCGATTCATCTATAGAAATGGTCTTTCAGCAAGTAGACGCGCTTCTTCCGGCTACCGAATTCAAGCCGGGATTAATGAAGACTTTGATGGATGCGTACAAGGAAGGTGAGACTTACGCTACGGCATTCGCCGGTGCGCTTACCGGGTTTCTCGGCAAGAATCGTATTCTCCTGATTGATCCTTATGATCCACGATCCAAAGGACTCCTGAAGCCGATTTTTGAGAAGGAGTTTCAGACATATCCGCGGACGAGCGAAGAAGTGATAAAACAGAGTGCGTCACTCGAAGAAGTTTATCATGTACAAGTCAAGCCAAGAGTCGTCAATTTATTTTACATTGAAGACGGGTTGCGGCGCGGCCTGGAGCCGATCGGCGGAGGATTTTCAATCCGTGGAACGAAGAGAAGACTGATGCCGGAACAGGTGCGTACCATCATAGGGACTAGACCTCAGGCTTTCAGTCCGAACGTCGTACTCAGACCCGTCTGTCAGGATTTTCTACTTCCGACGGGAGGATACGTCGCCGGCCCCGGCGAGATTGCCTACTTCGCTCAGTTGAAGGGAGTCTATCAGCACTTTGGGGTCGAGATGCCTCCGCTTTTTCCACGGGGCAGTGCAACTTTTCTCGAGCGGAGGATTTCGAGAGTCATGGACAAATACCGGCTGGAAGTTACAGATGCCTTCAACGACTTCGAAGTGGTAATGAAGAAAGCATTGGCCGCAGCCAGCCCGGAAAACATACCGGAAGAATTTGAGCGGGTATCCGACGACATAAGGACGGCATTCGATCGAATCCAGCCTCTAATCGAACGCGTCGATCCCACTTTAAAAGCGACCGTAGACCAGACGATTTCCAGGATGATTCATCAGTTGGAGCATCTTCAGGAAAAAACTACCGCTGCATACCATCGCAAGAATGAGCAGGTCCTCCAGCAGACTCGGAAATTTCAGCAGTCGATTTTCCCGAACAAGGAACTGCAGGAAAGAGTATTGAATTTTACCTATTTCTATAACAAGTATGGTGAAAGTTTCATGGAACTCCTCTTTCGAGAATTGCCGGCTTACTCTGATCAACATAAAGTAATCGAGATCTGATATATAACATGATTCGTGATACCATAGCAAAGCTTGTAGTCGGTCAAAGCCTTTCGCGTGAAGAAGCATATCGGACGATGCTTGAGATTATGAATGGTGAAGCCACTGAAAGTCAGATCGCCGGGTTCCTCGTCGCGCTTAGAGTGAAGGGTGAAACGGTTGACGAGATTGTCGGATGCGCGATGGCGATGCGAGAGAAGGCCGAGATGCTCCATGTTAACAAGGAAGTCATCCTCGATACTTGCGGGACCGGTGGCGATAGTGCGGGCACCTTCAATATATCTACGGCTTCGGCCGTTGTCGCAGCTGCCGCCGGTGCCGTGGTGGCGAAACATGGGAACTACGCTGTCTCCAGCAAGTCGGGGAGTGCGGATATTCTGAAGGCGCTCGGTCTTAACCTCGACGGATTGGACATAAAAAAAACTGAGCGTGCCCTTGCGGAAATCGGACTGGCGTTTCTCTTTGCACCTCTTCATCATAAATCGATGAGGTTTGCAGGTCCCGTCAGACGTGATCTCGGGATCAGGACTGTCTTCAACATGTTAGGCCCGCTTACAAACCCTGCTGGTGCAAACAGGCAGCTGATCGGAGTTTACAACAAGGCGCTGGTTGGACCGATTGCTGAGGTGCTGCGAGACCTCGGAAGCCAGGCGGCATTTGTTGTCCATGGAGAGCCGACCATGGATGAAATATCTCTTTGCGGAAAAACCTCCGTTGCAGAGCTTAAGTTTGGCAAAATCAGGCAATACGAAATCTCACCTGAAGAATTTGGTCTGAAGCGAGTAGAACCGAGTAAGCTCGTCGTGCGGAATCAGGAAGAATCGGTAGAAGCGTTTATGATGGCGATCCGTGGACAGGAATCGCCGTTCTACAACGCGGTTCTTCTTAATTCCGGTGCTGCGATTTACGTCGCTGGAATTGAGCCGGACGTAAAATCAGGTATTCAGCGCGCGCGTGAGCTGGTTGCCTCCGGCGCAGCCGAGAAGAAGCTCCGCTCCCTTATTGAGATCAGCAGTCTATGATCTGGAGGCCGGTTCTCTCCGCAGTGCTGTTCGTGCTTGCGGCACTCGGGTGGGGATTTGCAATAACCTTAAGCGCTTCGAGGGCCAGTCGCGGCAAACTGGTGCTGCTCGTTGTGGCTGCTATCGTGGCATCTACTTTCTCCTCAATTCTCCTGGTAAAAGATCTTGCCGGCATCCTATCGCATGTCACGATAACCTCGGCGGCAACGGTATACTTAATCATAGCAGTGATTCCGCCAGTGGTTGGATATTTCCTCCATCATAATGAGAAGACTGATAAGTTGTTCAGCAGCGTAATCAAACTGTTTGAGGTCAACGACACCACACATGACCGGTCCAATATCATCGAAGAAATTCTGGACAGAAAAGAGGAGACCGGAGAGATAAATGTCGTCGAGCGTGAGCTGCTGGAGAGTGTGCTCAAGTTCAACGACAAAACGGTGAGAGAGGTGATGATACCGCGAGGCGATATCGTGGCATTGAATGTCGATGAGCCGCCGAGGAAAATTTTGAGAAGAGTGAGTGAGGAAGGATACTCGCGACTCCCGGTCTTCCGCGGCTCCATAGACAATATTCTTGGAATAATATATGCTAAGGATCTACTCAATATGGCAGAGGAGGGCGCTGCGATAGTGCTCCAGGATATGTTGAGAAGTCCATACTACGTTCCCGAAACCAAGAAGATAAGCGACTTGCTCCGTGAGATGCAAAAGAACAAGGTACATCTCGCTGTCGTAGTCGATGAGTTCGGCGGTACTGAGGGAATAATCACACTCGAGGATGTCCTCGAAGAAATCGTCGGGGAGATTCAGGATGAGTATGATGAATCGCAGCAGGAGCTTGCACGCGACGAGACCGGGGCAGTTCATTTTTCTGGCTTGATGAGAGTAGAAAGATTCAACGAACTGCTGGATGCAAAAATACCCGAAGATGACGACTACGATACCATGGCGGGGTTTGTCCAGAAGCTTGCAGGGAAGCTTCCCCAGAAAGGTGAAATTTATGGCTTCGAAGAAATGTTCTTCAATGTTGAAGACCTGGCGCGACACAGGATCAAACGATTGAAGGTCTCGTTCAAAGAGCATCCGGTTGTTGAAAACAAGTCGTCGATTATCGCACCGTTGCCGGCATTGCTTCCCGTCGTGGAAGAATCCGCAAAACGGGAGGCTCATGGCAAAGAAAACGGTGTCGGCAGGCGGGTATCCCATCGCAGAGTAAGTGCGTTGAAAAAGGGGACGAGAAAAAACGGCACTGGAAAAGCAAGGAAGAAGAATTGAATTTTCTCGATAGAATTCTGGACAACAAGAAGGCTGTGATTGAAGAAGCGAAGAAAACCCTGCCATTCGAGGAGCTGAAAGAACTTGTGGCGGGCAAAGGACGCAGCGCGGATTTGCGTCGAGCTCTGGAGAGACGTCCGGATGAAAGCATCAGGGTGATTGCGGAGATCAAACGGTCCTCGCCGTCAAAGGGAGTGATAGCTCATTCAATCGATCCTGCTTCTGTCGCGAGCGATTATCGCGATGGCGGTGTGTCGGCGATTTCGGTTCTGACGGAGAATTCCTATTTTAAGGGCACGGGGGAAGACTTGCGTTCTGTCAGAAAAGCTGTTCCGGCGATGCCGCTTCTGAGAAAAGATTTCATCATAAGTCAATACCAAATTTATGAGTCGCTCTTGCTCGGTGCAGACGCGGTTCTCCTTATTGTTGCCGCATTGGAAAAACCCGAATTAATGGAGCTCACATCGACCGCTGCGGAGTGCGGTCTCGATTGCCTGGTGGAGGTGCACCATGAAAAGGAACTTGATGCTGCAATTGCCGCGGGTGCCGATATCGTCGGCGTAAATAACCGCGACCTGACTACCTTCCAGGTGTCGCCTGAAGTTTCAGTGAGATTGTCGAAGCTGATCCCGAGTGAAGTCATAAGTGTATGCGAAAGCGGGATAACGGATCTTGATGCTCTGGAATCGGCTTCTCGGCTCGGTTACCACGCTGCTCTTATCGGCGAACACTTCATGCGTGCGAAGGACAGGGTGACAGAGGTGAAGAGGTTTACTTCAGCGCGCGCCGTAGTTCCCGAAAGGCGAATGGGCAAGGGTTGACTCATGTTTGTCAAGATTTGCGGCATAACTAACATCCAGGATGCCTATTGTTGTGTGGAGAATGGCGCGGATGCCATCGGTCTCAATTTCTATCCGAAAAGCAGGAGATTTATCCAATTCGATGACGCCGCCGCGATCGTAAAGGAAGTATCTCCATTCTTGACTACGGTTGGCATCATGGTACAGCCGACTATTGAAGAGGTCGCATCCGCAATTGAAGCATCGGAGGTGGATGCGATACAGGTCTATGAGCCGAAATTCGATGACCGCGACTTTGAACTCAAAAAGCTTCTTTATTATTCTGTCCGGGTGATGACACCCGATGATGTTGCGCAAGCAGCTAAGATAGGTGCGGACTTGATCTTCCTGGATTCCTTTGTGGATGGAGAATATGGTGGAACGGGGCAGAGAGCCGATTGGTTGGAGATCCGTAAGAGTGGCATAGATTTGTCGTCCCGGTTCGTCCTGTCAGGCGGGCTCAAGCCGGGGAACGTCTGTGAAGCAATCAAGGCAGTAGCACCATACGGAGTTGATACCGCCTCCGGCGTTGAGGTTTCTCCGGGTAAGAAGGATCACGAAAAGATCAAAGAGTTTATATCAAATGCAAAACAATGCGCACAAAGCGATCAGCGCCAGGCGATCAGGTGTTAGCTTTGGTGGATAGGGTTTCCCGGGTCTCGTTTCAGATGGCGAGGGATTGCCAGAGATCACGGCTGGGCAGAAACGTTACAGCGATTGAGGATTGAAATGATGAATATGGAAAACACGAATCAGAAGATTAATGCGTATTACCGGCTCCCCGACAGTCGAGGCCATTTCGGGAAGTACGGGGGTGCATTCATCCCGGAGACGCTCGTCAAAGCAGCAAAAGAGCTGGATGATTCTTTTCAACAGGCAAAAGCTGACAAGAGCTTCAGTGATGAGTTCGAATCACTGCTGAAGAATTATGCGGGCAGGCCGACGCCCATCTTCTTTGCAAGAAACTTGAGCGAGAAGTATGGTGCAAGACTTTTTTTCAAACGTGAAGACCTGCTCCATACCGGTGCGCACAAAATAAACAACACTATCGGCCAGGCACTTCTCGCAAAGCGACTCGGAAAGACCAGGATAATTGCAGAGACGGGAGCCGGTCAGCACGGTGT
>JAKASW010000065.1 GCA_021818875.1 Bacteroidota bacterium
CACCGAACTTGTATCTACTGAAGATCAGCGGTTCTTCGAGAGCGATTTGAACAAAGTGAATGTTGAAGACAATAACCAGCTTGTCGACTTTGTTACCGCAGAGTTTCCAAAACCGGTCCAAGCACGGACCGCAAAGGTGATAGTCAGCGGTTTGAATACTCAGCTCGCTTACTATGCGCTGGAAAGGATCTTTTCTCTTCAGGGAGAAAGTCGTTCCGGCTGGTATCACCAACTCAATTCCGATCCCTCTGAGAGGGCGAAATTTGTGAAGTGGACGCTTCGTGAGGGAATGCTCCATCTCTTCGTATTGAAAAACAGCCAGTGGACTGAGAGAGGTCTCATTCCTGACGTTGGCCCGGGCGTTGAGAAAACCCAGGTTGCTCAAATTTATGTGGGAGATATTCCAGGAGACACGCTTAAGCTAAAGGCTGCTTTCCGCACCGGACTCTGGCGGATCGATGGGATGGCGGTGGACTATTCGGCGGACCGGGCCGTCTCGATTCGGGAAATCGCCGCCGCATCGGCGGTCGACGAAAGTGGCCGCGATGTCTCCGAGCTGATTTCGAAAGCGGACTCATCCTATTATGTGACGGTCAACGGTGACCGGGCAAGTTTGAGATTCGCTGTGCCGCCGGAAAAGCCCGGGCGGTCGAGGACCATAATAGCGAAGACACGGGGATTCTACTATCAATGGGCGCTTACAAATGAGAAGTCTCAATCTCTTGTCGTTGATCGTGTTCTGACCGAGCCGTTCTATGGAAGCGAGCTCCTTATCCCGACTTGGTTGAAAGAACATGTAAAGTAACAACCAATTCATATGGCTCGGTCGCAATCGTATTTTCTGGTCACAGCGGAGAGAGGGAGCTACTGTGTCTCTCTCCGCTGGTTTCTGATACTGGATGGAGATCACCTACAACCTTTCTGAGTTGACTTTATGCACCTACTCGTACTAACATTATAATACTCGGTCGTGCTGAGTGCGGCTCGGTGGCAATCCTGTTGCAGCCCGACCAATGGCGATCTACAAATGGTAATTTGAATCTAAAAACCTACGGAGTCTTGCCATTAGGTCTGCGCGAAGTATATCGAACCTGATTGTGTTCGATTTCCTTTTCTACTCTATCTGCCTTCTCGGTATACGGCAAATATCGGAGAAGGCAGATTTCCCGTTCTCGGTTTCAAGAGGGAGAGAAGGCATGATAGTAGTCACCAGCCTCTCAAAGACAATTTCCTGCCAGGTTAAGATCGGCGACGTTTTGATCTCTGTAGATAGTAAGCGCCCTCATTCGGTGGAAGAGGTCGAATTTATTCTCGATGGGATGAGGATCGGGAGCACACCGATTTTGAAGGTCGAAAGGGCAGGGGTTCCGCTTACAATTTCTGTGACTCTGGTGAATTACTATGGCACAGTCTATGTATTCATCGCATTCCTTGTAGGGACACTGTTTTGGCTTTCCGGCATATTCGTTCTCCTTAGGAAGCGGGGAGACGTTGCATCTGTAGTATATCACTTCGGCGCGGTTGCAGTTGCGGGTATCATTATGATGACCTGGGGATCCTTTGCTGTAGAGCCGCGCATCTTAGGACAGATAGTGCGTTTGGGATTCTCTGCTTCCTATGCACTTCTCCCAGTGTTCTTCCTTCACTTCAGTATGGTTTTTCCTGCGAAGAGAAAGAATATCTTCAGCAGGCTTCTTATCCCCATCTACTCCCTGGCAGGTCTTCTTTCTCTTCTCATGGGATTGTCACTTTTCAGAGCCACGTCGCTGGATTCACTCCCCTGGTTCCGTTCCTTTCTCTGGTGCTTCGACATAACCAGGTGGTTGTTTGTGGCATACTCTATCGCCGCATTTGCGAACTTCATTTATTCCTATCGGACTGCACGTGAAGAACTGGAAAGAAGACAACTCCGCTGGGTAATCCTGGGTCTGGCCCTTAGCTCACTGGGCTTCGTTACGCTGTGGGAAGTGCCGCAGCTTCTGACTTCAAAGGGCTTGATCAGGGAAGAATTCATAGTCCTTCTGTCTGGCGCGACACCGGTGACATTTGCAGTCGCGATCATCAAATACCATTTGTTGGACATAGATTACATACTCAACAGAAGTACGGTCTACCTGATCGTCCTGACGGTCCTCTTTTCCGTGTATGCTTTGATTGTCGGCATTGCCGCAGGGATTGTTAGCGAGTTTACAATTCGAATATCGATTTTCATTTCAACAGTTGCTGCGATTATCGTGGCACTTCTGTTCGAACCTCTGCGCGCGCGCGTTCAGATGTGGGTGGACAGGAATTTTTTCCGGCTGAAGTATGATATGCATTTGGTGGAGACGCAATTCCTGGAAGATCTGAAGAAATGCATCGGTACTGAAGGGGTATCGGACCTGCTGGTTAAAACTTGTGGAGATACGATACCGGTCGAACGGATCGGGTTCTTCGTCCTCGAGACACCGGGCAACAGACTCAGGATGATGGCACACAGAAACTACGACTTGCTATCGGTGCGAACTCTGAAGTTCGAATCTGAGAAACTGAGAACTGCACTTCCGGTACCCGTCGCCCTGGAAGGCAAGATTGAGCCGGGTGTGGAATACGAAGTTGCCGACAGGGAAGTGTTTACGCGCTGGGGGATGGCGGTGGTGTTCACAGTAAAATCGGAATGCGGAGACATTCTGGGTTTCCTGGTTGTGGGTTCAAAGAAATCCGGGACCAGGTTTAGCGTCGAGGATGTCGGGATACTTAGATTCCTTGCAGAGCAATCGGGATATGCGTACGAGCGGATCCTCCTTCAGAGAAGGCTGATATTTGAGCAGGAGGAGCGAGAGAGACTCGAAGAGATCAGCAGGATGAAAACACTGTTTGTGTCAAGTGTCTCGCACGACTTAAAGACCCCTCTGACATCCATAACAATGCTCACGGAGATCATGAAGTCCACTCCGGGTATTTCTTCGAAGCGTCTCCACGGTTACATCGATACGATTGAGGGTGAGTCCAACAGACTCAGGAGGCTGATCGATAACGTTCTTGCTGTCGCAAGAGACGAGCACGGAAAAGTCGTGTGGAATTTTTCCAACGTCTCGCTTAATGCTATTGTGAAGAAGACCATCAGGAGTGTACAATATGAAATCCATAAAGAAGAACACAAACTGCGGCTGAAGATTTCGGTCAAAGATGATACCATCCTGGCGGATCCTGACGGAGTCGAAGAGTCTCTTTGGAATCTGATTTCAAATGCAATTCAATATTCCCCCAGGAGAAAATCGATTGCAGTCACCACTTTTGCGAGAGACGATTTTCTCTGTGCTTCGGTGAAAGACAACGGGATCGGTATTCCCGCTGAAGACCTGCCGCATCTTTTCGATCCTTTCTATCGCGGTGAAGCCTCTTCACGGCTGAGACCGGGTGGAACGGGAATAGGGCTGTCCGTCGTGAAGAGTGTGATGGATGCCCACGAGGGGAAAATTGAAATCAAAAGTGCTAAAGATGCGGGAACTGAAATAACACTTCTCTTCCCGATGATGGAGGCAACATGAAGAAGATACTTGTCATTGAAGACGATGCCGCAATACGCGAAGGTCTGGTCGAAAGTCTCAGGCAGGAACACTATGAGTTGGAGACTGGACAAGACGGAGAAGAGGGTCTGAAGAAGGGGAGGAAGAAAGACGTCGATCTCATAATCCTGGATCTCCTCCTGCCCCGTCTTAACGGTGAAGAAGTGTGCCGCAGTCTGAGGGAAGAAGGCGTGGTTACACCAATACTTATTCTGACAAGTAAGAAAGAAGAGACGAGCAAGGTACTGGGGCTTGAGCTTGGAGCGGATGATTATGTGACCAAGCCGTTCAGCTTGCTGGAGCTGAAAGCGAGGATCAAAGCGATCATGAGGCGCGGAAACCGCAAGGTCGACAATGTCGATGAGTACTCGTTCGGTAATGTCAAATTGGATTTCAAGAAACACGAAGCGGTGAAGAAGGGGAAGTCTGTGAGATTCACGGAAAGGGAATTCAAGTTGTTGAGGTATATGATCGAACACAGAGGAGAGGCATTGACGCGCGACGTGTTGCTCGACAAGGTATGGGGGTACGAGAGTTTCCCGACGACACGGACGGTGGACAACTACATCCTTTCCCTTCGTCACAAGATCGAGGATGAGCCATCGCATCCCAAATTCATCTTGACGGTGCACACATCAGGGTACAAGTTCAATTGTTGACAATGGAATCGAATGAAATAATCCGCTCCGGATGGAATGGACTATGGCTCGTTCCTCACCTGGCTACAAACATGTAGCTTCTGCTCAGATTCGTCGAACACGTTCATGTCTAAGGAGCAGGGACAAGGTGAACCGGTTCGCCTTGAGTCCTTCGGAGACGATCCGACCACAGAAAACCCGGTGGTGGAGCGGCTTGCGATAATGTGACAGGGTCGGATGGTGAAACGAAAATGTTGCACGGTTATGACAGGATTGTGACATCCACTGTCCAAGAAACCGATAACTTGCAGCGTTCGAAGTTATGTGGTACTCATGGAGAAATACTTCAATGCTGCTCAAAGTCCTCACCTCTTATCTGGGAACTTGAGGGGAAAGATGAAACTCCGGCTCTCGGGTTCGTTGGCACTGATCGTTTCTTTCTCGATACCGCTTGCTTGGTGTGAGGATGTCCAGGGTTGGACGGACGATTTGAGCGGGGACTCGACAATTGCGTCTGTCTATTCCGAAAGTGCTTCCGACACGTCGGCTCCAGATGAGGAGAAAAGTTATATGGATAAGAATGCGATGTACTTCGAACTTTTTGGACAGGGAATACTGTATTCAACTAATTATGAGCGGGCCGTCACTGCAGATATCCGTCTGAGAATCGGTTTCAGCGCGTGGTCATGGGGGTCCGAATTTGCTAAAAGTGAGTTGACTGCCTTTCCCGTGATTCTCAACTACCTGCCGGGTGAAAGTGACAGTCGGCTCGAAGTCGGACTTGGGTTGATACCGGCTCTTGGTGAGGGTTGGGGCGGGAGCAACATAGTGGGCACCGCAACCATAGGCTACAGGTACCAACCTCGAGATAATGAGTGGCTGTTCAGAATCGGAATTACTCCGCTCTTTACGTTCAATCGAGCTATCCCGTGGATCGGTTTTTCAACAGGAGGTACGTTTTGAGTCCCTTCAAGATGAGAATGATAATTCCATGAAGCGCTGCTCACAAATATGCGCGATATTGTTCGAGCTTTGTATCGTTGCACCAGTTCTCTTCGCGAGTCAGCAAGCCTTTGCAGGCGGGACGGTGAGTCTGTGTCTTGTCCGGATGGATCCTTATGGCGCAGATGCCCAAACCTACAGTCGGGCCGGGTGGGGTGGCGGCATGAATTTCGTTTTTCCGATCAAGAAATACGACAATGTCCTCGCGGCAACCGGCGGACTGGAATTAGTCAATTTGCTTTTCGATTCGTTCTCTTTTTGGGATAGGCAGAATGGAGAAACACTCACGCAGGAGACGGATCAGAATTATTGCAGACTCTATTTCGGGATGGAACTCGGTGAACATGGGCGCGGTTTCTTCAGGCCGCACGCGGGTGCCGACCTTGCCCTGGTGTACTATTACATCAGCACAGATCTTGTCATTCCAAACGATGACATTTTCAGCTCTGGGGAAAATACACGTGAGAATCTGAGTCACGAGGGAAGATTTGTCCTTGGCTATGATTTATCCATGGGAGTCGATCTCAATTTTTCCAACACCGTTTCGGTTGACGGTGGACTAAAATATCTCAAAAGTTTCTGGCTTCCGCAGCAGCTCGGTGAGGGGACGGTGACGATCCACCCCCAATACTTTCAAGTCTATTTTGAGGCAGGAGTCTCATTTGATTTCCTGGAAAGCCACGGATGGTGATAAATAAAAAAATGCAGAACTCAAACGCTTCTGGTTATCTGACTAAGGGTAGGCTCGTAGACGCAGGAAAAGATAACCCGAAGATTGTTATAAACGATGTTTGCATTGAAGTCCATGTCGCGAGTCTCAGTTGAGAGTGCATTTTGAATCTTTCACACGCGTTTGTTTCCGTGGTATCCTTTTCTTCTGCTCGATCACCGACCTTCAACAGTCAGGAGCGTTAAAGACTCTCTGACCAAACGAAACCATATTCAGCATTCTTTAACTCCTCTTACGAACGATTTATTTATATGTTCGTAGTGCATTTCTGTTTCTGCCGGTCAAGGCGAACTCTGAGGTTTGTTTAAACCTAATTCCGAAATCGAATGCAGGTATTGTCGGGGCAGAGATTTAAGCATTCGCTGGCTTTGGGACAGCCCTTTTTGCGTCGAAAGATGTTGGATGGTTTAGGATTTTTCCAAAAGTCGGAGTCCTGTTGGAAGATTCCCTGGCCGTGGCAATCCCGACAAAAGATTGTTTTTCAGAAGCCAGGTGATTAAACTCTCGATGTGAAGATTTGAAAACATTGGCTGAAAGCGGCTGCAATTTCAGGTATCAAGAAGGAGAGACGGCAATGCAAATCGATTTCAGTGAGGTAATCATCAGTATTGAAGAACGTGAGCGAGAACGACTTCTCGCCATGAAAGAGGACGATGTCAGCAGGAAGCCTTCCAAGGACAAGTGGAGTAAGAAAGAAATCCTCGGGCATTTGATCGATTCGGCAAGCAACAATCATCAGAAATTCCTGAGAGCACAGTTCGCAGACAAACTTGTCTTCCCTGATTATTCACAGAAAGAGTGGGTGGAGACTCAGGATTACGCCGACGAGAATTGGAGACTCCTGGTGGAGCTGTGGAGCGCGTTCAACCTTCATCTCGCGCATGTAATTGATCGTATCCCCCCGGAGAAGCTCACCGTGCAATGCAAGATTGGCGACGACGACGTTATTACTCTCGAAGGAGTTGTAGCGGGATATGTCCGCCACATGGAGCACCATCTCAAGCAGATCTACGAGGATTGATAGTTACGCACGCCACGGGTTGAGCGGCAGGCCTGTCTAAGTGATACTCTGTGCTTGAAGAGCCGCACTCCGATGTGCAGGCTCAAGATATTGGGTTGAGAACGGCGAAAAGTTTTACTTAGTAATCGTGGATTACATCGATGAAGGGAGGCTGGACAGATGTCGGCGGCATATCAGTCTGATGTCATAATAGTCGGGGGCGGGCTGGCGGGGCTGGCAGCCGCGTATGATCTTCTTGAGCAAAACAGGAAGGTGCTCCTGTTTGACCGTGATACTCCGGAAAATTTCGGCGGACTCGCCAGGCGCGCTTTTGGCGGAATCCTGTTTGTTGATACTCCCGATCAGCGGAAGCGTGGAATAAAAGATTCGCCGGAGCTTGCGTGGAGCGACTGGCAGAGTTACGCTGAGTTCGATGAAGACGACATCCTGCCCGGGACATGGGCTAAGTACTACGTCGAGAATTCAGTGCCACAAATCTTCGAGTGGCTGAAAAGCAAGGGCGTTTCCTTCCTTCCTCTTATGAATTGGCCGGAACGCGGCATGTTCAGACCGGGCAACTCTGTACCACGATGGCACATTACATGGGGTACAGGATATGCGCTGACGGAAGCGGTCCTCCGGAGTTTGCGGGAACATCCCAAGCGTGACAATCTTCTGATTCACTTCTCTCACAGAGTCGACGGTTTGATTTCGAATGGAGGAAAGGTCGTTGGGGTAAAAGGCAGACGAGAAGACAACGGAGAGGAGTTTGATGCTAACGGTGGAGCCGTGATCCTCGCATCCGGCGGAATGTGCGGCGGGGATCTTAGCGAAGTCAGAAAGCACTGGCCGGCAGAACTCGGAACCGCCCCGAAAGTCCTGCTGAACGGATCGCACCGTTACGCCGATGGACTCTTGCTTAAAGTAGCCGCGGAGAACGGGGCGCACGTCACAAACCTGGGGAAACACTGGCACTACGCAGCGGGCGTTTTTCATCCTTTCCCGAAACAGGAGAACGACGGACTGAGCCTCGTGCCGCCGCGGTCGGCGCTCTGGCTTGATGCTTACGGCAGAAGATTCGGGCCGCTGCCGCTGGTGGGATACACAGATACAAGTTACCTGGTCGAGCAGGTGTGCAAGTCGCCCGGACAATATTCATGGCAGGTGCTTAATTGGAAAATTGCCATTAAAGAACTTGCCGTATCGGGTTCCGATTACATGACTTCCATTCGCAACAAGAAGAAGTTGAAGTTCCTAAGAGAAATCCTTTTCGGCAACAAAGAGCTGGTGAGCAGGCTTTTGAAAGAGTCGAAAGATTTTGTGGTCGCCAATTCACTTTCCGAATTGGCCGACAAGATGGACGCGCTGAGCCTTCCAGGCCATAAGATTGACAGGGAAGTGATGTTTCGTGACATTGAAGGTTACGATGCCATGATAGGGAGAGGCGAGGCGTATTTCAATGACGACCAACTGCGGAGGATCGCTAATTTGCGGAAGTATCGTGGAGACAAATTGCGTGTGTGCAAGTTTCAGCGAATTGACGATCCGAAGGCATACCCGCTTATCGCAATACGCGAGTTCATTCTTTCGCGCAAGAGTCTGGGAGGAATTGTGACAGATCTCGGCTCCCGAGTGATTGATGTGGAAGGCAAAGTCATCCCCGGTTTGTATGCTGTGGGCGAAGCATCTGGATTCGGCGGCGGCGGAATACACGGGAAGCGTTCGCTGGAAGGGACCTTCCTTGGTTCATGTATTCTCACCGGGCGCGCTGCAGCGAGAGCGATCGGGAAGGGATAGGATTGGAAAGGAGACATTGCGTTATCGGGATGAGAGGCAATATGATTTGTTTGCGTGTTGTGTCATATCGAAACGCGTGCATTTGATACCTGCTCCCGTCGGTCGATTCTCCGAGTCGGCCATGTTAGAAGGTCGACGAGAAAACGTCTCCTCGGATGTTATTATATTAGTAATTATGGCTGAGCAGAAGGATTTCTATCGTCGCCACCTGCCACATTGGCAGCCCTCGGATGCAACGTTTCATGTCGGATTTAGACTTGACGGCTCGCTGCCACGCCGCGTTATGGAGGAACTGAGACAAAAGCAAGAAGAGATGGAAAAAGAAATAGAGAAGACAATGAATCCTGAAGAGCGAAAGTGTCTAATGAAAGATATTCATTGGAAAACTTTCGAGAAATATGAAACGCTGCTTGACGGGACCTCTGCGGGGCCTCATTGGCTGAACAAGCCGAAGGTTGCTGCAATTATAAAGGAAGCACTCCACTATCGGGATGTGGTGCAGTACAATTTGCTTGTGTATTCCATCATGCCGAACCACGTGCATCTGGTGTTTGACACCGTCGGTCGATTCGCCGAATCGACCTTGCTGCAAGGTCGACGAGACGGCGTCTCGTCGTACGTTACTGACCTTTTGAGAGAGCTGAAGAAACACACTGCCCTGGAATGCAACCGGGCTCTGGGCAGGTCTGGAGCCTTCTGGCAGCATGAAAGCTATGACCATGTGATACGCACAGCAGATGAATTAGAACGCACTATCCAGTATGTGCTCAACAATCCGGTTAAGGCAGGATTAGTAGCATCCTGGGAAGAGTGGCCATGGTCTTACATAAAAACCGGCTTGTCAAACCATGGAGGTTAAGGAGGCATTATGAAAAAGGCAGGAGCATCCCTGGCGGTTTACGCCCTGGAACAGCTTCCGATTCGATACACCTTCGGGATTCCAGGTGTCCACAACACCGAGTTGTACGATGAGCTTGGGAGGTCCAGGAAGATCAGGCCGCTTCTCGTCACACATGAGTGCGGCGGCGCTTTCATGGCAGACGCGATCAGCCGGACTTCCGACGATATCGGAACTCTCGCAATTGTCCCGGGTGCCGGGATGACGAATGCACTCAGCGGAATCGGAGAGGCATTCCTCGACGGGATACCGATGCTCATCATATCGGGTGGAATCCGGCGTGACACCGGCAGGAGTTTTCAGATTCATGACGTGGATCAGCATAGAATCCTAAGTGGAATTACAAAGAGGACTTTCTTAATAAAAGATCACGAAGAGATTGTGCCGACCATCTTCGAGGCGTACCACGTTGCTATTTCGGGTGAGCCCGGCCCGGTGTTTGTCGAGATTCCCGCGAACATCCAGCTTTTCGAAGGAGAGGCAGGCGATTATGAATCGTGCAAGCTACTCCCAATTGATATCGCACCGGTTGATAACAGTCTCATCGCCATGGCCTCCGATCTGCTCGCTCGAAGCACTCATCCGGGAATCTTCGCGGGGTGGGGTGCGAGATACACGACAGATCAGCTTATTGAGATTGCGGAATTGCTGGAGGCACCTGTGTCCACGACTTTGCAGGGCCTGAGCGTGTTTCCGGGTTCGCACCCGCTTTTTGCCGGCATGGGATTCGGCCCAGCAGCAGTACCGGCGGCGGAGAACGCATTCAAGAAATGCGACTGCCTCCTTGCAGTAGGCACCCGGTTCGGAGAGATACCGACCGGAAGTTTTGGAGTCCATGTTCCATCAAACCTGATCCACATCGATATTAATCCTGCCGTCTTCGATAAGAACTATCCGGCTAAGGTCGCGATTGAAGGAGATGCGCGTGAACTACTTGCAAGAATTCTTGAAGCGTTGAAAGAAATCAAGCCAGCGCCGAGAAGGGATTCAATCAGGAAACAAATTGCAGCTGATAGAGAATCGTACCTCAACGAGTGGAGGAAATTGAAAACCGACCGCGTGAATCCTGCGGTGTTCTTCAGCGTATTGCGTGCGCAGCTTTCCGATGACGCCATTGTTGCGGTGGACGATGGCAACCACACTTATCTCGCAGCGGAGCTTTTCACTTCATTGAAGTCACGGCATTTCATCAGTCCGACTGATTTCAATTGCATGGGTTATTGCATACCGGCAGCGATCGGTGCAAAGCTGACCAACCCGGATAAGCAAGTCGTCGGCATCGTGGGCGACGGATCTTTCATGATGACATGCATGGATATTATGACCGCTGCCCGTGAGAAAGTTGGAGTAGTATACTTTGTCTTCAATGACGGTGAATTATCCCAGATATCGCAAGGGCAAGAGAGAACATATCGAAAAAAGACTTGCACTGTCTTCGGAGAACTTAAGCTTGAAGGCTTGGCTTCTACCCTCGGAGCAGGGTACAAGGAAATAAACAAGGACGAAGAAGCAGGATCGGTTATTGAAAATTCTCTGGAGCTTGCTGCGAGCGGAGTCCCGGTAATTGTCAACGTAAGAATTGAATATGAAAAGGCGACGAGATTCACATCGGGAGTCGTCAAGAACGTTTTCAAAAAGTTCCCGACAAAGGACAAGGTTAGATTTGCAACAAGGTCGGCAAAGCGGAAAATCGCCGGTTAGCTTGACAAGCTAACTGGTGGGTATTAAATAATATCGACGATATAAGCCAGGGTAAGCTTTAGAATGGGCTGGGTTGGGAATCTCGGTGAAACAGGACCCCTGAATAATGTGCGATTGCCGCTTCAAAACACAAATTGAAGAAGGAGATGCACGAATGCGGAAAGGAAGACTCATCCACGGTGGCGGATGCGTTGGGTTAATTTCAACGGGGAAGAACCACTGGCGTTTCTTCATCCCCCTGTTTGTCATCTGCTGGATAGTTGGTTTCATCGCAAATTATTTGAGGGCTCACCAGGGGACTTCGACGATCCTTTACTGCAACGTGGAATTCTTCGGTATCTTCATCGACGCTGTGTGGATGGGGTATTTCGCTTTTGTAATAGTTTCTCGCTCAATACGAGTCGGCACTTTAGGGTTTACTATCGACAGGAGGATCGTTGTGCCGCTCCTACTTTCGGTCGCAACCCTAATCAGCATTGCTTTCCAAAAAGGCACAAAGACAAGCTCGGTCGTTTTTCTTGCAGCACCTTTGGCAGTCGTGGAGGAGATTATCTTCCGTGTGTTCTTGATTGAGTATTTCCGAAAGCGGTTTGCAGGGTGGCGGTCGGCCGGAGCGAAGGCTGTTATCGCCAGCTCTTTCGTTTGGACATTGGCACATGTTCATTCAAAGGGTTTTCTCCCATTTGTGGAAGGGATATTCTTGGGTGGATTGATTTTCGGTTTTGTGTACTATCTCACCGGCAGCGATCTGTTAGGATTCGTGGCACATGTCACCAGCAACGCCCGAGTACCTGCGGGTATGGGAGTATTGATCTTTTACTTTCTGATTTCATTTTTGCTTTTATCATACAGACGCAAGTGGAGGAGCTGTGTCGTTCAT
Source organism: Bacteroidota bacterium (assembly GCA_021818875.1). GTDB lineage: Bacteria > Bacteroidota > Ignavibacteria > Kryptoniales > JAKASW01 > JAKASW01. The sequence goes on from JAKASW010000065.1 coordinate 12,195, forward strand.
GCAGTTCCTCAAGTCTAATACGAACCGGATTAAGACTTCGCTGATGTGAATCGAAAACTGAAACTAGAAAGGAGATATGATCATGGATACTCAAGGCGGTATGTCGGCACTCTGGATCATTCTGGCGATCATCATTATTCTCGTATTCTTCTGGGGCATACGAATCGTGCGGCCGACGCATCGTGCTCTTATCGAACGGCTCGGTAAGTATAAGAAATTTGCCCAGCCGGGCTTTCACTGGGTCATTCCCGTGATAGACAGGATGTTAAAGATTAATATTACCGAGAAGCTCGTGGCGGCAGAACCGCAGGAGATTATCACCAACGACAATTTGAACGCTACCGTCGACGCTCAGATCTATTACAAGATCAAAGAAGACGAAGACAATGTTAAGAAGAGCCAGTATAACGTGAACAACGTGGAGTACCAGATAGTCAACCTGACAAGGACAACGCTACGCAACATCCTCGGCACTTTGACGTTGAAGTCTGCCAACAGTGAGCGAGGTCGGATCAACAAAGAACTAATCGAGATACTTGTCCGTGAGACGGGGAGCTGGGGAATAGAGATAGTGCGGGCCGAGCTGAAGGAAATCGATCCTCCAGAGGATGTTCAGGAGACGATGAACAAAATAGTAAAAGCGGAAAATGAAAAGATTGCCGCCATAGATTTTGCGACCGCAGCAGAGACTTCAGCCGATGGTGAGAAGCGGGCAGCAATTAAGAAGGCTGAGGGAGTCAAGCAATCTCAAATACTCGAAGCTGAAGGCGAATCCGAAGCAATCAGACTCGTCAACGAAGCGGCCAACCAGTACTTTGTCGGAAACGCTCAGTTGTTGAAGCGACTCGAAACTGTGCAGGCTTCGCTTCAACAAAATACAAAGATCGTGGTTCCTGCCAACCAAGAGCTTGTCAATGTCATCGGTGACATGGCAGGGATTGTGCCAGTAAGGAGAGATGGCGGAAGCACGGGAGGGAAATAGTACCGGCAGATAAAGGCACATCGAATCAACTTTGGAAAACGACGAAGCGGGAGGCGTCACCTGTTCAAATTGCGGCAATCCCGTCAACGACGATGATGATTTTTGTCCGCGCTGCGGCTCGATCTTTTCAGACAGTGTGTTTTGTGACAAGCATAAACGCGTTGAAGCGGAAGGGGTCTGCATCGTTTGTGGCGTGCCGTGTTGTGATGATTGCGGGGCTGACATCGATGGAATCTTTCTCTGCAATCGTCACAGCGACTATGAGATTTATGAGGGGATGGTCAAAGTTTTTGGGAACGACGATGAAGCGAAGGTGGAAATTGTGAAGTCACGGCTTGAGGAAGCCGGCCTGCATCCGGAACTGTTTCATCTCCGTAGGTCGAAGGACAGGGGACATGCGGAATATGAGCCTATCGAAACCGGTGAAGATTTTAATTCAAGTGAGATTAAGTTGATGGTGCCGTGCGAGGAAGTGGAGAAGGCTGAGGAAGTGCTTAGGAACAGCCAGGATTTTCCTTAGGCTGGATACCGCATGTATCCTGCGGACGGATTGGTTTCAGCGACCTTTCACTTGCACATGCGCAAAGCGTCCGTAGAAGGATCAATCGAGAGTGTTTCATTGTGGTTGTTATTGGTTACTTCGAATTATGTGGAGCCATTGTTCGAAGGCAACCGCTCGCTTGTAGTAGCAAGAGAATGGCCATGACCTTCAGGTCGTGTACAGATACTGCCACCGAATGGGCTTTAGCCCTTGACGCCACGCAATTTCGGGTTAAAACCCAAGAAGCGTCCGGCCGTTGACCCACGAGCTAAAGTTCGTGGCAATAGTGCCAACCTGATAACTCAGCCCATACGTTTGGAGTCGCCTGTAAATTGATTTTCAGGGCTTCTCCGGTTATATTTTTTGTCAATGCGGTATTCGCGCCTCGATGTCGGGAAATGCGAGAACAGGGCCGAATCCTGATTTCAAACGGACCAGCTAGTATATGTCTCTCTTGACCGTTTGCATTGATATAAGAACCGCCGCTAAGTTTAACAAAAATGATCTGATCCGCGGAAAGCGGAGAGTTTCGTTCGAGAGGAAGTCTTCCTAATATGCCAGTAATGAGCAAAATGCGGGAAAACATGCCCGCGATTCTAGTCGGTCTTGCGATTCTTTTCGTTGCTATGATTGTCTTCGAGTGGGGCATGGATATAACCGGCCGCAATAACATGCAATATACCGGCAACGTTCTCGGAAAAGTCAACGGGGAGGAGATAACATATCCGGATTTCGAGAAAGTGCTTAACAACGCCGTTCAACAATACAGGGCCAGCACGAAAAAGGAACCCGATGAACAGACAATGACTGAGCTTCGTGATGAAGTATGGAACGAAATGGTAAATCAGATCCTGTTGAAGCAGGCGGCTCGGAGACTCGGCATCGTCGTTACCGATCAGGAAATTGTCAACTGGGTTACAAACGCTCCTGAGACGTTGCCCGATCCGATAAAAAAAGAATTCGAAGATTCGACGGGTCACATCAACTATCAAATCCTTCATGCAGCACTGTCTTCGACGAGGCCCGAGGTCGAGCAATTCTGGAACAGTGTGCAAGATTATCTGATGCAACAAAGGATGCAGGAGAAACTCGCGAGCCGTCTTTACAGTGCTGTGCGAGTTCCAGAGAGCACGCTAAGAATGCAGTTTGAGCAGCAAAACGTGAAGCTTGACGCGGCCTACGTTCTCTTTCCAGCCTCCGTGCTCTTTCCGGATTCCACGATACAGGTCACCGAATCGCAAATGCGAGATTACTATTCGTCTCATCAAAATGATTACAGGACCCAGCCAACTCGCAGGCTGAAGTTTGTTGTGCTTCCGATCGTGGCCTCAAGAGAGGATTCCTCTGAGGTCAAGAGCGAGATAGAGCGAGTCGCCGCACTTGCACATGCCGGAACAAACTTCCTGGATCTGGTCAAAGAGTACTCCGACACACCTTACAACGACAAGTTTGTGAGCCATGGTGAGCTTGGGCCTACCGTTGAGGAGAAGGCATTCGCAGCGAAAAAAGGAGAAATCGTCGGTCCATTCCTGGCATCTGACGGCTTTCATTTGATCAAGGTCATGGATGAGGAGAACGGCAAGAACGAGTTCGTGCACGCTGCTCATATACTTATCCATGTCATTCCGGGTCCGGATTCCGTTTCATCTTATAAGCTCGCGGACAAGATAGCAGCGGAAGCAAGAGGGGGTGCCAATTTTGCCGACCTGGCCAAAAAGTATTCTCAGGATCCTGGTACAGCCTCTCGTGGAGGCGACCTCGGTTGGTTCGGGAAAGGTATGATGGTTGCGCCGTTCCAAAAGGCTGCTTTCGGCGGTAGGGTCGGCCAGGTCGTCGGACCGGTAAGGACGCAATTCGGTCTCCATATTATCAAGATCCTTGGAAAAGATTCGCGTGAGCTGAAGATCGCCGACATAAAGATGGGCATCAAGCCTTCGGAGCAGACTAAGGAAGATATCAAGCAGCATGCGGAGGATTTCATTTACATCGCAAAGCAGGATGGATTCAACAAGGCTGCCAACACAATCGGCGTGGCGGTTCATCAAACCCCGCCCTTTCAAAAAGGGAGCTACATCCCGAGTGTGGGCAATAATCCCGCGACTGCCACCTGGGCATTCAAAGGTTCGTTGGGAGACATCAGTAATGTGACCACCATAAGCCAGGGTGAAGCCGTCTTCATGATTAGTGATATAAAGGACGCCGGTGTGACACCTTTCAGTGAGCTTTCTCCTCAGATCAGGAGCATCCTCGTGCGGAAGAAGCAGTTTGACGATGCGGTTTCTTATGCGAGTCAACTGGAGAAGAAGCTTACGAGGTCCGACAGCCTCGACAAATTAGTCCAGCTTGATCCACGACTTCATTACTCCACGACCGGCCAGTTTTCGCCGGCTACTTACGTGCCCGGTGTTGGACTCGATTACGCTTTCATGGCCGAGGTTGCAATGCTGAAACCCGGCGAGATATCAAAGCCCGTTGAAGGAAAAGCCGGCGTTTACCTTATTCAGCTTTTGAGCAAGACACCGTTCGATTCCACATCGTTCAAGATCCAGCAGATGACCTTGATGCAGGAGCAGATGCAGCAGATGAAGCAGAGGATCGTCAGCGACTGGTTGCAGAATCTCAAAAAGAGTGCCTCGATTGTGGATAATCGGGCACGATTCTTTAGATGAGAGCAGTTGTATCCCTAATTACTCTTTTCTCGATCACATATTTTTTTTGCATCTCGGAAGTCCGTGCCCAGTCCTCAGAAGAAGTATCGACGCCTCAATACAGGCTTGAATTTGGCGGCTTCATAGGTTATGTCACATCCGCCCGTGTTTATCCCGCCCCGCGTGACCAGGACCCAACCCTTAAAATAGCATACAACGGCTTCGGCGGTTTCCTGTCGTTTGGAGGGGATGTCCGATTGGAGTTGTCATCCACGAGTGCG
>JAKASW010000066.1:0-9280 GCA_021818875.1 Bacteroidota bacterium
CAGAGGCACAGACAGAATTGACCGCTGCTACTTCGAAGCAACTAGATGCGAGAATAAGAAGAGAAAAGGGAAAGCTCTTTAGCTTCATCAGGCGGAGTGTGCCTACGAAAGAAGAAGCTGAAGATATACTGCAGGACGTACTATTTCAATTTGCAAGCTCATTCGAAAGCATCAAATTCATGGATCGCGTGTCTGCCTGGTTGATGCATGTCGCGAAAAACAGGATAATCGACACCAGGAGAAAGAAGAAACCTGATGCTTTTAGCAAGATAAAGATCAGGATTCCCGGAGATCAATCGGCAGAAAGTTTGTCGTTTGAAGAAATGGTACCCGACCTCGGTGGTCTTCCGGACGAAGTGTATTGGCAGAATCAATTCTGGGACGAGATTCAAGACGCACTCGATGAATTGCCTGACGAGCAGAGAGAGGTGTTTGAGACGAATGAGTTTGAAGGTCTGAGTTTCAAAGAAATCTCGGAAAAGACAGGCGAGCCGCTAAACACTCTGCTCTCAAGAAAACGATATGCGGTTTTGTACCTGAGAAAACGTTTGAAAAATCTTTATGAGGAGTTAAAAGAAGATGTGTAGCTGGAATAGGAAAAGTGATCGATTTGGAAGAAGAAAAGGATGGTGGTTCATTTTCGGACTGCCGTTTGTTCTCCTTTTCCTGGCCGTCGGAAGTTTGGTAACCATGCTTCTGTGGAACGCACTGTTGCCCGCGATATTTGGGCTCAAGGCTATCAGCTTTCTTCAAGCGCTTGGATTGCTTATCCTGACACGCATCCTCTTCGGTGGGTTCAGAGGAAGACCGAAACCTTTCTACGGCAACCGTCGTCACTGGGAACGCTGGAGAAGATGGCACGAAGGGGAACAGGAAAGCGCAGACGCTGAAGAGAAGCAAGCGTGATTGGCGTGAGTAACTTTGAATTATACTACAAGACGGTTTATCGCCGGGCGAAAGATGAGTCCCGGATCCACTGACATCGGGACAATGTCCCTGATCTTCTGGAGGATGCGGTTCAGTCGCTTGCGGTGTCGGGCAAGTCTCTGTACATAAGTTGTGGAACTGGAGTGAATTCCGTCTTCATGGCGCAGCAGGGGCTCACTGTAACCGCCGTCGATTTTGTAAGTGAGGCTCTTGAGTTCGCGCGACTTCAGCCTTGTTGGACCAATGAAGAAGACGAGGCAGGATATAGAGGATTTCTTCGGACCCGAATTGAGACTCGTGGACTTTAGACCGGAAACGGATGACAAGCCGATGTACCAGTATAGGTTCGTAAGATGAAATGCGGTTGTGGAGGTCTGCCGTTCATCGCGGCGGCTGGGGTCTGCTTGACCCTCTTTGAGTTTTTGCAGGATTAGGTTGACATGGAGATCTGGCAAGCAATAGCGGCCGCGTCTCTGGCAACAGCAGCTGCCGTGATATCAATCGAAATGAGAATCATCCGTTTGTCGGGCAGCCGGCGGGGAAACTGGAAACCGTGGAGATTCGTCCGACGACGCAAGCATCTTTTTTCATCTTGTGGCATCAAATCCATAAACTGATAATGCAGCCGTCAGGGGAGGAGAGGTGGCTGGCACTGTAAAGATGAAACCAATGGAGCGACAAATATTATGATGATGAACGAAAAGTCTATCATGGAGCGCGTCGGAAAGATGCCTGCAGGCCTCTACTCCGCCTCCAACAAGTATTGGTGCGTAACCTGCAAGCTTCTCTTTGACATCGACAAGCCGGTATGCCCTTACATGCCTAAGATGTGCATTAATACTCCGGTACCGGTAGAGGTCATGCGGCCGGAGTCGACCGTCAGCATAGAGAAGTTTGGTCTGTTCTATCCGAAAGTTCCGCAGAAAATGATGAACTATCTCTCGGGGAGCGAATCCGAGAAGATCGGGAGGAAGTGGGCAGAGTCATATCTCAGTTTTCTCAATGAATGGCAATTCGATTACAAACGCGAGCCTCTTCAGACTTTGAAGAGTTTCATTATAACGGTCAGCGGCAGCGAAACTGCGCAGCGAGTCACCAAAAATGGCATCGTCTTCGTGCTCACCGACTTGAACAAGGTCTGGGAGAAAAAGAAACTGTTTCCGATCCTCGGCTCAGCCGTCGAGGTCTTGAGAGATGAACTCGGCCTGGCGCACAACATCCTTTTCGACGAGGTTGACATAATCGGTGAGAAGGCAACCGGGAAGTATTATTGCTCCATGTGCAGGAAGTTCTTCGAGTTCTCGTCGCAACGCGATTCGATCACCTGCCCGCTGATGCCACAAAAATGCGTCGCCATACCTCATAGTTTAGAAAAGATGAATTATTCTTTGAAAGATTTGATCTACGTTTACGGCCATACCCCGGACATTTACAAAAGATTCGTTTCCGCTCTCCCGTTGAGGGAAGGCTGGCGCGAATATCTTGCCGGACTCCTCGAAGATGAATGGAAATTCACAGTCATGAAAGATGGATTGAATTGCATCGCTTCGGAGATCGGGTTGATTTCGGAGGAAGCGACCTGCCTGCCGATGGAAGACGAAGCCATGATGCAGATGGCGGTATAACCTAATAACCCAAGGGAATAATTATGAAATATCTAATAGCATCTGAAGGAAACTCACTCGAAAGCGGAGTGAGCGGGCATTTTGGAAGAGCCCCTTTCTTCCTTGTCTATGATGACGAAACAAAAGCACTGGAAGCGAAAGCAAATGACGGAACGCTCGACCCTCATCTTGTCATCCGGGACAATGCAAAAGCCGGTGCCAGGAAGATGATCTGCGGCGGGATTGGCCCGCATGCGTACCAGATTGCAGAGAGGTTCAACGTCGAAGTGTGCATTACAGAGGGAATACCTGTTGTCGAAGCGGTTAAACTTGCCGCCGAGAATAAATTACCTGTTACAAAAGGCCCAACGATGCACCACCATCATGAGCATGATGGACACATGCATCGCGATCGCTTTCAAAACTAGACTGATCCGGTCGCTCTTTCCAGCGAAAACCGGAATCAAATTTTCCTGGGTTGTTCTTGACCGGCGAGTAGAGCCCGGAATTTCTTCCAGTTGAAATTCCACGGGTCCGTTTTTCGTCCCGGCGCAATGTCCTTGTGGCCAAGTACGTACTTGATCGGATATTTGCTCTGGAGGCAGTGAACGAGCTTCGCAAGTGAGATGTACTGAGCCTGCGTCGGCGAATCTCTCATCGTGTTTATGATCTCGATGCCGATAGATACCTCGTTCACATTCGTTTTGCCGTCGGGTAGCCGACTCTTGCCAGCCTGGTAGGCGATGTCTTTGTCCGCTACAAGCCGATAGATATTGCCCTTCCTGTCAATGATATAATGTGGAGACACATCGGCATCTTTATATTCCCGAAGGACGCCCTGCAGACTGAATGAATCCGGGCTGGCTGCGTTGTAGGAAGAGTGGATGATTATCGCTTCGATCGTTCGCGGGCGGTGGGGTTTTCTGTAACCCCAATTCACAAGATGGCTGATGATGCTCATACTGTCGCATCCGGCAGGAATTCTACCGGCTCGTGGCGACTGTGCCATCTGGAGACTAACGACGAAAGCCAACAAAACGTACATAATGTCTTCCTTCAATTTCTGCAATAAAAAAAGCCGCCGGCGAATCTCACCCGGCGGCGTGATAGGAGGTCAATGTACAATCATGAACAACCGCTTGTCGAGCCGCAGTTGAGGCACTTATAGCATGAGCCGCTTCTGATCATTATCGAGCCGCATTCATGGCACGGTGGAGCATCTGCCTGTTCCTGGAATACCTTCTTCTCAGCCTGCTCAAGCGAGATGTTGAACTCCTTTCTCGCGTCCGGTTTCGGCTCTGCGGCGATGGAATCCATGACTACCGAAGCGGGCTGATCTTCCCGGGGAAGGAACTTCAATCCCATCCACCTGAAGATGTAATCGAGGACCGATTTTGCGATAGGGATCTCTTTGTTGTTCGTGAATCCGGACGGCTCGAATCTCATATGACTGAACTTGTCCACGAGCACCTTTAGGGGTACACCGTATTGCAAGGCAAGCGAGATTCCTGTGGCAAAACCATCCATGAGCCCGCTTATCGTGGAGCCTTCTTTAGACATTGTGATGAAGATTTCGCCCGGGTTGCCGTCTTCGTAAAGTCCGACGGTTATATATCCTTCGTGACCACCGATGCTGAACTTGTGTGTAACCGCCTGCCTCTCATCCGGCAATCGCCTCCGCATGACGGATGACCGCTGGGATGCCGTTTTGGTTGCTTCCAACTTTGATTCGTCTTTCTTCGTGCTGAGGGGCTGCGTTCTCTTCGAACCGTCCCGATAAACGGCGATCGCTTTCAGCCCGAGTTTCCATGCTTCGATATATGCCTGCTCGATGTCTTGCGGCGTCGCATCCGTCGGTAGATTCACTGTCTTAGAGATGGCGCCGGACAAAAACGGCTGGACGGCAGCCATCATCTTTATGTGGCCCATATAGTGAATCGAACGCGTTCCGTTGACTGCCCTGAATGCGCAATCGAATATCGGCAGGTGTTTTTCTTTGAGGTGCGGGGATCCTTCCACTGTACCATTTTTGTCGACGTATTTAACAATCTCGTCGACTTGTTCGGGGGAATACCCGATCGTCCTCAGTGCTAGCGGGACCGTATTGTTCACTATCTTCATGTAGCCGCCGCCGACGAGCTTCTTGTATTTAACGAGGGCAATGTCGGGTTCGACGCCTGTTGTATCACAATCCATCATGAAACCGATTGTACCCGTCGGAGCGAGGACGGAAATCTGGGAGTTTCTGTAGCCGTATTCCTTCCCGATTGTCATCGCATCGTCCCAAACATTCCTGGCAGCGTCAAGAAGTTCGCCAGGTAAGAGATCGGAATCAATTTTGTCGATGTGGGCTCTGTGTTTCCGGATTACACCGAGCATCGATTCTCTGTTTGCTTCGTAGCCTTCAAATGGACCGATGGACTTTGCGATAACTGCGCTTTGCCGGTATCCCCTGCCTGTCATAAGGGCGGTTATAGCGCCTGCGTAGGCTCTGCCTCCATCGCTGTCGTACGGGAGGCCGAGAGACATAAGGAGAGCTCCGAGGTTGGCATATCCTATTCCGAGCGGACGGTAGGCATGGCTGTTCTTCTCGATTGGCTTCGTCGGGTAACCTGCGTTACCGACGATGATTTCCTGTGCGGTGATCGTGATGTCAACCGAATGAAGGAAAGAATCGACATCGAATGAACCATCATCTCTTCTGTACTTCATCAGGTTGAGTGACGCGAGGTTACAGGCGCTGTCGTCCAGGAACATGTACTCGCTGCAAGGATTGGAAGCATTTATAGGAGCGGTGTTTGGACACGTATGCCAATTGTTCACCGTGGTATGGAACTGCATGCCGGGGTCGCCGCTGACCCACGCTGCATCTGCCAGCTCATGCATCAGGTCGCGCGCACGGTAGCTTCCGGCCTGCTTTCCATCCATAACGTTCTTCGTGTTCCATTCTTTGTCTTCGAGAACGGACTTCATGAAGTCATCGGTCGCGCGGACGCTGTGGTTTGCATTCTGGAACTGTACCGAGTCGTATGCCCCGCCGGGGACGTTGAAACCGGGATCGTAACCGGAGTCGATCAACGACCACGCCTTCTTCTCTTCATCGGCTTTGGACCTGATGAAGTCCAGAACATCCGGATGGTCTGCGTTCAAGATCACCATCTTGGCGGCGCGGCGAGTTTTGCCGCCGGATTTAATTACTCCTGCGAAGGAATCGAACCCGCGCATAAATGATACAGGGCCGGAGGCCGTACCACCGCCCGATAGATTTTCGCGAGACGAGCGAAGGCTGGAGAAATTCGTGCCCGTACCGCTTCCCCACTTGAACAACATCCCTTCTGTCTTGGCAAGATCCAATATGGATTCCATTGTGTCTCTGACGGAGTTGATGAAGCACGCGGAACACTGAGGCCTTTCTTCAATTCCGACGTTGAACCAGACGGGGCTGTTGAAAGAGACGTACTGGTTAACGAGGAGATAGGCGAGCTCATCATAAAAGACAGCCGCGTCGCCCGAGGAAGCGAAATACCCTCCCTTGATACCCCAGCTGGTAAACGTGCGTGCGACCCGATCCACCAGTTGCTTTACACTCCATTCTCTCTCCGGCGTGCCGAGCTGACCGTGGAAATATTTTGACACGACGACGTTTGTGGCAGTCATGCTCCAGAAATCCGGAACTTCTACATCGTCCTGCTGGAAAATCGCTTCGCCCTTCTCATTGGAGATCAGTGCGGTTCGTTTTTCCCAGACGATCTCGTCGAACGGATGAATTCCCTCTTTTGCGAAAAGTCGCTTGATGGTCAAACCACCCCATTCAGATTGTGCCCGCACTTCCTCCGATACGAATGCATCACTATATCCCATGAACACTCCTCCCTTCTATATTTAAATGAATGCCTCTCTGTGGCTATCGAAAGCCTACTAAGTATCGCTCAGAAACGCGGACGAGAACCCCGATCATCGGACTGATTGGTTCGGGTGCCCGTCAGATGGAGGTACAATTTGTGAGGAAGGGGACTCTGCGTCCACGTCTCCAAACAGAACGTACTTGGCAAACATGTTCCTGCCGAATATACCTGAATTCTGTCCTATTCCTCAGGCAAGCGAGAGCAAGGAATCGGACTTCAAATTATCGTGAAGTGTCAGGAAAGTCAAGAAATTTAATCGAGGATTTGACTTTAACTCATAGCCTGTTTGGTGTTTCAAAAAATCGAAGGAATTGCCGAAGGATTCCAAAGGATGGGAAGGTTTTAGGTTCCCGGTCTAACACCAAGATATCCTGACTTGACTCAGTTATTAAAGGGAGTTTATATTCAGACATAAAGGTCTGATATATGTCACTGATCTTCAGCAGGCAATGTGAATATGCGCTCCAGGCGATCCTCTATATGTCAGCCCGCCCGACGAGTGAGTACACAAACATAATCGAGATTAGCGATCGTCTCGGCATTCCGATGCCGTTTCTCGGTAAGACGCTGCAGCTTCTCGTCCAGCAGAAAATACTCGCCTCGCAGAAGGGGCCTAAGGGCGGCTTCCGACTTGCAAAACCTCCGGGAAAGATTTCACTGTACCATATCGTCGAGGCAATCGACGGGACTGACCTTTTTACTTCGTGCGTTCTCGGTTTTCCAAAATGCTCAAGTGCAAACCCGTGTCCGGTGCACGAAGAGTGGAGCGGTTTGCGAGAGAATGTGTATCATATGCTTGTATCGAGGACAATCACGGACATTTCAAATGAAATAAGTTCAAGCAAGCAACTTCGATTGAAACTGAGGCTTGCTTAATTTTTATGGAACAATATAAGATAAAATCATCCGAATTTGTTCGCCCCGGTGCCGTCAGGACCGTTCACCTGAAGGACGGGCGGACATTTAAGAAAGTGGTTGACAAGTCGATCATCCGCAAGAATCATAACTCAGGGGATCGAAGCTTTGTTCAGATCTTTTTCGCGGTAGTGACTCTCTGGATCGGTGTAGACTTCTTTCTGTTCGTATCAGGGCTTCAACATGGCATCGCGACTTACCGTCCGCCCAGCGTCGAGGGATTTCTGCCGATTAGTTCGCTCATGAGTCTCAGATACTTTCTTCTGACCGGCATAGTAAGGCGGATCCACCCTGCCGGGTTCTTCATACTCGTCGCAGCGATCGTAATTTCAGCAACGATGAAAAAGGGATTTTGCAGCTGGATCTGTCCCGTCGGACTCGTGTCCGAATCCCTGCACGAGCTGGGTGCAAAGTTATTCAAGCGGAACTTCACGCTTCCCCGATTCATCGATGTACCACTTCGCTCGCTCAAGTACGTGCTGCTTGCTTTCTTTCTGGTTTCCATTTCAATGCTGTCGGTGACGGAACTCGGTCGCTTTCTTGGATCCGATTACAACAAAATGGCCGATGTCAAGTTGTATCTCTTCTTCGAGCATATATCAACGTTTTCTCTTTTGGTCATCGGTGCCCTCATTTTGTTATCGTTGTTCTACAAGAATTTCTGGTGCCGCTTTGCGTGTCCGTATGGTGCACTCCTCGGGGTCACCGGTCTTTTGAGCCCGCTCAAGGTTCACCGCATCAAGGAAACTTGCATCGATTGCGGGAAGTGTGCGGATGTATGTCCGTCGGCGTTGCCGGTGGACAAGCTCGATGCGGTGAACTCAGCCGAGTGTACAGGATGCTATTCATGCGTGGAAGTCTGTCCGATAAAGGACACGCTGAAATTTTCCGTGACTCCGCACCTGAAAGGATTATCACAAAGACAGTACGCATTCATTCTCCTCACAATCTATTTCGGAATTATTGGATTGGCGGTGGGATTAGGTTACTGGCGGAATTCAATCCCGGGAAGTGAATACTTAAGTCTGTTCAAGAACATCCGATCGATAAGCCACAGCTTTTGAGATGAATTGAAATGGCATTGCGAGAATTCATTCCTAGAGAACATGGTGCATGGGCAATGTGGACCGTCCCAATGTTGTCTGCCGCCGTCATGAACCGCTTTTCGTATTCGTTCTTCATACTGTTCCTCTCGTTCGGACTCCTCTATCTAGTTCACCGACCGATTGTGACGATAGCAAGGGGAAGAGCCGACCGGAGCAAGGACATTGTATGGGCGCTGGGTATTTCCTTTCTCGCGTTAATCCTCGCATCGATCCTCGTACTCGTTTATAGGCGGTTATGGCTGGTAGCGTTCGGGGCGGCAGAGCTTGGATTCTTCTTCTTCACCGTAAGAAACTTCGTAGATCGCGAGCAGCGATCGATGGCAAACGAACTCACCGTAGTTGTCTCCCTGACACTTTCGGCGCCTGCTGCATACTACACGATAACCGGTCACATTGGCACGGAGGCAGTTGTCCTGTACTGGCTGAATCTTCTTTTCTTTGGAAGCAGCGTCTTCTACGTAAAATCGAGAATTGAACTTCTCAAGGCAAAAGGGGTTCGGAAGGGGAGCGCAAGAGGGTCGTTGGTCGCATCGATTCTGTATCATGTCCTGCTCGTTGCTTCATTGCTCGTTACCGGAATGCTGGGCTTCTTCAGCCTATGGGTGCTAGTCGGATTCGTTCCGATGCTGGTACAGGTTGTCGCCGGAACGATTTCGAAGGAGACTCGCCTAAACTTCAAGCGTCTAGGGATAGGTTTAGTGGCACAGTCGCTGATTTTTCTGGCGGCTCTCACCATTTTTCTGAAGAGATAGGAACTCTTTCGGACCAGCCTTCATCTCTGATCCATCGTCGCTTGGCTCACTGGTGAGAGTCCGCCGTCAAC
>JAKASW010000066.1:9290-16637 GCA_021818875.1 Bacteroidota bacterium
AATTCATTACTGAATGTTTAACCCGCCTGGCGCCGGTAAGAAAAATTTGCAGGTTGTCCTTCGTCACATCGTTTTAACTCTTCATTTACTACAATTAACCACAGCTTAACGATCTGCACGTTACAAGAGTTGAGCGTAGTGATGGCAACTTATCAAACCCTTTTGGGAAGAATTTTTCGATGGACCTTACGTACTTCAGAAACATGACCAATCTAGATGGATTTCCCTTAAGCAGCGAAGCACAGGCAAATTTCAATATCGAATGTCGCGACGATGAAGACGGCATCTTACTCCTTCTTCTAACGGGCAGATGGACGAATAGAAACGCAGCTTCGTTGGAGAATGAGATGTCGAGACTGGTCAAGGAGCATTCGGCGACTCGGGTTCTCGCAGACATCTCAGCGCTGAAAGGGCGCCTCGGTGTAGTTGATTGTTACCTGCATGTCCAGAGGCTTCCTTCAGATTCCCGCGCGTGCAAAACGGCCTTCTTAGACCTTCCCGAAAATCTTGAGAACGACTCTTTCCTTCAGATTACGGCGGAGAACAGGGGGTTTCCGGTCAGGTGTTTCACGAGTAGAGCGGAAGCCATGAAGTGGCTGAAGGAATAACTGCGTACCCCGGCATCAGTCGTCTGGCCTAGTTTCTATACCAAATCTTCCATTGTGTCACGATCTCTGATGACTCGCGCGTAATCTTCGTCGACAAGTACTTCAGCCGGTTTCAACCTTGAGTTATAATTGGAAGAGAGGGAATATCCGTAGGCACCCGTCGTCAAAATCGCAAGCAGGTCTCCTCTCTTTACTTCTGGCATTTCCCGCTGCACCGCAAACACATCTGTCGATTCACATACCGGACCAACTACATCCACCATCACGGATTTGCCCACACTAAGCTCAACGGGGGCTATTTGATGGTACGCCGAGTAGAGTGCATGCCGCATCATATCGTTCATCCCGGCATCTACAATTACAAACTTTCTTCCCGAAGATTCTTTTCTATAGAGGACTCGCGTCAGCAGAACACCTGATTCGGCAATGACAAAGCGGCCGGGCTCCATCACTAATTCACAGTCCAGGGATGAGAATCCATTCTTTATGACCTGAGATAGAGAACGAAGATCTATCGGGTGCTCACTGTTATTTTCAACCGGGATCAGATCGTGGGTGAGCGCATTCTTGTATCTTACCCCGATTCCGCCGCCGAGGTCGATTTGAGAAACCCGTATTCCTTCCTTTCCGAGTTTATCGACGAACTCCGCGATTGATCGAACTGCCTCGGCGAATGGCTCGACCTCGGTAATCTGTGACCCGATGTGCGAATGAATCCCGGCGAACTCGACGTTTTTCAAATTTGCCGCAACCTTCGCCGAATCCAAAGCGCGGTCTATGTTGATGCCGAACTTGTTATCCTTGAGACCGGTGGATATATGCGGGTGTGTTCGAGCATCAACATCCGGATTAATTCTCAGCGATACGTGGGCGGTACGCCCAATTTTGCTCGCTCTCTGTGAAATGACCTGCAACTCCTCATCGGACTCTGCTATGATGGTTCCTATATTACGGGTCAGCGCGAAATCCAGGTCATCATCTGTTTTTCCGACTCCCGCGAGTGAGATCGACTCCGGTGCAAACCCGCTTCTCAATGCAAGGAAGATTTCGCCAGCTGATACGGTATCCGCGCCGGCCCCGAGAGCTGAGATCAGCTTGAGGATCTCAGGATTTGAATTCGCTTTCAGTGCATAAAGAAATCGAATTCCGTCAATGATATCGAAGGAATCCCTGAGCAGCCTGTAGTTGTCGGCGGCCTGGTTTGCACTATAAACGTACAACGGAGTTCCGTATTTTTCGGCCAACGCTGTCGCGGGTAGTCCTTCTATGTAGAGGCTATTATTGTCGTACCTGATTTGGCTTGTCATCTCGATTGCTGGGTTTGCTGATGGTCAGTCGAAGATTTCCTTCGGCAAACCGGGGGACAATGGATTAGAGAAGAGTTCGTCATGAAGAGCCCTCACTGCCGGCTCGATATCGTTCTCGTCCACGACGAATCCGATATTTATTTCCGAAGCGCCAAGTGAGATCATGTTTATTCTTATTCCGTCGAGAGAGGAAAAAATGCGCCCGACTATTCCAGGGTTGTTTCGGAGATTTTCCCCGACAACACACACAATGGCTTTGCCGTTGGATGACGAGACTTCTGCGAACCTCTCGAATTCCTTCTTCATCTCGTCGAGGTTGGTTGTGTCGTCGACCGCCACCGAGATGCTGACCTCGCTTGTGGCGACCGTGTGGGCGATCGTCTTATACTTGTTGAACACCTCGAAGACCTCTTCGAGAAAGTCGTGAGCGAGGAACATTCTGCTTGACACGAGGTTGACAAGAGTTATGTGTTCTTTGTATGCGATCGATTTCGCAACGCTCGAGTCGGACTTTTCTCTCTTTGTTATGAGCGTACCACGATAGGAAGGATTGCGTGAATTGCGGACATAGACCGGTATGTCTTTTTCGATTGCCGGAAGAATTGTAAGCGGGTGGAGTACCTTGGCTCCGAAGTACGAGAGCTCAGATGCCTCGCTGAAAGTCATTTTCTTGATTCTCCGCGCATCCTTGACAATAGAGGGGTCGGCGGTCAGTACGCCGTCCACGTCGGTCCAGATTTGTATCTCATCCGCATCCAGCATCGAGCCGATAAGTGCGGCAGAATAGTCTGAACCGCCTCTCCCGATGGTCGTTGTGATTCGTTTCTCCGTCGCGCCGATGAATCCTTGTGTCACAGGAACATAACCCTGTAAAATTGGCGGCATCAGCGATTCTTTCGCATTCTTTTCCACCTTGTCGAATATAGGCACAGCCTGGGTGTAGTTGGAGTTCGTGATCATGAATTCCCGTGCGTCGACCAAAGTAGCTTTTACTTCTTTTTCCTCCATCGCCTGGGCGATTATCATGGACGAAAGTCGCTCCCCATAAGCGGCCAGTGCGTCGCGTGCGACATTCGTTGCCTCTCCAAGGATGGCTATCGCCTGTGAAAGATTTCTGAGCTCATGAGCATAAACGGAAATCTTCCCTTTTAGATAGTTTTTCGGAAGCTCGGAAGAGATCAATTCGTCGACAAGCTTTTCATGTCTGGTCTTAATAGTGGAAATCAGATCGTCGACTTCGCCTTTCTTACTATCTGCGGAGAGATTAGCAATTCTCAGAAGCTGGTTCGTCACTCCCGCACAGGCTGAAACGAACACGACCGGCTTTCTTGAAAGCTCCGACTTAACTATTTCAATTACTCTCAGGATCGCGGAGGAATCCTCGACAGAGGTCCCACCGAATTTCATGACTATCATTTTGGATTATTCTGCTTCAAGCTAGCATGACCAGGGTTTCTGAACACTAATATCACCAATAATATCAACATGACCAATGGCACGAGTTCCAGATGTGATTCGTGATTATTCAAAATGAAGGGGGACGTAATTCGTTTGATCCGTGCTCAAACATTTCTAAGGATAACCAATTGCCGATTTGTAAAATGAGCATTCAATTACCCGCGAAGCTCATCACCAGGTTCCTGAGCGGGTCGTAAAACAACCCGATCACGCCATTGAAGATGCCCGTGAAAGCCGGTACTTGCAGAAGAAGTACGATGAGAAGAATTCCCATGAAACCGATTCTGCTGTAAGATGCCGCCACCGAATCAGGAAGGAACGCTTCGAGAACATGGGATCCGTCAAGCGGGGGAATCGGCACGAGGTTGAAAATGCCAAGCATCACGTTTAGTGAAATTCCCCCAAAAAACATTCTGAGGAGAAAAACATAGAGAGGCGATGAAGCTGCTGCCGCGCCGAGAATAGGCTGCAATTGAAGAAGTCCGATCGTTATCATGGTACAGGCGAAAGCCATGACGAGGTTTGAGAGCGGTCCGACGGCCGAGACGATCAGCTCATCCCGTTTGTAGTCTGAAAAGTTCAACGGATTTATCGGTACCGGCTTCGCCCAGGCTATGAAAATCTGACCCGCCATAAGAAGTGAAAGGAGAGGAACAATTATCGAACCCCACAGATCAATGTGGGGGATGGGGTTGAGGGTGAGTCTGCCGGAATCGCGAGCAGTAGGGTCGCCGAGTTTCAGAGCCGCATACCCGTGGGAAATCTCATGTATGATTACAGAGAAAAGCAAAATTGGCAATATGTAGATTTGATTGAAGATTTGACTAAGCATGTTCATCTTTCACTAAGTTCGGGGCATTCCCTCTTGGATGGTACTTCTCCAGCACTTCTCTTAGATAATTCCTGTCGAGGTGAAGATATATTTGTGTGGTTCCGATGTCGCTATGGCCGAGCATCTCCTGTACCGCCCGAATGTCGGCGCCTCCTTCGAGCAGGTGAGTAGCAAAAGTGTGCCTCAGCGTGTGAGGATGAAGATGTTTCTTGATTCCGGCATCTCGCGAGTATCTCTGAAGCATCCGCCAGACGGAAATGCGGGAAAGTTTTCCTCCGCGAAAGTTCAAAAATACTACGTCGCTGGCATTGAGCCGTTTGTCTCCGCGATGCTTATTCATCAGCTTAGATCGAACTCCGGCGTCATACCGTTCGATCCAGTCGAGGGCAGCGTCATTAATCGGCACGATCCGCTCTTTGGATCCTTTGCCGAGTACCTTAACTAACTTGTCGCCTTTAATTAAATCTCTTTTCTTGAGACTAACAAGCTCGCTTACTCTTATTCCGGTGGCATAAAGCGTCTCGATGATGGCACGGTCTCTCACACCAAGTTCGGATTTTACGTCGGGGGCAGCTATGAGACGTTCCGTTTCCTCGATGCTCAGCACCACCGGGAGTTTCCTTGTCGGTTTCGGCCGGTCAAGATTTTCCGTCGGATCGATCTCCGACAACTTCCTCGATGCAAGAAACCTGTGGAGATTTCTCACCGCCGAAAAGTTTCTTGCTAAGCTGCTTTGCTTAAGACCTGTGTCAAACAATGATTTGAAATAAACTCTTACCTGTGCCCTTGAAATCTCGTTGAGGCCTCGTGCTCCTCCAGATTCCATGAATCCTGCATATCGGTGCAGGTCGCTTCGATATGAATTCAGGCTGTTGTCGGCAAGCCCTTTTTCGAATTTCATATACTCGAAGAAAAGGTCAAGTTCCTTAGAAATCTTTTCATTCAGGTTGGCAGAACCGTGACTTCCGGAAGAAGCGTTCATTTGCTGCGTGCTCGCCTGCCCGTAGGATCGGAAGGACGCTTCCTTGTTTTCTTTGGCGGAGGTCCGGTTGCAGCACCCGTTTCCCCGGTTGAACTCGGGCCAGGCGTCCCGATCTCATCAGTCTCCGTCGCACTGCTTACCTGTTCAGCTTGTGCGGACTTTGATCCACCTGCCAATTCTTCCGCAAGTTTATCCTTCTGCCCGGGGTATTCAATCCGCTGATGATAGATTCCCGACAGGACGCTCAGAAAACTCTCCTTGATCCTCGTGATGTCGGCAAAGGTCAGATTCGTCTCGTCGAGCTGTCCTTCTTCGTATCTGCTTTTTACTATTGCATCTACCATCGCTTCTACATTCTCAAGCGACTTATCCTGTAGAGATCGCGTTGCAGCTTCCACCGAGTCGGCAAGCATAACGATTGCGGTCTCTTTCGAATTTGGCCTGGGACCGTCGTATTTGTAATCCTCTTCGCTGACATCTCCCTTAGCAAACGGCCGCCTCATCGCTTTGCCATAAAAATACGCGACGAGGGTAGTACCATGGTGCATCGGGATGAAATCCGCGACTCTCTGGGGGAGATGGTGCCTTCTGGCAAGCTCAATTCCATCTTTAACGTGAGACACGACGACCTGCACGCTTATGTCCGGCGGAAGCCAGTCGTGCTTTGATTTGGTCGTGTCCATCGAATTTTCGATGAAATATTCGGGTTTCAACATTTTTCCTATGTCATGGTAATAGGCGCCTACTCTGGCAAGGATCGGATTACCGCCAACAGCCTCGGCAGCCTTCTCCGCAAGCGTGCCGACGATTATGGAATGGTGAAATGTACCTGGCGCCATTTGTGAAAGCCTTCTCAGCAAAGGCTGGTTGAAATCCGAGAGTTCCAGAAGCGTCAGGTCGGTAGTGATGTTGAAAACCCGCTCGAAGAAAATGAGCAGCCCGAATGTAATTATCGGAGACAGGATCGCGTTGACACCGATGAGTGAAAACTCCGTGAGGATCGTCGAAACGTCTTCCGCTCTTTGAAAAGATGTCGCGAGGGTCGCAATTCCGTAACCGAGGAAAATAAACACAAGACTTCTGAAAATCTGTGTCCTGTTCTTGATGTCCCGGACGGTGTAAAGTGCAATTGCGCCTCCGCTCAATGCGGCAAACGCCGCACCGAAATCGTTACCTCTCGTCGCACCGACGAGAAGGGCCATTGCAATCGTTCCCTGGAACGCAAGCCGCGAGTCGAATACGACTGTCAGTATCATGGATGCGACCGGGATAAGCACCAGGTATTGAAGCGGAAGGTTTGTTTGTATCGTGAAAGCCAGGAACATCAACACGGACTCGAAGATGAGCAGCACACCGATGAGCGCGAGCATCCTGTTGCTGTAGAAAACTTTCTTTCTGAAAACGAACAGATAAATGGTAAGGAGTCCGACGATGACGATCACCATCAAAAGTCTTCCGAGAAACTGAAAAATAAGGTCGGTAGTCCCGGTACGCTGCCGAAGAGCTCTCTCAAGTGAATCCAATTTCAGTTTTATCTCAGACGTTATTCGGTCATGTCTTCCGATGATTCTCTCATTTTCTTTGACAAGTCCGACTGTTCTTGGCACGAGTTCGACTGCCGCATCTATCTCGCGTTGCGTCTGAGAGCGGTTATATAGAAGGTTGGGCAATAGCCCGGATACGATCGCCTCCGAAATCAGCCGCGCCGCGGTTGAGTCGTCCTTCAAAGATTTTTCGACCGTCTTTGCAAGTTCCTTCGAAACGTCCTGTATCGTCATGACTGAATTCGTGGACAACGCGGTCTCGGAGTTATTCTTCCTGACTACGATCATATCGGACTTGATCTTACTTCGAGGCCTGTCGAGAATCCCGGTATGATAATCACGGGTTATGGACGCGACGATTGACGGCTGAAGTTGGCCCAGCGTACTGAGGAAGTAGCGATTCTTCCGGGACTTCTCCACGAGATAATTGCGGTCTGCAGATGAAAGCTTAAACGGAAGGCTCTGCAATAGGCTTTGCAGCGCAAGAGAGTCCCTGGAGTAGAATGTTTTATTCCGCTCCCTTTCGAGAGTCACCTGCAGATCGATGGCTTTCCGAACCTGGGAGACTTCTGAGGCTGTGGAGTCGATGCTTCGTTCCCCAATCGTGATTCTGTCG
>JAKASW010000067.1 GCA_021818875.1 Bacteroidota bacterium
ACCGGTTCGGTAAGCAAGAACACTGACTACGTCGTTGTGTGCGAGAACCCGGGATCGAAATACGACAAAGCCGAGGAACTGAAAATTCCCACTTTGACTGAATCGGATTTTCTCAAACTTGTCGGCAAGAAGAACTAATGAGCATCATGGACATGATGGCGTCGAGTTATGCCGTCAGTAGAACAAGAAAATATAACAGAGTCATAAACTTCAACGCGGTAATCAAAGGATCTCAGACCGCCGTGTTTCTTATGCCGAGGATGAGCATGGAATTCTACCTGGCAAGGTCGGTCGTTGAGTCGCTGATGAAATACTTCGGGAGGATCGTCCTCGTCGTCACGGAGAACATGCGCGAGCTCGCAACTTACAGGAGTGAAGTGATCTCGTTTTCGCAGAAGGATGCAAACTTTCTTAAGCTTCCATCAAATGATCTGATCTCGCGTCTGCGAAGTGAGAAGATAGATTTGGCCTTTGACCTTAGCTTTTCGGAAGACATATTCATGTCGTACCTCTGCCGCATGTCGGATGCCCAGATGACTGTCGGCTTTTCGAAGCCTAACAGTGAACGGTTTTACGATCTGCAAGTCAGGCAGGCAAGCGGAGCCGATATGAAAGACGCGTACGAAAGTCTCAAGAACACAATTAGAATGTTTAAAGAAAAATGAAAAAGAAACCGATTGAAACAGAAGTTCACAGGGGACACACCGTCCTTACGCTGAACATGGAGCGGCTCGATACTCAAGTATCCCCTCAGTTGAAGGCAGAGTTTATAGTAATTTGTAAACCCCCGATCAAGAAACTTGTCGTGGACATGAGCAGCGTGAAGTCGTGCGACTCATCCGGGCTGAGTGCGCTTCTGGTTGCCGAGAGAATGATGCGGGAACTCAAAGGCGAAATCCATCTCATAGTGCCGAATCAAGATGTACGAAACTTGTTCAGGATAACACAACTGGAAAAGGTTTTCAGGATCCACGCGACGCCCGATACGGTCGGCTGAAAAGTACGTCCAGCACGTGTCACTCACGAACGCTGCTTGGACTGGAATCCCCGGACTAGTCCAGAATCCTTACCGACTCTCACATTAATCCCCCGGAGGTCTGATGGGCTTTAAGTTAATAGATTATGTAATTGTTATTGTTTATCTGATCGGCGTGGCTGTATTCGGTGTGCTGACAGGCGGCAAACAGACTAATACAAAAGACTATTTCGTTGGGGGAAGAAAGATATCATGGCTCGTGGTGTCTTTTGCAATTGTTGCTACCGAGACAAGCACCATCACCTTCATCTCGATTCCCGGGCTCGCGTATCTCACGAATCTCAATTTTCTTCAGATAGCTCTCGGTTATATACTCGGCCGCATAGCTGTCGCATTCCTGTTTCTGCCGTCGTACTATCGTGGCGAGCTAGTGACGGCTTACGAGCTTCTGAAGACCCGCTTCGGCGAAAAGACCCGCAATTATGCCTCGGTCGTATTCATAGTTACACGGACTCTTGCTACCGGAGTAAGGCTTTTCACGATGGCAATTCCTCTCGCAATCATTTTGCAGGGGTACAAGATCTTCAGCGGCTACCCTGCGGTGACGGTCTACGCAATTTCCATAATTGTTATCACTGCGGTCACATTTGTCTACACCTACACCGGTGGCATAAAGGCTGTAATCTGGACCGATGTGATTCAAATGTTCGTCTACATCGGCGGTGCGGCGATCGCGCTCTATGTGATGCTGTCCCACATCCCGGGCGGGTGGGGCACAGTCGTCGCCACGGCGATGGCAAAAGACAAGTTTCAGTTTATACACTGGGGATTCTCCGGCGGACTGGCACACTTCTTCACCGTCGACTACTCGTTCATCGCCAGCGTTCTGGGTGGCGCATTCCTTTCGATGGCCTCTCATGGTACAGACCAACTGATTGTACAACGACTTCTTTCCACGGATTCGTTGAAAAGCAGCCAGAAAGCGGTCATTGCCAGCGGCTTTTTCGTTGCCCTCCAATTCCTGTTCTTCCTGATAATCGGAGTTGTCCTCTACACTTTCTACCATGCTTTCCCGTTTAAGGATGGTGACCAGATTTTCCCGAAGTTCATTGTGGAACAGCTTCCGAGCGGTGTCAGCGGATTAATAGTCGCGGGGCTTTTTGCCAGCGGTATGAGCTCCCTGAGCGGCTCGATAAATTCACTTGCATCGTCGACACTTATCGACCTGTACAAGCCATATTTCGGGAAACACAGTGATGAAAAGAAAGACATGAAGCTGTCAAAACTCTTCAGTCTCATCTGGACAGTGATACTAGTGGGAACAGCATTTATCTTTATTCATTCTAACGAAGCAGTGATCGTAGTCGCTCTCTCAATCGCTTCGGTGACATACGGCGGCCTGCTCGGGACTTTTCTCCTGGGCGTTCTCTTCAAGAAGCCGCAGCAGAAGGACGCAATCATCGGCTTTACTGCAGGTCTGGCGATACTCGTCTATGTCTTCTTTTTCACGCACATAGCATGGACATGGTACACGATGATCGGAGCGTTCGTAACAATAATGGTCGGATTAACCTCCGCGTGGTTCCGAAGAACGGAGACTGCATGAGCAAAGCTCCAGTGTCGCATAATTTCCAGCCCGCGTTCGGAATGCGCGAACTCCGAGGCGAGGGCATTATCTCATTATTCCACAATTCCGTCATACCGATAGTTTTCCTGAGTGCGCTTACTCTCGTCTCGTGTTCGTCGCTGAGATTTGCACAGGGGGTTCCGGAGTCGCCTGCTGACTGGCCGATGTTCGGCAGGAGTGCGTCTCATACTTCAGCTGTTGATCTGTCTTCGGTGCGGCTGCAGAAAATATGGGAGACAAATGTCGGAGCCGGATTCGGCGACTACTCACCCATAGTGGAACACGGAACGGTCTTTGTGGGGACGCTTAACGGGGGCGTTGCCTCCATCAACATCAGGAACGGAAAGAAAATAGGTTCGAAAATTTTCGGCGCGGCCATCTTTTCACCGCCGATTATCTATGGGAATTTGATGGTGGTTGCATCTTCCCAGGCAAAGTACAATCTCTTCGGCTACGATTTGGAATCCGGGAAAATCGTGTGGAACAGACGAATCTCGGATGTCGAATCGGCTCCGACTTACTTCGATAGCTCCGTTTACGTTGCAACGGTCGGCGGCGATGTTTACAGGATTGACCCGGCCTCCGGACGGGAGGTCTTTCATAAACATTTTGATGCCGCCTTCAGAACCTCTCCCGCTTTGTGTGATAGTATTTGTGTGGTTGGCTGCGACGACGGGTATATCTACGGATTGAGTCCGCTTGATGGGGATCTCATTTGGAAACATAACGCCGGCTCGCCGGTATGGTGCTCCGCGTCAGTCGGCGACTCTCTCATCTTCGTTGGAAGCAACGCAGGAAAGCTCCTTGTGCTGACTAAGATGGGGAAGTTGTCGTATGAGCTTCCAAAGCCTTCCTCAGGTCGTGACAAGGTCTTCAATGTACTACGATACAATGGCGGCGATAAAATACTGTCAATGCCCATAGCTGACAAGGAACGGGTTTACTTTGGATGCAACGATGGAAACTTCTATGCCGTTAACAAAAGTAACGGTTCGATTGCCTGGGTGGTCCGCACTGGCGGACCGATAATCGCGTCACCCGTGCAAACCAGGAACCAGGTCATCTTCGGAAGCTTTGATGAGAATTTGTATGTCGTTAACAAAAGCGACGGAAAAGTAGAGCAGAAGATAGATTTGAAAGGACGTGTTCGTACTTCAGTAGCAGTCTACAAAGGCTACCTGGTAGTGTGCGTAGAGAACGAGAGAGTTGTCGGATTCAAAATAGAATGAGTCTCTCCGACCATCTTCAATCCGGAGCCATTAGATTCGTCGGGGTTATTCTCCGACGTTTTTCTTTGGGTACAGTTCGGAAATTTGCCCGGTCGTGCGGAAGATTCTTCTACCGTCATATCCCGGTTAGAAAAGAGGTGGCTCTTGCCAATCTCAGGCTCTGTTTCCCCGATAAGAGCCGGGAAGAGCTTGAACATATCCTGGCCGGATCATACATAAACATTGCGACGGTTTTTTTTGAGTTTCTCTATTTCCCGAAATTGACGAGGGAGATTTTGAAAAGGATCGTTCGATTCCAGGATGGCACGGACGAGCTCATAAAATCTTCCTTTGAGCGCGGGAAAGGTGTCGTAATGATCAGCGGACACTTTTCCAACTGGGAACTTGCCGCGTTTTCTTTCGGCGCCTTGACGGGAAAGCCGCCTGCGATTATCGTTCATCCGTTTCACAACGAAGCCGTAGATAAATTGGCGGATAGATACCGTTCGCTTCTCGGGAATTCAACAGTCCCGATGGGGAATTCGATTAGGCCGACTCTTTCACGGCTGCAATCAAACGGGATCGTGGCTCTCCTGGCAGACCAGAGTGCTGCCAGGGAGAGCGGGACTGCCCGGTTCTTCGGGATTGATGTACCGACTTTCCAGGGGCCTGCAACTTTTGCTCTCCGAACCCGGGCAGCAATCATTGCGGGCTTCCTGATAAGATTGAACGATGGGAATTACAATTTTGAATTTCATGAAATTAAATATGACGATCTGGAGACTGACTCAGAACAGGCGGTCAAAGAACTAACCCAGCGCCATGTTGCCATGCTTGAGAGTTACATCAGGAAATACCCTGAAATGTGGCTCTGGTTCCACAGGCGATTCAAACATGTCCCCGCTTTCGATGAGGCGCTTCGGGAAATAAAGAATAATAGATGAAGCGAGCGCTCGTAATCCAGACGGCATTTCTTGGCGACGTCATTTTGACTCTTCCTCTCGTTCAGGTTTTGAAAAAATCCATCCCCGAAGTGCAGATCGACTTCATTTCAATTCCGGGTACGGTGGAAATTCTGCAGTCACATCCGGACATAACAAATGTAATCGTGTACGACAAGCACGGAAGCCAGAAATCTCCGCGGGCGTTCCTTGCCTTTGCCAGCGCTCTCCGGAAAAGCAAATACGACCATGTTTTTTGTCCGCATCGCTCGCTGCGAAGTTGCCTCCTGTCTCGAAGTACAAAGGCAGAAGTCAGAGTCGGCTTCAGAAATTCAGCCTTGAAGAAGGCTTTCACCAACGTGGTTCCCTGGAAGTTCGGAGTCCATGAAATCGAAAGAGACCTGTCGCTGCTCGGTCCGCTCGGTATTCCCATACGCCGTGAAGAACCCCACCTTTTTCCTACTGCTACACATAGGAGTACGGTCGACAAATTCCTGAGTGAAAACGGAATTGCCGTTCCGTATCTTGTAATTGCCCCGGGAACAGTCTGGCCGACGAAGCAATACCCGGTTGAGATGATGGCCGAGGTCGCAAGAAAAATGCTGGCCAAGTTTGAAAATATCGTAATCATAGGCGGGGAAAAAGACGCTCCTTTTGTAAGTGCCTTCGATCCACACGATAAGAGGATTGTTTCAGGTGTAGGAAAACTATCCGTTATGTGTTCAGCAGAATTGATACGGCGGGCGGCGCTTCTGATCGCGAACGACTCTGCGCCGGTCCACATAGCGTCGGCATTCAACATCCCGACAGTTGCAATTTTCGGCCCGACTGTCAGAGATTTCGGATTCTATCCGTACCATGAAAGGTCTGTGGTCGTTGAGGTGGAAAACTTGAGCTGTCGTCCATGTACGCTGCATGGCGGGCGAAGGTGTCCGATCGGTACATTTGTATGCATGAAAAAGATTGCACCCGATATGGTGGTTGAAAAAGCACTGGCACTGCTTGAGGCGGCAGATGCCTAAGATTGTGGATGCGGCCAGGGTCGAGAGTATCCCGCTTGCCGCCCAGGTTATTCTAAATGGCGGTGTTATAGTCTACCCGACGGAGACAGTCTACGGGCTCGGAGCTAACGCCATGGATGCGAAGGCCATCCAGAGGGTCTTCGAGCTGAAACGAAGAGACAAGGCAAAACCGATCCTGGTTCTGATACCAGGGCATGAAACTGTCGAAGAGATTGCAAGGAGTGTCCCTGAGGACGCAGAGGTTCTGATGCGAAAGTTCTGGCCGGGTCCCCTTACGATCATCTTCAAAGCGTCGCCAATCGTTTCACCGATCCTCACCGCGCGGTCCGGAAAGGTGGGCGTCCGCCTCTCGAGCAATCAGTTCTGCCGAGAGCTCCTTTCCATCTGCAAGATACCCATTACTTCTACGAGTGCGAACCTGACCGGCGAGCCGAACACCGACTCGATAGAATCGGTTAACAGAAGGGTGCTTGACTCTGTCGATTTGATTGTGGACAGCGGTAAGTTAGGCTCACCTATTCCTTCGACGGTCGTAGATGTGACGACTGGAAAGATCCGACTCGTTCGGGAAGGCGTGATTGCATTCGACGAAGTGGAGCGGGCGATACGGGAAGGAAGCTAGGAAGACTTCTGAAACGTGATCAGCTCGGCCATTTCAGAAACCAGAGGCTTCCTTTCGAAGTTGCTGTACCTTTTTCCGGTACGCTCCGGAAGGTAGACTCTTCCGACAGCTTTGTAGCCCGCATCTAAAAACGTGCGCTGCACCTCGTATGGATAGTCTGCGACGCCTGCTTCGCCGGCCTGAGATGCCGTGATGATTGAGACCTTACCCCCGACTTTAAGAATCCTGTTCGTCTCCCTGAATACCGTCTTGAATCTCATCGTGAAATTTGAAAGCGAGACGGTGAGGTCGTCTGGAGTCGAGTAGAACTCATCCGGCAGGTCTAAAAACACATAATCGGCAGTTCCTGACTCGTCGGGTATCCCAGATAGAAAAACGTTATTCTGTTTGATTCTTTCGTCCGTCGGCTGCTGCGCATACATTTTATACTTCCGGTCTCCGAAATACCGGACTTTGTCGATCACATCTCCGAGTGTGCCATCTCCTGCGAAGGGGTCCACGATGAGCGCTCCGGAATCGGTATAGTGGTACAGGGCATTTGCGATAACTTGTCCGGCGATTCTTCCTTTGTATCCCGACTTCCCGAACCTCGGATCGGGTACTTCAAAGCTCCAGACATTGGTGTTGCGCAGGTCGAATCCGAACTTGTTCCGTTCGGCCTCCCGTTCGGTCAGCATGTCTTCGCGGATTTTCTTTCTCAGCTCCGCGATTGTCCATTTGCTCTGGATGGCCGACTTTTCGTATTCTTTCCGACGATCATCGTCGCTTACCTTCGTGGCCAGTTCGAAATAGAAACTCTCCGGCAGCTTTCGCTTCTTCATGTCCGGGTAGTAGCTGAAATACATCTGGCACTGTTTAAGAAGGACCGGCTGGAATTTGAAACCGGGATAAGACGACAGAAGCTTGTAAAGCTCTTCCTCGGAAAGTTTGTTCGATTTTGCGTACGGAATAATCTTCTCTACTATGAATTTTCCGACGTCCCAGAAACTATCAACGGAAAGAGAGTTTAGTTTCTCGGCCAATTTCTGAAGCGCATCATCTTTCATTGACATACCCTCCCTTTTAGCACACAGATCAAACCGAAGCAGCCGATGATCTTGTCGGTCAAGTCTTTATGAAGATATTTATTTTTGTCTGCGGTCAACTTGTTCTTCCTGTGAGACCAGCGTGCCGACGCTCCGTATAGCCTCCGGTTTCTGCCTGCCGGTCGGTTGGCAAAGCGCTTAGCGTTTAGAGCGCTCCTGCATCCAGCCGCGGACATAGGTCACTATTTCAGACGTAAGTGTTCCGGGAGTAAAAAGCTCGCCCACGCCCATATTCTTTAGAGCCTTTATGTCTTTGTCAGGAATTATTCCTCCTCCGAAAAGCAGGATGTCGCCAAGCCCTTTCTCCTGCATCAGAGTCAGAACTTTTGGGAAGATTGTCATGTGGGCGCCGCTCAGGAGACTAATTCCGATTGCATCCACGTCTTCCTGAACCGCTGCGTCCACGATCATTTCAGGTGACTGACGAAGCCCGGTGTATATGACCTCCATACCGGCGTCTCGCAAAGCAGCCGCAACCACTTTTGCACCACGATCATGACCGTCAAGTCCGGCCTTTGCAACTAATACGCGAATCTTCCGTTCCATTATGCGGTGTCGCTTTCTCCTCTTTCTGGAGTTGCATCAAATTACAATCAACGGTATCGATTAGAACCGTCAATTACTCTCGATTTTTTCCTTGAGAGCAGCTGCATATCGTTTCTGCATGTAAGATAACACGCCCGCGCCAATTATGACACCGAACCAGAGAGTGGATGCCCTGATGATAAATGTGGCAGCGACCGACGCCGCCTTCGGAATCTTTGCGAGAAGCAGAAGCCCGGCAAGCGAAGTATCGGTCACGCCGAGGCCGCCGGGCAGAAAAGATAATGCACCCACGACGGTGGAGAACGAATAAATAAAACTGGCGGAAAGAAGTTTCAGATGTATCCCGAGACCTGCCAGCACAAGTAGAAATCCGACGCATTCGGAAAACCACGCGAGAAGTCCGAGGAGGATTGAGACAGTCAGTACCCGACCGGTCAACATTGTACGGGAGCTTTCGTATGCGTTTTCAAACAGCTTCGTCCATTTCGACAGGAAACGGACCCTGCTGAGGAGTACCATGATACGTCTGGAGGTAGGTCGGTGGGCGATCAGGGCGATTCCTGCTACGAATATCAATATGAAAACAAAAATCAACTTTTTTTCGTACCCGATGCTGTACGCTCCCGCTACTGAGATGGCCAGCAGGGCGAGAAGGTCCGTCACGCGCTCAGCTACTACTATTGGAGCCGATTTGCTTATCGGAATTGAGCTAAGAGATTTAAGGAAATATGACTTTATCACTTCGCCCATCTTTCCCGGAGTCACCGACATCGACAGGGACGACATGAAGATGCCGAAACTCTCTCCACGGGGAATGTGAATTCCCAGTGAGCGCAAGTAGTATTCCCATCTGACGAATCGAATCAGGTAGTTCAACAATGTCAGAATGAGTACCGCCGGAAGGACTTCATAGTCGAACGTGGCGATCGATTCCTTCAGCTGCTCGGTGTTCGCATAAAGTGAAAACGCAACGCCGATCAGCGCTGCAACAGCGATTGAGATGAATAACTTAGCGCGCAGCCTTTTCAGCATCTCAGGTTGATTTCGCCTGCTCCCTGTTGTGCAACATCATTGATTTTCGGCTGAGAATCTTTTCAATGCAAGATAAAACTTCGGCAGCGGTAGTCCAACCACATTATAGAAATCTCCGTCTATCCGTTCGACGAACAATGCACTCAGATCGTCCTGGATGCCGTATGCACCCGCCTTGTCAAACGGAGCGCCTGATGCCACATACTCATCTATTTCCTCGCGATCCAGCTTCCTGAACGTCACATCTGTAACGCCGCAATCCTGTACCATCTTGCCTTCAGGTACCTGAAGAAGAGTGAACCCCGTGTAGACCTGGTGAGTCCTTCCGCTCAGTTTCCCCAACATCTCTTTTGCTTCTTCCGGTGTGCCGGGTTTGTTAAGGATTTCTCCGTCAAGGTAGACTATCGTATCAGCCGCGGCTATGATGCCCTCCTTGGTTTTATCCGCTGCCTCTCGCGCTTTCTTGAGTGAAAGCGTTATCACATACTCGCGTGGATTTTCGGCGGAATGCGCTTCCTCATCTACTTCGACATCTACCGGGACGAATTTTATTCCGACCATGCTAAGCATCTCTCGTCGCCTCGGTGATCGGGAGGCCAGATATATACGGGGAAGGTTCATCTCAATTTCGGATTGCGAATTGCGGATTTTGAGCCGGCGGTATTCGGTACTCTGTGTGCATAGCGCTTAGCCTGCCTACTCTATGAGTCGTAGACTGTAGAGGCAGGCGCAAAGCGAGCGGGTCATCACGCTAATAGACTTTCACCACTTCTGTGCCAGGATAATAATGGGCCAGGATCTGCCTGTAGGTGTATCCCGCCTTCGACATTCCGATGGCTCCGTACTGGCACATTCCTACGCCGTGACCGTCTCCTCTTCCTCTCAGAATCACTCGCTCGATTCGTCCCGACAGGCTTCTGATGATCTTCAACTTGAATAGGCTGCTGTTCAGGATTTGGCCATGGTTCTTTAGTAGGTATCGAGTTCTGTCTCCCCTGACAAAGTAGTGCGTTCCATCATCCATCACAATCTCGAGAGTGTCTACCCTCGATGATTTCAAACGGTCAATTACTCTCAGATTAACCACACGTCCTTCGACAGGGTCTCCCGCGTATATCGGGCTCGCAACTGCCAGATTCTCCCTGACCAATTTGTCGAGCTCCGGCCCGGTGAATTCGGTTCTCCAATTGAATTTCGGAGAGGCGGCACAAAATGCTGTTCCGGTTTCAGGATTGATGTCCGATACTCCCTGAAGATAGGGAAGCGCGGGCTGTCCCCGCCAGATGTTCTGGACGCTTGCAGTGTGGCCTCCGCACGTGGAGAAGAAAAAACAGCGCGCGGGCTGGCCATCGTACTCTACGATCATGCCGCGAGTCATCTCAACCGCGCTGTCCGTGATAGATTTGTATCCTTCGATCCCCGTATATACCTGGTCGCGAGTGTCGCTGTAGACATCGAAGTCAGTCGTGTCCATCTGGCTCATCCTGTAGAAAGCAAAATTCCTCGCCGCAATCGCCTGTGCCATACAAGCCTGTAATTCGTCCTGTGTCAGGTTGTTCACCAGTTCATTCGGCACAACTCCACGAAGATACGCCTCGAGATGGACGATATTCACAAGCCTGAATCCCCCGTTGTTTTCTGGAATGATCTCCATGTCGCCCGGATATGTCTCTGAATCAACTTTTATCCCTTCCCCTGTGATGGTTGAATCGTCTCTACCGTTTGATGAGTCGGCGGGCACTATCGTAATCGGAGAGAGAAAAAAGAACTCTTCGTGGGAAAGTTTTGCGGAAGGTGTTCCATCATCGGAAAAAGAAAAAGACACAACAGAATTTGTGACCGAGGCTATTGTCACTTTTTCATACCTGAGTCTGTAACTCCCTTTTAAATCCGTGGAGATCGAACGAACGTTGCCTTTTATACTAACCCGGATGAGTGGTCCGAGGCTATCGAGAGACGCGGAGCGCGTCTGTGAGTGAGCAGATGTTGTCAGGATAAAAAATGGGATGAATAAGGCAATGATCCTGGAGGAGATTCTCCATTTCAGAATGGATCTGGAAATCGTCCGTGGTGTCGTCGATGAACGTTCGGGCGGCGGGCATTGCCGAAGGCAGGCCCTTCGCAATATCATCTAAACATTGCTTTGATGCTGCCCCAGGTCTTCTGGGCTATCCCGGATAGACCGGAGTCACCATAAGGCGTTGTGGCCGTACTCGAATATCCTATTGGAACGCCGTTTTCGTCTTCCGCGCAAATCCTGTATAGAAACAAAGTACCGGACATCGTCTTGAAAACAGCATTGTCGAAGTATTGGTATGAATTTCCCATGCCTTCCGACCCGGTTGCTTTAATCGGGCCGCTGATACCATAAAAGCTGTCGTCGGTCTGAGATTTCCTCTGCACAATGAACTCCGCTACCCCTTCTTCCGTGGTCGTCGTCCATGTTACAAGGACACCGCCTGATTCAGATTTTGCACCGATGTCTTTAAAAACCACCGTCGCCGCCGTCGTAAAGGCGACCATCAATAAAGCCAATGCCACTAACGTTGGGGATCTCATACTGATGCCTAAATTTATCCCTGACTGATTTTTAAGTCAAGCCTTCGTCTGAAATTTCTTCGGGAAGCGCTTGGGAGTGTCGATACCAGCCCTTCGTTGAAATGAACGGGTCCCACAAATCATGAAACTGTTTCGGAGTTATTCGCTCTCTGTCGTGTGTCGGCTTTCAACCGGTACCGAATGGGATCGTCCCTTGGATAACTTCCTTCCTCTGGTTATATTTACATGCTTTTTTCAAGACATTTTACAACATGAAAATCAACATATCCAATCTTTCAGAAGGAAGCCACAAGTTTGAATTCAATGAGAAACCTTCCTCTGTAAGGCTGGACGAGCGGTTTATCAAGCCGGTTCTTGTAAAAGTTGAGCTTGAGAGGAGATCGACGCAGTTTTTTCTGACCGGTCACGTCACGGCAACCGGCAGGTTCGCTTGTGACCGCTGCCTTGAGGACTTTGAAAAAGAGATAAGTCTGAATTACAGGATGACTTATGTCTACGACAGGTTGACGAGAGCCGGAAAAGAGCATGAAGCTGATGCGGACCGAAGCGAAGTTACTGTGATTGAGAGAGGCACGAACGAAATAGGTATCGACGACGATGTGAAACAATTTGTACTTCTTTCTATCCCTCTCAAGCTTTTGTGCAATGAGAATTGCGCGGGCCTGTGCAGCACTTGCGGCGCGAACCTGAACTACGAAAAATGTCGCTGCAAGAAGAGCGACGTGGAATCGGACGAGAGACCCAACCCTCCGCGCCTGCGGCAAAGCAATAGTTGAAGAGCATGTGGATATTGCGGAGAACGTTCTGTCATCCGTAGAAGTGGATTCATTTAGAAGATCCTGTTTGCCGTGAAACTGATTCTTTCTAACGTTCTGAATATCAGAGATTGATTGCGAATGAGGTTTTCAAGCAACCATGTTCGAAAATCAAGCTAAAGACATAAGGAGTTGTTATGCCAAATCCTAAACGACGACATTCCAAAACCAGAGGGGCGAAGAGACGTACGCACTACAAGGCGACCGCTCCGACAGTCTCTGAATGTCCGCACTGTCACGAACCAAAACTTCCGCATCGTGCCTGCCCCAACTGTGGATATTACAGCGGAAGGGTTACCTTCATTCCGAGGAACGCGTAAGCTACCCGCGCGAGTTTCGATCAGTAACCCCTTTGATAGGACGGTAAAATCCCATTACATCCCGAGTTTCGTTTCCGGAACTGTTCCTTGCCGCGTTACATTCTTTGTAATGGGATGCTCTTCATGGTACACGCTTTCATTAGCACCGTCTTCACAAAGCAAGGATCGGTTGATCGTTAAATGAGAATTGGATTAGACGCTATGGGCGGCGACCAGGCTCCGCTCAGGATCGTAGAAGGCGGACTTCAGGCACTCCGCGAATCAAACAACCGTTTTGAACTTGTGTTTGTCGGCCGCAAGGAAGACGTGGAAAATGAAATAGCGAAGCACAACTCTTCCGGTTTGAGATACTCGATCAAGGACGCACGGGAAGTCATAGAAATGCACGAGTCCCCGAACGCTGCGCTGAAGCAGAAGCCGGACTCGTCTATTGCGGTGGGACTGAATCTCCACAAGGAACAAAACCTCGATGCAGTCGTCAGTGCGGGTAACACCGGAGCTTTCATGGCAGCATCCACTTTGATACTCGGACGATTGAAAGGTGTCAGCCGGCCCGCGGTAGGCACACCGCTGCCTACGGTCAAAGACGTTTGCTTTCTGATTGACTCGGGTGCCAACTCCGACAGCAGGCCGCAGCACATTCTTGAATTCGGTTTGATGGGGTCAATCTATGCAACGGAGATTCTCAAGAAGGAGAACCCTACCGTCGGTTTGTTGAACATCGGGGAGGAGAGCTCGAAGGGGAACGAAATGGCACAGGCGTCTTTCCCTCTCCTTGAAAAGAGCGGACTGAACTTCATCGGGAACATCGAAGGCAGAGACATTTTTGCCGGCAAGGCAGACGTGGTTCTTGCCGACGGCTTCGTGGGCAATATCGTGCTCAAGTTTGCAGAAAGTATTCTCCCAACTCTTCGGTCGAGGTTCAGGAGCTACGCTTCGGGCAATCCATTCAGGGCGATCCGTGCTGCCATGGCCGCAAGAACTTTGAGAAAGGTTATGAAGGGTTTCAGCTATGAGGCTACCGGTGGTGCGCCGCTGCTCGGAGTAAGAGGAGTTTCGATAATAGGCCACGGCAGTTCGACAACAATTGCCGTGAAGAATATGGTGCTCCGTGCTGAGGAGATGGTGAACCACAATATCGCCCACCTCATCGAGAGCTCGATTTCTAAAATGGGAGCGAAGGCTTTATAAATGTCAGGACATGACCCGAAGGGGACCCGCAAGAGGGCAGTTATAACAGGCGTCGGGCACTATGTGCCGGAATATCGACTCACGAACGCTGAACTCGAAAAGATGGTAGATACCACCGACGATTGGATCAGAACGAGGACCGGAATTGTTGAAAGGCGGATTCTCAAGAACGGCGCTACAAGCGACCTGGCCGCCGCCGCGATTAATGATTTGCTCAAGAAGAGAAATATGGCGGCAAGCGAAATAGACATGATAATTGTCGCTACAGTCACTCCCGACATGTTTTTTCCTGCGACCGCATGTGTAGTTCAGGAAAAGATAGGAGCCAAAAACGCATGGGGGTTCGACCTGTCCGCGGCTTGCTCGGGATTTATTTTTGCTCTCGTGACCGCGGCCCAGTTTGTCGAGAACGGATCTTACAAGAAGGTAGTTGTGGTCGGCGCCGACAAGATGTCATCGATAACCGATTATACCGACAGGGCCAACTGTATTCTCTTTGGCGATGCAGCTTCCGCTCTCCTCCTTGAGCCCCGGGAAGACACTGAATACGGCATACTGGATCATATTGTCCATTGCGACGGCGCAGGCGGGCCGCTTCTGAATATGCCCGCGGGCGGAAGTTTGAACCCTGCCAGCCATGAGACCGTGGACCGCAAGATGCACTACCTGTACCAGGACGGCAAAGCAGTCTTTAAAGTGGCGGTCGTTGGAATGGCAGAAGTCTCTTACGAAATAATCGAAAGAAACAACCTCACAGGCAAGGATGTCGACTGGCTTGTGCCGCACCAGGCTAACAAGAGAATCATTGATGCAACAGCAAACCGGATGTGCCTCGATAGCTCTAAGGTCATGCTGAATATCGATCGTTACGGGAATACGACTGCGGCAACCATTCCACTTTGTCTTTCAGAATATTACCAGAGCGGGCAGCTAAAGAAAGGCCAGACGCTCGTCCTTTCCGCGTTTGGCGCCGGTTACACGTGGGGAGCGGTTTTGGTAAAATGGGCATTGTAAAAAAATGTTAGAACACATGAATGGTCTTTACGAGACTGGCTGCCACGGTGGAAGACAACGGAATGTATAAAACCGCTTTCATCTTTCCGGGTCAGGGTTCCCAGTACGTCGGGATGGGAAAAGATTGGTACGAATCGAGCTCGGAAGCCCGGGCCATGTTTGCGAAAGCAAATGAGATCCTCGGTTTGGATATTGCAAAGATATGCTTCGAAGGTCCGGAGGATGATTTGCGTCAGACATCGGTCACCCAGCCGGCAATCTTTCTACACAGCGCCATCATATTTAGTCTGGCGAAGAATGGAAGTTTTTCGGATGGCGATGCGGATGCCATGGCAGGTCACTCGCTCGGCGAATACTCCGCGCTGTACGCGGCCGGGGCGCTTGACTTCGAGAGTGCCCTTTCACTTGTGGGCCTGAGAGGGAAGTTGATGCAGGAAGCTGGTACGGCCCGCCCGGGAACAATGGCTGCAGTTGTCGGGCTTGACGAGAAAACTATTGAAGAAATTTGCAGCGAAGCGTCCAAGGACGGCGTCGTATGTCCGGCAAACTACAACTCACCTGGTCAGATTGTCATTTCCGGCGACATTGCGAACGTCAGAAATGCCATGGCGGCCGCGAAGTCGCATGGGGCGAAAATTGTGAAAGAGCTTGTTGTGAGTGGAGCGTTTCATTCGCCACTGATGGAATCGGCAAAAGAAAAATTGGGAAATGCCATTAACAACGTCCGGATCAGGGATGCCGGCGTGCCGGTGTACGCCAACGTGAGCGCGGCACCTGTGACGGATGCGGAAGAAATTGGGGCCGCACTCGTCCGCCAACTGACTAATCCGGTGAGGTGGCGAGAGTCGGTACAAAATATGTCTGAGGCGGGCATCGTCAAATTCGTAGAAATTGGACCGGGAAAAGTTCTCCAGGGGCTTGTTAAACGAACAGTCCCGTCAGCCGGAGTTGCCGGAGTCGACAGATTCGACGAAGTACGTATCACTGTGAAATGAGCAACGGCGAAATAGAAATATCGGGAGCTAAATTCAGGCTCGAATTGTTTACTCAGGGCTTCAAGGACCCGGTCGGTCCGGCGCGCTGCACCTCGAAATGTTGCAGGCACGGTGTTTATATCGACCCGGTTGAACGTGATCGGATCCTCGCTAATGCCGACACGATTGAAAAATATCTGGATGAAACCCAGACAAGAGAAAGGGATAAGTGGTTCGAAAATACTGAAGAGGAAGACTGCGATTTCCCTTCCGGCAAACATGTCGGCACGGAAGTCTACAACGACAAGTGCGTCTTTCTTGACAGGCTCGGCCGTTGTTCACTCCAGGTCACCGAGATGGAGGAGCACTTCGAACGTTTCTCGCTTAAACCATACTACTGCGTGCTCTTTCCGCTCACGAAAGTTGACGGTGTATTCGAGTACGATGATCTTTGTTCCTCCGAGGCAGACTGCTGTACCGCAGTACCCGACGGAAGAAAGAAAATTGTGGAGATGTGCTCAATCGAATTAGAGTATGCTCTCGGTCATTCAAAG
>JAKASW010000411.1 GCA_021818875.1 Bacteroidota bacterium
ATTACTTCATGGACCGTTGGCTTCGCGATTTTGCCTATCGGATAAACTTGAACGTTTGGATCTTCCTTGTTGCGGGGGGAACTGCCCTCGTGATCGCACTTGCAACCGTCGGGTACCAGGCGATCAAAGCGGCGACGGCGAATCCAATCGAGAGTCTTCGATATGAATAGTCGCGGATAATCTTTCTCCGCGCCCCCGGCTTTCTGCTATCGGGGTACAGCCGGTGTAGGTTGGATCTGCACGAATCAATGTACTATGGAATGGCATTTGGAAACGCTTGCACACGGAAGGAATAGAAAGAGACAGATTCATCGATGATTAGGCTAAAAAGCATTCATCGTTTCATCTGAAACGTAAGGTGAGAAACAGGGGATGAGTCTTGCTAATATGCCGGGATTTCTGAGGGTTGTCTAATCAACAAGTTCGCCGAAGGCAAAACCGTTGGAGTGTGGGTGGTAAGGGTAGGCAACGAGCGGCTCGATGAGATACGAAATTCCGAGCTCGTGCAAGTCAGGATAAAAGTTCTTTATATCTTGCTGATAAGTAGAAGTCATTATCGGGCCACGATCTGCATTCGCTTTACAAATTTCTATTAGTTCTTGGGCTGCAAAATACTGAGGCCATCGAAGCCAGGGTTCAAGGTCAGTAGCCTCTCAACCAAATAATCGATGATGAAGTAAGCATCTGGCTCGCCCTCACTATCGCGCGACGCGTTCACTGCTTCTCTCAGTATGTCATCCTTTCGTCTTGCATGTTCAACTGACAATCTCTCGTATTCCACTTCCAGCATTTCTGATCTCCATTTTTACTCTTAATTGCAGCATCAACCATGCCAGTGAAAAGTCTCATGAGCGACTGACTTGCCACGAAAATCTACTTTAATTTGACAAGAACGATAATCTCTACAAATGTGCCGACCTGCAGGATTTTTCGGCTTACCTCAACGTAATGGAGTCATTACGTTAGAGTTACCGAACGCCCAACTTAGAAAGCAGCTCGGCTACGATTTCGTGCAGTTGATTTCCTAAAGCGCACCGCCTATCTTTACATCTGGACTAAGGTCATCCTTCGGCGAGAGGTCTTGCGAAAGAGAATGAGATTGATTCAATAAGTGGGATTTTGCAGCTTCTCAGAAGCCGTTGAAATTGACTCTTCCGGGTGGCGGAATTGGCAGACCTGCCTGCCTGCCGGCAGGCGCGGTAGATTCAGAAAGATACGTTGAAGTGTTTTGTGTACTGCATAAGTAGTCTGAGAAGGAATTACATTTACGTAGGTTTGACAAACGACCTTGGCCGTCGGATACGTCAACACAACGAAGGTAGAGAACGGACGACAAGGTCATACATGCCATTTGAGTTGATTCACTTTGAGGAATTCGAGACAAGAAGCCAAGCAAGAAACAGAGAG
Source organism: Bacteroidota bacterium (assembly GCA_021818875.1). Taxonomy (GTDB): domain Bacteria; phylum Bacteroidota; class Ignavibacteria; order Kryptoniales; family JAKASW01; genus JAKASW01. The sequence continues at coordinate 1,408 of JAKASW010000411.1, forward strand.
AAATACTTGAAGTCAGGCGCAGGGAAAGAGTTCCTTCGGAAAGCTATTAAAGGGATTCACGATGTGATTTCAAAATAATAATCGCCCGGGTGGCGGAATTGGCAGACGCGCTAGATTCAGGGTCTAGTGGGAGCAATCTCGTGCAGGTTCAAGTCCTGTCCCGGGCACAGTAATTTCGATCATTTTCAACGTTTTCTGTCTTGGTCTTCTGCTTCACAGTCTCATCATCAGGTTTTGCTAACCATTTCCTAACCGGTAATTGTTTTTCCTCTGGCAATCTTACCGCATTCCTCAGCGATTCCAGTCGCACTTTTGCATATATCATTGTCGTCTTTATGTCGGAGTGTCCGAGTATCTTGCTCACTGTCAAGACATCCACGCCCCTGTCAATGAGCTGCGTGGCAAAAGTGTGTCGAAGACTGTGCAACTTGAATCCGTTGAGGTCGGCCTTCTTACAGACTGACCAGAACAAACGTGTCGTATCTTCGCCGGCCTACGGCTTCGTCGTGGAACTTCGTTCCACTCCCAAAGCTCAGGCAAAAGTCTCATATTCGATTGTGCTCAGGTTGTCAGAGGCAGGTACTCATGAAAACAAATGATCGCCCTTTGAAAAAATGCCGCCCGGAAATCGAAGCGAACGGAGCGTCGAGGACAAAACGTTGTTCGAAGTCGCCGCAGGCGACAAGTTTCGTTTTGTTCAGCGAAGTGAGCGAAGATTTCAGGCATTTTTTCAACAGCCTTGACTCTTTCTTTGGTTCTTTCTTCCATGTCAAGATGAAAGAAAGAATGCTTCTGGAGCAATGGCCACGATCGGATCACATGTGTCATCATCTTGTTTGGCCCGCAGATTTTCGATAATTTTCATTAAAAGAGAACCGTTATGAGCAAAACACTTCTTGTTAAACCGCGGACACAGGGCGACCTGAAGCTGCTATCCGAATTACTCAAGAAACTGAAAATTGAATCCAGCCTGGTCGATGACGAGCAGCTTGAGGACGCAGGGCTGACACTGTTGATGAAGGAGGCCGACAGATCCAGGAAAGTCAGTCGCGATCTCATAATGAAGAAGCTCAGCCGCTAGTGCACGTCGAATTCCTGGACAAGTTCAGGAAAGACCTTGATAAAATCTCGTCAGATGTCACAAGACAATCCGTGAGGCGACTTATCCTCCGGGTGGAGTCTGCCCGGTCACTGCGGGAAATTCCACAACTGAAGAAGCTTTCCGGGTTCAAGTCGGCATATCGGGTACGTCTCGGAGAATATCGTGTGGGTCTTTTTATTGAAGGCGACCATGTGCAATTCGCAAGAATAGCTCACCGAAAGGACATCTACAAGATGTTCTCCTAGAAGCCGGGCCGAGAACCCATGTTCGTGAAGGCGAAGGCGGCAGCCGTTGGATCTACCGGTTGAGTCCGTAGGTTCAAGCGCCTTTGACTCGCTATGGAGTTCAGGAGCG